>NZ_JBHZPZ010000022.1:0-45225 GCF_042787345.1 Flavobacterium xylosi | reverse complement strand
TTATCTCTATTTAAAAAAACTGCTATTGCGCTTTTTTTATAGTTTTGTTCTAATAATACACCGATTGTGTATCTTTGTTCGCTGGTTAAGTGGCTCATTATTTACAACTTTGGTCAGAAGCAAATAAAGAACATTTATTCCATTCGAGAGAGAGGACTTTAAAGTCCTTTCTTTTGAAAAAATATCTTTATCTTTTCCCTAAAGTTGCATTAATTAGTTGAATCTAGTAAAATAAAACTATAATAATTTCTAATTTGCTATATTTACTTAGCAATGCAATATAGTACCAATTGATTTTTTAAGTTATTTAAAAGTTTAAAGCAATGAAAAAATCTACTAAATTTTTACTTTTTGTTTATTTATTTATAAATTTTAGTCTTTATGCTAATAATATTAGTGATAGAGAAGATTATGAAATTGAAGTTGTTGGTAAGTTAGATAATACGATGTATTCAGTTGAGAATGATTTTAATTCGAGGATTTTAAATAAGCCACATGCTCAATATCCACTTTCACGTATTGCTACTTCTCCACCAACAGTAACTTCTCCGATTTATTTATGTCAAAATAGCACTGCAGTACCATTAACCGCAACGCCTTCTGCCGGAGGAACTTTAAATTGGTATGGAACAAACACAACTGGTGGAACGGCCTCTTCAACAGCTCCGACTCCTTCAACAGCTACTGTAGGAACTACATCATATTATGTAAGTGAGACTATAAGTGGTGTTGAAAGTACCCGATCTAAAATTGATGTAATTATTGTTGCTGACAACGGTACTTCAATATTAAACTTAAGATGTGACCCCACTCAAATAGCTGCTGCAGATAAAAATAGTTCCGTATTTTTTGATTGGTCAAATACTATTGGTGTGCCTAATCAATATACCTATAGTTATTCTGTCGACAGTGGGGCTGCAGTAACCGGTACAACTGGCCCCACTAATTTGCAAGTTTTTGGTTTATTACCTGGGCAATCAGTTACCTTGACAGTTTGGCATACAACATATCCTTGTGATCGTTCCGAATTTACTTGTTTCGTTCCATGCGGAACTTCAACAGTAACGCCTAATTTCCCTGCAATAACTCCTTTTTGTTCCGGTACTGTTGCACCAATATTAGGAACTACTTCTCCAAACTTAATTACCGGAACTTGGTCACCAGCAATAATCAGTAATACAACCAACGGAAGTTATGTGTTTACTCCAAATCCAATATTATTCCCATGTGCGACCACGCAAACATTACCTGTAACAGTTACACCATTGGCAACGCCAACTTTCACAACCATTCCTGCGGTTGTTTGTCAAAATGCAACAGCTCCGGTTTTGCCTTTAAGTTCATCTAATGCAACTCCAATAACAGGTATTTGGAATCCGTCAACAGTTAATACAGCTGTTTTGGGACCTGTTACTTATACTTTTACACCTAATCCTGGTCAATGCGTTACTCCAGGATTTACTAGGAAAACTATCACTGTTAATCCAAATATAACACCAACTTTTACAGCGGTACCAGCTATTTGTTCAGGAACTCCACTTGCAGCTTTGCCTACAACTTCTAATAATGGAATTATCGGGATTTGGTCACCGTCATTAAGCAATACGGTAACTAAACCATATATTTTTACACCTAATCCCGGACAATGTGCTACTACGGCAACTTTGACTATTACAGTTACACCAAATGGCATTCCAACATTCACGGCGGTTCCTGCAATTTGTACTGGTACACCCTTGGCTCCTTTGCCAACAATTTCTAATAATGGTTATGCAGGGACTTGGACCCCAGCCTTAAATAATACTGCTACTACAACGTACACTTTTACTCCCAACTCTGATCAATGTGCAAGTACAGCAAATTTAATTATTACAGTTAATCAATTAAAAACGCCCACTTTTGTGAATGTTCCAACAGCTGTTTGTGAAAATGATGTTGCTCAAATTTTGCCTGCAAGTTCTTCAGATTTTCCTTCAATAACAGGAATATGGAGTCCTGCAACCGTGAATACATCAGTTAGAGGAACAAGTGATTACGTTTTTACTCCTAATCCAGGACAATGTGCAACTACAAAAACAATCTCTATTACCGTAAGTCCATCAAATACTCTTGTTACCGTTGATTGGACTGTTTCAGAAGCATTTGTCAAAAATCAAGTGGTCACTATTACTGCTACTGCACCAGGAGACTATTTGTATCAATTAGATGACGGACCGTTTCAAGAAAGTCCTGTTTTTGAATATGTCTCTTTAGGTACTCATACCATTACGGTTGTAGACAAAAACGGTTGTAGTGCTCCAATAACAAAGACTAATGTTTTAGTTGTTAATTATCCTAAATATTTCACGCCCAATAATGATGGTTCTAATGATACTTGGAATATTTTTAGTTTAGAAGATCAATCCAATTTCAGGATTTTAATTTTTGATCGCTATGGAAAATTTTTAAAAGAAATTAGGCCTAAAAGTTTGGGGTGGGACGGGATGTACAATGGTCATCCTATGCCAGCAAATGATTACTGGTTTAGTGTTGAATATGCAGAACAAAATATTCCAAAAATATTCAAATCCCATTTTTCATTAAAAAGATAATTATAAAAAAACCTCTAAAGTATTGAACTCTTGAGGTTTTTTATATTCTAACAGTTTCTATTTTATTTATTATTATAAGAATGGTTAAGCTTAAACTTTAACGGGTTTTTCGGCAGTGAAAATGAAATACAATCCGATTAGAATAAATGGGATGCTTAACCACTGTCCTGTAGATAACAACCCTAAAGAATTTTCAAATCCACCTTGGCTTTCTTTTACAGACTCGACTACAATACGAACTGAAAATAAAAGTACTAAGAATAATCCAAATAAAAACCCTGATTTTTTTCTAGCGTCCGTTTTCCAATACAAGAAAAACAAAATTGCAAAAACAAAAATATAACAAATGGCTTCATATAATTGTGCAGGATGTTTCGCAGGAACTTGTTCTAATAAAGCAGCGAATTTTGGGTCGGTAGCGATGGCGTGATATGCGTCATTTGGATTGGCTAATTGAGTTGCATTTGTGGCGTCATTTGGAGTAAATTTATCACGAATGAAACGGATTCCAAAAGAAGATGTTGTTTCTTTTCCAACAATTTCAGAATTGAAAAAATTTCCTAACCTTACAAAAATAGCTCCACTGGCAACAGGTATTACCACTCTGTCTAAAATCCATAATTGTTGTCTTTTTAATACGTTTTTACTGTAAAAATACATCGCAATTATTATCGATATAGCAGCGCCATGGCTCGCTAAACCTTGATAACCTGTGAATTCAAATTGGGGGGTAAAACGAAAAGGCAAAAATATTTCCAGTAGATGATTTCTGTAATATTCCCAATCATAAAAGAAAACATGGCCTAAGCGTGCTCCGATTAATGTGGCCAGAACGGTCCATATAAACAAAGAGTCTAATTTTTCTATTGATTCTCCTTCGCGTTCAAATATATTTTTCATGATATACCATCCTAATCCAAAGGCGATTACAAACATTAAACTGTAATATCGAATTACAAAAAAACCTAAATCAATTCCTTCTGATGGATTCCAAATTATATTTATAGCGTGTGTCATGTATGATTATTTTTTAATATTTTGTAAAAATAAAGAATTAAAGTAAAATTCGTACCAATAAAAGGTTAATGTTCGTGATTGCATTTTTTTTCGGGAACAGGATCGTAACCAGTTCTGCCCCAGGGATTACAACTCAATATTCTTTTTAATCCTAAATACCCACCGTAAATTAATCCATGTTTTTGTAATGCTTCAATCATATAGGAAGAACAAGTCGGTTCAAATCTACAGGCAGAAGGCGTAAATGGGGATATTGCATTTTGATAAAACCGAACTAATAAAACAAAAGGAGCAGTTATTTTCATGATTTAATCAAAAAATTGGTTCATGTGTCAATTAGAAAAATGGCAAATTATCTAATTCTCTAATTGAAAAATTCTCTCGTTATATAGTAAAGGTTGTGCCTTCTTTTGCATCTTTCAATTGAATTCCTAATGTAATCAATTGATCACGAATCTGATCAGACAAGGCAAAGTTTTTATTGTCTCTGGCTTGTTTTCTCATTTCAATCAACATATTTACGGTGCCTTCTAATTTATCATTATTGCTATCTGAAATTTTCTCGTTTTCAAGACCTAAAACATCAAATACAAAAGCTTGCATTGTTGCAGAAAAAGTCTTTAAATCAGCAGATGTCAACGTTTCTTTTCCTTCTTTTAGTAGATTGATAAATCGAACGCCTTCAAATAATTGAGCAATCAAAATCGGAGTATTAAAATCGTCATTCATAGCATGATAACAAGACTGTTTCCAACTCGCAATATCTAATGTTGCATTGGAATTTGGAACTAATTCTTTTAGTGCTTCTAAAGCTTCCATTAATCTCTTGTATCCTTTTTCGGCTGCAACAATGGCATCGTCAGAGAAATCAAGAATACTTCTGTAATGTGCTTGTAGCATGAAAAAACGAGCCACAGATGCAGAGAATGCTTTGCTTAAAATGCCATTATCACCCGTCAAAATCTCTCTTGGCAAGATATTGTTTCCGGTAGATTTAGCCATTTTTTTGCCATTCAAGGTTAGCATATTGGCGTGCATCCAATAATTTACTGGAGTTTGACCCGTGCAAGCCTCGTTCTGTGCAATTTCACATTCATGATGAGGGAATTTTAGATCCATTCCACCGCCGTGAATATCAAAATGATTGCCTAAATATTTAGTGCTCATAGCGGTACATTCTAAGTGCCAGCCCGGAAAACCATCGCTCCATGGGGAAGGCCATCGCATGATATGTTGTGGTTCGGCTTTTTTCCAAAGTGCAAAATCCTGTGGATTTCTCTTGTCAGATTGTCCGTCAAGATCACGAGTGTTAGCAAGCATATCTTCAATATTACGGCCGCTTAATCTTCCATAATGATTGGTTTCATTAAATTTTACCACATCAAAATAAACAGAGCCGTTGGCTTCATAGCCAATTCCTTTGTCAATAATGGTCTTGATAATTTCTATTTGCTCAATAATATGACCTGTTGCTGTAGGCTCGATACTTGGAGGTAAAAAGTTAAAAGCAGTCAAAATATCATGAAAATCTACCGTATAACGTTGCACGACTTCCATAGGTTCCAGTTGCTCTAAACGTGCTTTTTTAGCAATTTTATCCTCCCCTTCATCCACATCATCCACAATATGTCCTACATCAGTAATATTACGTACGTAACGCACTTTGTAATCCAAATGCAAAAAATACCTAAATATCACATCAAATGACATAAATGTTCGCACATTCCCAAGATGTACATTGCTGTAAACCGTTGGTCCGCAAACATACATTCCAACATTTCCTTCGTGGATAGGCGTGAATGTTTCTTTCTCTCCCGAAAGAGAATTGTATATTTTTAGGGTTTGGGAGTTGTATAATGGCATTTATGTTTTGTTATTTTCCCCACCCCAGCCCTCCCCGAAGGGGAGGGAGCGGAGAGGTGAATGTGTTGTTAATAATTGTTATTTTTCTTTCCCAATCGTACCAGACTCGGCTCCCTCTTCTTTGGATAGGGTCGGGGAGAGGATGACTAGAACTTGGTTTCTAATTTAATGTAATCCAAAAATTCTCTTCGAGTTTGATCATTTTTAAATTTACCACCAAATTCAGAGGTTACAGTGCTACTTTCAATATCACTTATTCCTCTTGAATTTACACAAAGGTGTTTTGCGTCAATTACGCAAGCTACATCTTCGGTGCCCAAAGCAATTTGTAATTCCTGAACAATTTGCATCGTTAAACGCTCTTGAACCTGAGGTCTTTTGGCATAATATTCCACAATTCGGTTCATTTTAGAAAGCCCAATCACTCTTCCATTGGAAATATAAGCAACATGTGCTCTTCCTATAATTGGTAATAAATGGTGTTCGCACGTAGAGTAAACGATAATGTTTTTCTCTACTAACATTTCACCGTATTTGTAGTTGTTGTCAAAAGTAGAAGCTTTTGGTTTTCTGGCAGGATTCAGTCCTCCAAAAATTTCTTTTACAAACATTTTTGCTACACGATTGGGCGTACCTTTCATGCTGTCGTCTGTCAAATCCATTCCAAGGGTTAGTAGAATATTTTCAACGTCTTTTTTTATTTTTTCTATTTTTTCTTCATCAGAAATAGCAAAAGCATCTTCGCGTACTGGATTTTTTGCCGATAAACCAATGTGATTGTCTCCTATTTCGTCTTGAAATTCTTCGTTATTTATCATTAAAAGCAACTATTATAGTGGGTGTATATATTTAAGCGGTAAAGATAATTAATAAAAATTAAAGAATTTCTATAGGTTATACTATTTAATGATGGTTTTAGAGAGAAGATTGGGGATGTCAGATTGTTTTTTAGCCTTAAAAACTAAAGGCAATAACTTTTTGGTTACCGCCTTAGCTCTATTTCTTATGATTATTTGTTGCCTGTCACTTTTAATTATTGGGCAGCAATTAGTTTTTTTAGTCGGATTGCATTGTAAACTGGAATAGCTTCTTTCAGAACACGAACGGCACTAATAAGATCTTCTGTCTTTAATACATAAGCAATACGTACTTGGTTTAAGCCCATTCCAGGAGTAGAATAAAATCCTGCTGCAGGGGCAACCATAACCGTTTCACCATTGAAATCATAACTTTCTAAAAGCCACTGTGCAAAAATATCAGCATTGTCAACAGGAAGTTGCGCGATGCAATAAAAAGCGGCCTTAGGTTTCGTTACAATGACACCCTCTATTTTATTTAATTCAGAGATTAAGGTGTCTCTGCGTTCTCTATATTCTGAAATTACTTCGTCAAAATAACTTTGAGGAGTGTCAATAGCGGCCTCACAAGCAATTTGTTCCACAGTTGGCGGACTTAATCGGGCTTGTGCAAATTTCATAGCGGTAGCCATTACTTCCTTATTTTTGGACACCAGACATCCTATTCTTGCTCCACACATACTATAGCGCTTTGAAACAGAATCAATCATAATCACGTGTCCTTCAAGCCCAGGAATATTCATTACGGAATAATGGGTGTCACCATCGTAAATAAACTCTCTGTATACTTCGTCTGCAATTAAAAAAATATCATATTTTTTAACAAGTGCGGCCAATTGCATAATCTCCTCCTTTGAATATAAATAACCCGTTGGATTTCCAGGATTACAAATCAGAATGGCTTTTGTTTTAGGTGTAATTAACTTTTCGAATTCAGAAATGATAGGAAGTGCAAATCCGGTGTCAATTGTTGAAATTACGGGAACTACGCTACCGCCAGATGCAGTTGAAAATGCACTGTAATTAGCATAAAAAGGTTCGGGAATGATGATTTCATCTCCCTGGTCCATGATGGTGCCTAATGCAAACAATAAGGCTTCTGAACCTCCGGTAGTAACTATAATATCTTCAAATTCTACAGCAACATTTTGGCGTTTGTAAAATTCTGACAATTTTCTTCTATAGCTTTCATTGCCCGCAGAATGACTGTACTCTAAAATCGTTAAATTAATGTTTTTGATGGCATTAATAGCTATTTCAGGTGTTTTTATATCAGGTTGACCTATGTTCAAATGATATACTTTATGTCCTTTTTTCTTTGCTATTTCTGCAAAGGGAGCCAATTTACGTATTGGTGATTCGGGCATGTTCTTGCCTTTGTTGGATATTTTTGGCATGGTTCAATTGTTGAAGTGCAAATTTGCATTTTTTTTCTGAAAATTGCTGTTAAACAGAATTGTAATTATTGTAAAATTTATACAAATAATCAATATTTTGTGTATTTTTATCAAAATGAATATAAATGAAAAAAGTAATTTCTGTATTTTTTATTTTTGTTTGTGTTTGGCCTATTTTGGCTCAAGATGGTTTTCAATTCAATAAAGAGGTTGATAAAGTAACTGTTGCTTTTAAACTAATCAATAATTTGATTTTTATTCCAATTAAAGTCAATGGCATAGAATTAAATTTTTTGTTGGATTCCGGTGTCGAAGAAACTATTTTATTCAGTTTGGAAGAAAAAAAAGAAATTTCATTTTCTAATGTTGAAAAAATCACTTTGCGGGGTTTGGGAAGAGAAGAACCTATTGAAGGATTGAAAGCAACCAATAATATCTTAGAGGTTCAAGGATTAAAATCTGCAAATCATTTATTATACATTGTTTTAGACCAAGAGTTTAATCTTTCTTCTCATATTGGAATTCCTGTAAATGGAATTATAGGATATCATTTTTTTAAAAATAATTTAGTGGAAATAAATTATGAAAGAAAAAGAATTACCATTCACAGAAATAATGATAAGAATAGGAAAAAAATAGAAAAAAAATTTAAGGAAACCCCCATTACTATTGAAAAAAATAAGCCATATGTAGTCAATGGTGTTACGATTGATTCAATAGAATTTCCGGCAAAATTATTAATAGACATTGGTAATAGTGATGCACTTTGGCTTTTTGATAAAGAATCCGTATTAATTAAAATACCGACTAAAAATTTTGAGGATTACCTAGGGAAAGGATTTAGTGGCGATGTAGAAGGAAAGCGAGCGCGAGTTCTTAAATTTAAAATGTCTGAATTTGAATTTAAAAATCCTATAGCTGCTTTCCCAGATTCGATTTCATTAAAAAGCGTAAAAATGGTTCCTGGTCGAGTGGGTTCCGTAGGAGGTGAAATTTTTAGACGATTTACAATCGTTCTTGATTATACTAACAGAGTTCTTTATTTAAAGAAAAATAGGGAATTTAACGCGCCTTTTAATTACAATAAAAGTGGAATTGAAATTCAACAGCAAGGAATGCAATGGGTACAAGAAACATTCTATCTGCAAACGTTGCCTGTTGTAGTTTCAGAGGATCCTTTTAAAATACGAACAGAAAAGAATGGTACTAATTTTAAATATAAATTTAATCTGAAACCTGTTTATTCAATTGCAAATGTTCGAAAAAATTCACCTGCTTTTGTCTCTGGTTTGCTGAAAGACGACATAATTATTTCTATAAACGGGAATCCTAGCTACAAGTATTCGTTGCAACAAATGAATTCCTTTTTGAAATCAGAAGAGGAATTATGGATTACAATGGAAGTCGAACGAAATAACAAAACACTTAAATTTAAGTTTCAGTTGCAAGATGTTCTATAAAAAAAAGCGCTTTATGAAAATTTTCATAAAGCGCTAATTATTAATTAACTCATGGATTTAGTTAGAAATAACTTCTCCTTTTATTTTTAAAGCTACTCTTCCTTCCTCGTAATTCACCGCATTAGATTCAACCGTAATTGTTTTTCGAATTGGCCCTGCAATCATATTGTATTTTATCTCTATTTTTCCTTTTTTACCAGGCAGGATGGGATCTTTTGTGCTTGATAATATGGTGCAATTTGCTGTTGACTGTATTGAGGTTATAATCAAAGGTGCATTCCCCGTATTTGTAAATTCAAAAACCCGTATTCCATTGTCGCTTGATTTAGCTATTCTACCGTAATCTATAGTGTTGTCTTTGGCTGAAAAATCAATTTTAGCTCCAGACTGAGCAAAACCCACACTGCTAACTAACAGGATTGCCATTAAAGTAATTATTTTTTTCATTTTAATTTTTTTAAATTCATTTAAGTAAATGTACTTTGTTTTAATTAACGTACAAATATTTATTTCTCTTTTTATAGTGTACTTAATTATTTACTTTTGTTCCGTATACTAATTACAAATATCAGACCAAAGTATAATTTTGGTTTTAACAGTTGCTTTTATGACAATTCCTGCACAATTTGACGCTAAAACTATTGAGAATAAGTGGTATGACTACTGGATGAAAAATAATTATTTTCACTCGGAGCCAGATCATAGAACACCGTATACCATTGTAATTCCTCCGCCTAACGTAACTGGAGTTTTGCACATGGGGCACATGTTAAACAACACGATTCAGGATGTTTTGATAAGAAGAGCGCGTCTGAAAGGTTTCAATGCTTGTTGGGTTCCAGGAACGGATCATGCTTCTATAGCTACTGAAGCTAAGGTTGTTGCTAAATTAAAAGCCGAAGGAATTAATAAAAATGATCTGACTCGCGAGGAGTTTCTGGCTCACGCATGGGAATGGACTGATAAATATGGCGGTGTAATTTTAGACCAATTAAAAAAATTGGGTGCTTCTTGTGATTGGGAAAGAACAAAATTCACCATGGATCCTGATATGTCAGCTTCTGTAATTAGGTCTTTTGTGGATTTATATAACAAAGGATTGATTTACAGAGGATACCGAATGGTAAACTGGGATCCTGAAGCAAAAACTACTTTGTCTGACGAAGAAGTAATTTATGAAGAACAAGAAGGGAAATTATATTTCCTAAAATATAAAATTGAAGGAAGTGAAGATTTCCTTACAATTGCTACAACGCGTCCGGAAACTATTTTCGGGGATACCGCGATTTGTATTAATCCAAATGATGAACGTTTTGCTCATCTGAAAGGGAAGAAAACGATTGTTCCAATATGCGGAAGAGTGATTCCAATTATTGAAGATATATATGTTGATATCGAATTTGGAACGGGTTGTCTAAAAGTGACTCCGGCTCATGATATGAATGACAAGGCGCTAGGAGAGAAGCACAATCTGGAGATTATTGATATTTTCAATGAGGATGCAACTTTAAATAGTTTTGGATTGCATTACCAAGGAAAAGATCGTTTTGTGGTTCGGGAAGAAATTTCCAAAGAATTAGAAAGCATTGGTGCTTTGGCCAAAACAGAAATTCACTTGAATAAAGTGGGAACTTCTGAAAGGACCAAAGCAGTTATCGAACCTCGTTTATCAGACCAATGGTTCCTGAAAATGGAAGATTTAGTTAAGCCAGCCATCAAATCAGTATTGGTTGATGGTGAAATTAAATTGCACCCTGCTCGTTTTAATAATACCTATGCACATTGGTTAAATAATATACGTGATTGGAATATCTCCCGTCAATTATGGTGGGGACAACAGATTCCTGCTTATTTTTACGGAGATGGAAAGGAAGATTTTGTGGTGGCTGAATCTATCGACGAAGCCTTAGAATTGGCAAAAGCCAAAACTTCAAACGCTAAACTTGAAATAAAAGATTTACGACAAGACGTCGATGCTCTAGATACTTGGTTTTCTTCTTGGCTATGGCCAATGTCGGTTTTTGGCGGAATAATGGATCCGGAAAGCGAAGATTTTAAATATTATTATCCAACGAATGATTTAGTAACCGGTCCGGATATTTTGTTTTTCTGGGTGGCGAGAATGATTATTGCAGGATACGAATATACAGGTAAAAAACCATTTACAAATGTATATTTGACAGGTTTGGTTCGTGATAAACAAAGACGTAAAATGTCTAAATCATTAGGTAATTCACCGGATCCGTTGGACTTGATTGAGAAATTTGGTGCCGATGGTGTGCGTGTAGGATTGCTTTTGAGCGCTTCCGCAGGGAATGATATTATGTTTGATGAAGAATTGTGTAATCAAGGAAAAGCGTTTACGAATAAAATCTGGAATGCGTTTAAACTGATAAAAGGTTGGGAAGTTTCGGATACTATTCCGCAGCCGGAATCTTCAAAAGTAGCGATTGAATGGTATGAAGCCAAATTGCAACAAACCCTTCTGGAAATCGAGGACAATTTCGAAAAATATAGAATTTCCGATGCTTTAATGGTAATTTATAAACTGGTTTGGGATGATTTCTGTTCTTGGTTCCTGGAAATGATAAAACCGGCGTACCAACAACCAATTGACAGCGTAACTTTTGCAAAAGCGATTGAAATGCTAGAAAACAACATGAAATTATTGCATCCGTTTATGCCGTTCTTAACAGAAGAAATTTGGCAAATTCTTGCCGAAAGAACTACTGAAGAAGCATTAATTGTTTCGACTTGGCCAGAATTAAAACCTTTTAATGACCGTTTAATATCAGATTTCGAAAATACAATTGCGGTAATTTCAGGAATAAGAACGATTCGTAAAGACAAGAATATTCCGTTCAAAGATACGATTGAATTGAAAATCGTCAATAATGATAAAGCCTCAACCCATTTTGATTCGGTAGTGACTAAATTAGGGAACATCACTGCACTGGAATATGTTTCTGATAAAGTGGACGGCGCTTTGTCATTCCGCGTAAAGTCAAATGAATATTTCATCCCAATTACCGGAAATATAAATGTAGAAGAAGAAGTTGCAAAATTAGAGGCAGAGTTAGTTTATACGGTAGGTTTTCTGAAATCAGTTCAAAGTAAATTAGCGAACGAGAAATTTGTGGCTGGAGCCCCGGAGAAGGTATTAGCGAACGAGATTCAAAAAGAAACAGATGCTTTGTCTAAAATTGAAACCATCAAACATAGTTTAGCTGGATTGAAATAAGCTTTAGATACTTTTTTAAAATGACAAAAACCCATTCGTCTTGCGGTGAATGGGTTTTTTTACGTATTTTTTTGTTGGTATTCAGTTTGATTATTAGCTATACATTTAGAGCTCCTTGGTTGCCCGAAATTAAATTTGTTCCTGTGGCAACGGAAGCTACCATTTTAATAAAGTTTATCATTTGGTTGCCGTCCGTATCCCAGTAATAAGCAGTCGTTGGGCTTACTTTTATTATTGAAATATTGGGGTCTTCTTTACCTTCTTTGAACCAAATTTTAGCTACTGGTGTCCAGAGTTCTTCAATTTTTGTTTTGTCCAAAATTATTTCGGCTACACCGTTTACAACTAAGTAGCTGCTCTTACCAGGATGCGAAAAAAAGAGTTGCACATTTTTGTTTGCTTCAATGGATTTGTTTTTTTCGCTGTCCTTCTCGCTGAAAAACCAAATATTGCCTTGGTCGCAAACTTTTATAGCTGACATTGGTCGGCAAGTAGAGCCATCGTCTGTTTCAAGGTCGGTGCAGAAAAGGCAGATCATTATTTCATCAACTAAACTTTTCAGTTTGTCAATAGCTTCTTTGTTATTCAAATTTTTTGTATTGCTCATTTTTTTTTTTGTTAACTTGGATTTATATTCTTACTTCGTTGGAATCTTGTTTTTTTAGCTCTTTTTACGTTTCGTATTGAATCTACTTTTTCTTTGGTCTTGCTATTATGACAATGTTCGTTTGCATATTGGTTAACCGAATCTTTGTTTTGTTCTGCTGCGCTGTGGTTGTTGTAAATTCCGTTGTTTGATTTTTGTCCATTGTGAAATAATTTAATTCGTAACGGATTTATAATCAATAAAGGTAGACTTCTAAGTGAGGGGTAGTATTACACAATTTTTGAAAAAGGTTGCAATATTCACAGTAATGTGGCAGAGATTTGTTGGTTTAGTCAACCTTTTAAAAAGTTTTATGAGTGAAGTTATAATCTCCGTACATGATTTTAATGATGAAGGAGTGATTTTTAATTTTGAATTAATAGGCTCTTACATAGCCCGTAGATTTTTGATACCGTCGTGACTAAATTGGGGAACATTACTTCATTGGAATATGTTTCTGATAAAATGGATGGTGCTTTGTCTTTCTGTGTAAAATGAAATATAAATGTAGAAGAAGAGATCGCAAAATTAGAGGCAGAGTTAGTTTATACACTAGGGTTCCTGAAATCATTTCAAATCAAATTAGCGGATGAGAAATTTGTGGCTGGAGCCCCGTAGAAAGTATTGGCTAACGAGATTCAAAAAGAAGGAGATGCTTTGTCTAAGATTGAAACCATCAAACATAGTTTGGCTGGATTGAAATAAGGATTAGATTCTTTTTTAAATATAAAACCCATTCGCCGTAGACTGCGGCGAATGGGTTTTTTTAGAAAATGAAGGTTCTGATTATTGTCACTAACGATATCAGAATTTAAAACCTACTCCTTTCTATTTCTGCGATTTAAAAGCAAAAAGACGGGATAGGAAAGTGCTGAAATAACTAGGATAATTATAAAATTTTTAGTGTCGCTGTAAGCAAAACCCACCAATAACGCTACTGTAGCCGTAATCGCGAGTATCGTGGTCCAAGGATAGGCCCAAGAGCGATAAGGTCTGGGTAAATCAGGTTCTTTATTTCTTAATTTTATGAGCGAGCAATAGGCCAATCCCCAAACAATAACTGACATGAAAGTTCCAAATGAAAATAGCACTTCGAAGGAACCGACATAAATCAGCAGCAAACTAATTAAGGAAGATACTAAAAGTGCTACGATCGGAGTACCGCCTTTGTTTATTTTAGTTCCTTTTTGAATAAAAAATCCGTCGCGACTCAATCCGAATAGAATGCGCGCCGGAATCATCATATAGGCATTGAGAATACTAATCAAAGAAAAAATGGCTATGACGGTTACTATAATTGCACCCTTAGTTCCAAAAACCACTTTAGCAACATCTGCAGCGACCAAAGGAGAATTAGCTAATGCGGAAACAGGCAATACATGAAAGAATGCCGTATTTATTAATACGTAAAGTACAATGACAATTATAGCTCCGGTATATAATGATTTAGGAATGTTTTTACTCGGGTTTTTATCCTCTTCTGCAAAAAAGCAAACGGCATACCATCCGTCATAAGTACCAATTATTAATTGAAGTGATTTAAAAAATCCAAATAGTATTCCCATTTCAAAAAATGGAGTGTCTTTTTCAATAGGATTAAATTGGACTCCTGAATACATGAAGCAGGCAACGATTAAGGCCACAAAAACTCCGACTTTAATCACACTTGTCAGCTGCTGGAAATAACTTCCGTTTTTTACACCACTGACATGAAGTAAGGTAAAAGCAATCAAAAAGGCAATGGCGATAATTGTAGTCTGACTTTCTAAGCTTGGAAATAAAATAACAATATATTCGCTGATAACGATACAGTAAAAAGCGGGAGGCACAGAATTTGCAATATAATCAAACCATCCTGAGAGAAAACCGGCGTAATCCCCAAAAGCCCTTTTTATATAATTGTACGATCCCCCGGCTTTAGGCAGCATTGTGGCTAATTCTGCATAGGAATTTGCTCCAATTAAGATATAGATTCCCCCAAAAATCCAACAAGCAATTATAAGCCAATAATTATCTAGCATACCAGCAATAATACCTGGTGTGCGTAGAATTCCAACACCAATTGTACCGCCAATTAATACCGCAATACCAAAACTTAAACCTAGACTTTTCTTTAATTGGTTGTTGTTTGAATTTTTCATAAGATTTATTTCGGTTTCACTTTTTGTTGGTCAAATATAGTAAAACGTAATTTCTTTTTTAAAACAAAAACCTCGCTTATTGCTAAACGAGGATTGTATAGTTATGATGAACAGTTTTTTTAACCAAACAAAATCAAAAACAACAGCGGAAAAAGAACTCCGGCAACTGCCAGTTTCCAGCCGCGTTGTTTGAAACTGAATTTTCCTCCTTTTACCATTATTGTTCCGGTTAATGCAATCAGTATTAAACTCAAAGCAAAAATATCAGAATAATAAATCCAAAAATCAGATGTGTTTTTATGCAGTTTCATAGATTGACTGATAATTGGCGTTTTCAGGAAAGAGACAATTTCTCCTTTGCCGGTTTTCATATCAATTTCGACATCGTGGTTTTCAAAAGAAATTTTAAAGACATCTTTCTTTACATTATGACGTCTGAACTTGTCATCGATTCCTAATTTTTTCCCTAAATCTTCTGCAAATTTCTCATTGATTTCGCTTTCTGCCGGAAGTTTTACTGCTATAGCTTTAGTTTCAGTAGTGTATTTTTCCGGATGCCAGGAATCTCTGTGGTTCATCATAAGTCCTGATAAAGCAAACGAGACAATAAGTCCAATATAGAAATAACCTAAATCTCTATGTAAATTTCTGAAGGTCTTTTTTTTCATGTTTGTAGTATATTCTGGTTTTGTTTTTTGCGAAAATAATCTATTCTGCATAAAAAAATCAAAAACTTTTTTGTCGATTTTAAAATTATAAAATTTCAAAAAAAAGTTTTTGATTATACTATGTTGAGCCTCTAAAAAGGTATGGTTATTAGAATTTATATTTTAAACTCGTCATTACTTGGCGAGGTGCAATTGGATTCACACTATAATTTTCATGAACGGTATAATTCAATTCATTCGTAATATTAGACAATTTACATAAGATTGAAAATTGTTTCCATTCATACCCTGCAGATACATCAATAGTGGTATAACCGTCTATAGGAATTTCTCTTTCCCAAATCCCATTTGGCATCTTTGAATCATATTGGTTGTTCCACCCGCCCAATCTATTCCCAATGTAATTAGCCATAGTCCCTACAGATAATCCTTTTAATGCGCCTGTTGGTAATTTGTAGAATAAACTGAAATTAGCAGTGTTGGCTGGCGTTCTAGCCAAACGGTCCCCCTCAATATTGCTTCCGTTTAATCCCGAAGTTTTAGTATAGCGCATGTCGTTATAACTGTAACCAGCCATAATATTCAAACCTTCAACAGGTTTTGCAGTGATGTCTATTTCTACTCCTTTGCTTTTAGTTGCTCCACTTAAAACTTTTACGTTAGTGTCGGTATTTTGTGTAATACCATCTGCTTTAAATTCGGCAGTTTGAGCTAAATTGCTATTTGTAATTTGGTATAAAGTTACATTGGTACTGAAAATCCCTCTCCAGAAATCTTTTTTAACCCCAACTTCATATTGATCGATAACCGAAGGTTTAATCACTTCGTTGTTTACTGTAAATCCTGTATTTGGTGTGAAGGAGTTTGCGTAACTAGCAAACAAAGAAGTGTTTTTTGTTGATTGCAATACCAATCCAACTTTTGGCGAAAAAGCCTCGTCAATACGTTTTTTTTCCTCCGTAACGGTGTTTTTAATCAAGTCTGTTGTTTCCGCTTGTGCTTCTTGCCAAGACCAACGAACTCCAGCCAAAACTTTAAATTGTTCGGTAACTGAGATTAAATCTTGTGCATAGATTCCAAAACGATTGGTTTCTGTTTTTACTATTTTAGTATTATTACCATTTGGTATTGCTCCACCTTGGTCAAAATTATCGAAATCAAATATATTTCCGCTACCATAAGCTGTTGGAGAAAATACAAAGGTATACGCTTGTAAAAAAGAGTTTTCAAAATCCATACCAGTGAATAGTTGGTGTTTCACTTTTCCGGTTGTAAAATTTCCTTGTAAACTGAATTGTTCTCCAATGATTTGTTCTAAGTTTCTATTTTGTCCCAATGGTCGTTTCCAATCTCCATTAGATGCAGGTTGAATGCGTTCCGTACCTATCCAATTTCTGTTGTAATCTTGAAATGAAGTATTAAAATCCAGTCTCCAGTTCTTATTAAAATCATGGCTTACCAATCCGGAAACGGAGGCTGTTTTGGTTTGTCCGTTAGACCATTTTGCCCCTAGATAGATATTACGAGGAAAATCTAAAATTTCTTTTCCAATGCTTCCTGTTCCAAAATCAGGTGTCCAATTGTCTTTTAAATAATCTCCTTGCAACGTGATTTCTGTTTTATCACTCACTTTGAAAAGAAAAGAGGGATTGATGTAATAACGTTCTTTTTTTACAACATCTCTAAAGCTTTCTGAATTTTCATAAGAACCATTGAAGCGGTAGGCAATATATTTATTTAACGGGCCGTAAACATCAATTGATGGTTTGTAAAAAGAGTAGCTTCCTATTTGCATCACTATTTCTCCTCCTTTTTTGAAGGATGGCACTTTAGTTACCATGTTCAAAATTCCGCCCGGAGCTACGTTTCCGTATAATAATGCAGCACTTCCTTTTAGTATTTCTACTTTTTCTAATGAAGAAACTTCAGGTAATGAACCTCCATTAAAACGGAAACCGTTTTTAAACATATTGTTTGCAGACATGTCATATCCTCTAGACCAAAAAGATTCCTGAGCTCCACCACGTGCGGAACTAACATACACACCATTTACATTTTTTATTACATCGCTCAGTCTAATTGATTGTTGTTGCGCTATGATTTCTGCACCAATTATTTGCACGCTTTGCGGAACATCCATTGGTTTTAAACCTGATCGTACCGCTGAAACTGATTTTTGTGGTTGTGTTATAATAACTTCTTTAAGAATTTCCCCTTTTTTATTTTTTATAGTATCTGAAACAGTGTCAAATGTTTCAATTGAATTTGCTTTTTCAATAATACTCGCTTCTTCTTGTGCAAAGCCAGCCATACTAAATAATAGGGTTAAAGTAAGTAGTAAAATATATTTCATGATTGTTTATTTGGAATAATTAAAAATAACGATGCAAATATATAACCCACTTTTGATTTAACAAAAATTATTTAGATTAAATATGAATAGCGAATTAGAAATATTTTTCAGGTTATTGAAATTCAGTATTATAAGAGCATAAAAAAACCTTACTTTTTTAGAGCAAGGTTTCAATTTATAGGCGATATGTTAAAATTTTATTTGATTTTCTTCATCGAAAATTTCTCTGAACTGGGTTTCCCTTCCAGAGTTCCAGAAATTTCAGCTACTAAGCCATCCTTGTTTATCTGTGTATAAATGATTTTTTTAGGATAATCATGTTTTGGATTCTCAAAGACCAATTGTTTTTCGGTAGAATTGGTGAGTTTGAAAGTAACGGGCTTGTCGCTATTTTGCCCTTTTACGGTTGCACTATAGCTCAATTCTTCTCCTTTTTGCTGTATCGTAATGGATTCAAAATGCAAGGTGTCTTTTTCTTTTATGAAGTAGGATTGGGCCTGAAAAGTACTGTCATTAACTTTTTTCCAAGTTTCGGAGAGTTTTCCGTCTGCCGATTTATTTCCCCAGTTTCCTAGTATCCAGCGCGCTGCTTTGATTTTATCTTTTTCGTTGGAGTCTGAATTTTTGCAGGAAACAATGGCTAATAAAAGCAGTATAAGAGTTGTTTTTTGAAACATTAATGGAAGTTTTTTGATGTTTTTTTGAATGGCTAAATTAGGAATAGTTCTGGAATATTCAAACATCAAAAACTTTACCATATAAGTCACATAAGGAAAAATAAACAATTTCAGCTAACTTGCGATCTTATATGACTTATATGTTTAAAATTAAATACTTTCTTTCAAAATTGTATAAACCAAATCTTTCGTCGGTTTTTGATCTTTTAGTTTCATTCGAACTACATCAAAAGTTACTTTAAAATCACAGCCTGATTTATAGTGGCTGCAACCGTAAGCGGTTTTTCCTTTCAGAACCGTTCCTTCTTGACATTTTGGACAGGCTAATTCGTCTGGGACGGCTTTCGCCAAAGTTTTCTTAGGTTCTAATAATAGTTTGAAATTTTCGTCAAAGCGAAGCAAACCTTCGACGGTTCCGTCATCAGTTTTGAAGTCTTTCAAGTTTACGGTAGATCCTTTTTGAAGCAATCGCAAGTATTGGTTCTCGGATATTTTTTTCTCGGCAAAAGTGTAGGGCAACAGAAACGTGCAACCTGCTTTATAATCGGAACAACCGTAGGAGGATTTTCCTTTTATAAGCGTTCCTTTTTTACATTTCGGACAGGCTTCCGCCAAAATTCCTGCCGCTTTCTTTTTCTCAACAACCGCTTCTTGTTTTTGGACAGTTCCTGCATACGAAATATTGGCGCGCTTGGTTTCACTTCGCACTTCAAACACCAGAGTTTCGACCATGCGTTTCATATTGTTGATAAACGCACCGGCGGTAAAAATTCCCTTTTCAATATCTTTCAACTGCTTTTCCCAAGAACCAGTAAGTTCTGCCGATTTTACCAAATCATTTTGAATGGTATCAATCAGTTGAATCCCCGTTGGCGTTGGCAATACCTGTTTTTTGTTTCTTACGATGTACTGGCGTTTAAAAAGGGTTTCAATAATATTAGCCCGTGTTGATGGACGACCAATACCATTTTCTTTCATTAATTCGCGTAAATCTTCATCGTCAACTTGTTTACCCGCGGTTTCCATGGCGCGCAATAAAGTTGCCTCGGTAAACTGATTCGGTGGCTTGGTTTCCTTTTCTAAAAACGAAGGTTCGTGCGGTCCTTTTTCGCCTACAACAAAACTTGGCAAGATATCGGCTTCTTTTTCTTTGGTGTTTGGGTCTTCAAAAACGATGCGAAAACCTTTTTTCAAGATTTCTTTTCCAGTGGTTTTAAAATGTACATCCGCAGCTTTTCCAATTACTGTGGTATTGGCTACCAAACAATCATCATAAAAAACCGCAATAAAACGTTTTGTAATAATATCATAGACTTGCTGCTGATTGTATTGCAAAGTGTTTTGTACGCCCGTTGGAATAATCGCGTGGTGATCCGTAACTTTTTTATTGTTGAAAACTTTAGGCGATTTTTTAATCTTTTTCCCTAAAAGCGGTTGCGTCAACGCGGCATAATTGGTTAAATTTTGAAGGATGCCGGGCACTTTTGGATAAATATCATCGGGTAAAAACGTAGTGTCAACTCTGGGGTAGGTGACCACTTTTTGTTCGTACAAAGTCTGAACAATTTTAAGCGTTTCATCAGCGGTAAACCCAAACTTAGTATTGCAATATACTTGCAAACCTGTTAAATCAAAGAGTTTAGGTGCAAACTCATTGCCATTCTTTTTTTCGACAGAAACAACTTCGAACTCACTTTCCTTGACTTTATTGGCTAGAAGTTCACCATCTTCTTTCTTTAAAAATCGCCCTTCTTCATAACTGAAAAGCGTATCTCTATATAAAGTTTGCAACTCCCAATACGGTTGCGGTTTGAAATTCTCAATTTCCTTGAATCGGTCTACGACCATTGCCAAAGTTGGGGTTTGTACCCTTCCGATAGACAAAACTTGCTTGTAGCCTCCGTGTTTTACGGTGTACAAACGCGTCGCATTCATGCCCAGTAACCAGTCGCCAATAGCTCTGGAAAATCCGGCGTAATACAGATTATCGTAGTTGGCAGATGGTTTTAAGTTCTCAAAACCCTCTTTGATGGCTTCGGTGGTTAGGGATGAAATCCACAAGCGTTTTACCTCGCCTTTGTATTGGGCTTCGTTCATGACCCAACGCTGAATTAGCTCTCCCTCTTGCCCGGCATCCCCACAGTTGATGACCAACTCGGCTTTGTCGAATAAACTTTTTATGATTCTGAATTGCTTTTGGATACCCGCATTTTCCAAGACTTTAGTTTCAAATTTGTCGGGAAGCATGGGCAGGTTGTTCAAATCCCAACTTTTCCAGTGCGGTTTGTAATCGTTCGGTTCTTTCAACGTACATAAATGCCCAAAAGTGTACGTTACCTGATAACCATTGCCTTCAAAATACCCGTCGTGCTTGGTATTGGCCCCCAAAACGGATGCGATTTCGCGTGCTACACTTGGTTTTTCGGCAATACAAACCTTCATTTTCTCCTACTGATTTAAAGTCGCAAATTAGGAATTTAGAAATTGGTATTAAAAAGAAATCTGCAGGAGTTATGAACGGTTATGCTATTTTTTAGGAGCAGATCGATTGGTGTTTTCAATAACGAACCGTCCTGCTGTCCGCTGTATCCCCGCCAAAAAGCGTGGGATGCCGCTTCCATCAGGGCTATTGATTCCGTTTCATTTTCATAATAACCAAAGCAAAAATACCGTAATTACTTCGTTTATTCTCTACTTTACGAAGTCTTCTGCCGCCCACCCCGTCGAGACTCCGGCGTACCACACGAAAGGATTTGTGCTGTAATGGTAGTTGTTATTTGTTAGCGAAAAGCCATAAAAAAACCGTTACAATTTTGCAACGGTTTATAAATTAATGAATTAAAGCCTTATTTAGGCATAACCACGGTGTCAATTGCATGAATAACTCCGTTAGAAGCCGCCACATCAGCAAGAACAACTGTTGAAGTTCCTCCTTTTGCATCTGTCAACATCACATTTCCGTCTTTCAAACTTAAAACGATAGTGCCACCTTGAACAGTTGTAACGCTATATTTGCCGTTATTTTTGTTTATTGCATCAATTACTGTCGCTGCGTCAAATTTTCCTGCTACAACATGATACGTTAAAACTGCTTTTAGTTTTTCTACATTTTCTGGTTTCAATAAACCATCTACAGTTCCTGCTGGTAGTTTTGCAAATGCTGCGTTATTTGGTGCGAAAACGGTGAAAGGACCTTCGCCACTTAACGTTTCAACTAATCCTGCCGCTTTTACTGCGGTAACTAATGTCGAAAAATCTGCATTTCCGGCGGCTACATCTACAATAGTTGATGGCTCCATTACAGCGGTAGTATCCATTGCAACTGAAGTAGAATCCATCATTTCTGTAGGTTCAGCTTGTTTTTTTTGTCCACAGGAAATAGTTATAATTCCTAATAATACAAATGCGCTAATTGTTTTTACTAATTTCATAGTCAATGTTTTAGGTTAAAATTATTTGATCTAATCAAATATACAGATTAATAATTAATGTCTAGCTATTTTAACAATTAATTAAACAAAAATTAAAATTATAATGCAATACATCACCATGATTCTTATTCCCATGCTGTTGTAAAATAAAAATGGCAATCGTTGCAAACTAGCGCCAATCGCAGCGGGAGCTAAAGTAACCGCATTGCAAACGCTACGATTGTGCTCAAATTTTAAATTGATCCTACTTAGAAGAGTGGTTTTCCCTTTTACTATTGGAGTGTTTTTACCTCTTCTCGAAACAGAAGTAAAGCTAATCCGGAAGCAAATACCATACAGCTGAGTAACATTAAAAAACCATTATTCCAAATGAAGTAGGAAAGTCCAACAAAAGGACCGCCTATTAGTACCATAAGAGCGCTTATAGGATTTGTTTTGATGAAGTTTAGCGCATGAGCAGCCAAACCTATAAAAAGTAAAGACGGACCAACAATAATAAATGGGTATAAAATTAATGGCGTATTACTTATTTGTTCTCTTAATTTTTCGCTGCCAATCGCATCATTACCAAAACTCCACATAATAAAATCAATTGTGCAAAGTCCGATATGAGCAATAATTCCTAGAGTTGTAATTACAGAAGCTATTGTGTTAATCTTGTTCTTGGGAAATACATTATTAAAAGAAAATAGTAACACGGCGCCAATTAAATTAAACCAATGTGCCAGATCAATATATTTTTGTGTGTTCAATGAAATAAGAGAAAAGAATACATAACTCGTAACAAAAAAAACGAGTCCTATTGCGCATAACGTTTTTGGTTTGACCATAATTTATTTAAGGTGAATTATTGCTTACTTACTTAGTTCGTACTATGAAGTCGGGAGACTTCGCCGAGCAATCACGATTATATTTTTGATTTTAAGACTTATATATACTTCGTGGAGCGGGGAATTGTAATCGCATCTATATTTTAAAAATATCAAGTCTTTGCATCCAGGGAATTTCTGATTCAACGAACGTAAGTTTGGTCTTGATGATTCGTTCCGATTTATCTCTGGGATTTTTAGTGACAAATCTCGCCTTAGATTTATTAAAATCCAAAGTGTATTTTTCATCAAAGTCTTCTTGTTTTTTGGAAGAAAATGTAATCACATTGTCTTTCGAAGTCCATTTTCCTTTTCCGTATTTATTTACTTCAGGTGGAATTCCCTGCTTAATATTCTTATAATAATGAAATAAGAATGTCCCATCAGAGTTTAAAGTCAATTTATAGTCGAACATATCATTTCCTGTCGTAGTAAGTGTACGATTATAATCACCAGCAAATGCATTCGATTGCGCGAATACCGTCATGCTGAAAATTAAAAGTAAGGTGGCAAGTAGTAATTTCATGGTATGTTTTTTTAAATGTATTGCAACTTTTTTGGTGCTCGGGTTTATTTCCGGGCAATCTGGTTAAGTCATTGCGAGGAACGAAGCAATCCCATCCAGTTTGTCTATTATTTTATGTGCTTCTCGTTGTGGGCACAGTTTGCAAAACTGCGCTAACGATTGTGGATATCCGAGCGATCGGGTTGCTAAAGTAACTCAAAACCTACTGCGTTTAGGTAACGATTGTGGATATTTGAGCGATCGGGACAATTGGGTTTACAATTTAATTGTTATATAATATTCTGTTATTCTCAATAGTACAAAACAAATAAAAGCAATACCTAATTTGATTATAAATTTATATTTCGGTTGTTGAGATGTATTGAAATTGATTAAAGCCTTTATGCTTTGAATAACTTTATCTTTATTTAACCATAAAATCATTAGAAGTAACAATTGGTATAGAATCGCTGCTTTTAAAGCTCCAAGATGCACTTCGAAATATATGTCTTGTAAAATCACATTTACAAGTATAGTAGATGTAAACAAACAACCAATAATTCTAGTTCTTTTTATCAAAATTAATGTTCCTCCAATTATTTCAAAAAGTCCTAAAGTTATTGCATAAGATTTAGAGTAACCATAAAAAGCCCACATCAATTCCATTCCAGTCATTTCTGAAACAGTTTTGTTGATTTCAGAAGCTCCATCAAATTGTACTATTTTACCTCCACCATAAACAAACAGTGCAAATACTACAATCCAACTAATTGCATTTTCAAAAATTTCTATTTTATCTTTTCTGTCGAATTTCATTCTTCGTGTTTTTCTTTTAGCTTGTTGCCCAAAGGCTATCGCGAGTTAAGTCATTGCGAGGAACGAAGCAATCCCATCCAGTTTGTCTATTATTTTATGTGCTTCTCGTTGTGGGCACAGTTTGCAAAACTGCGCTAACGATTGTGGATATCCGAGCGATCGGGGTGTTGCTCGCGCTGGCTGGGAGAATTAATTATTTTGCATTATTCCAGCCAGTTAAAAATTCTCCTAAAGCAAAATCAAGAAATATAACTATCACAATTATTGTTACAATAATCCCAATAATCCGTACTGTTTTTTTATTCATTTTAATACTTTTTTAAACGGATTAACGTTCCCGGGCTCTTGCGATGGTGGGGACTAAAGAAGCCTTATTTTTCGGTTATTCATTAATTTTGAAGTAGAAGACCTCCGCTCGTGCCAATTATAATTAATAATATCTTTGCATTCTTTTGTAGTCACGAGCGGGACGCCAGCGCCAGCGGGGATTGTAGCGTGTGTTGTGTGCCGTTTTATTTATTCATCGTCTTTTCAATTTCCTTAATAAGTTCGTTTGCTTCCGGTTTTACATTTTTGTCATAAACCCTTATGTTATTCTTACCTATTTTGACAAGAAAATAGATTGTTTTCTTAAATTTTGCGTCTGAATACATTTTTTCTTCAGGTTTATCAGCATTTTCAATCATTTCATCGAAACACTTGAACAGGAAATCATTATATATCCTGTCAACTTCGTTGATTGTAGGTGCTACCCTTTGATAATAATTTAAAATTTTCTGTTTTAGTTGTTCATCCTCAATGTAGCCAATTTTGCCACTGGACTTAAAACCTTCAAAATTTCCAGTATTTATTCTTGACGCATGTGAATAAATTGGGAAATTAACGGTATTATTAGACTTATAAATACTGTCAAGTTGGAGAGTCGTTAGTGCTAAAATTTTTTCATAGCCTATGTTTGACTTTTGGTATCCTTCTTTTTCAATGTCTATGCTTTTTATGTCATCCTTTAAATCATTCTTTAAATTACCAAGAAACACGGATACTTCTTCTTGTTGGTGTCTGTGTTCACTCCAACTGTGTAACGAAATTGAAAGCGTTACTGCAAAAACGATTATAAAAATTTCTATGATGATTTCTTTGGCTTTCTCCCCCAAAGTGTGTTTTGTGTTTTTCATGGAACCGTAAATTTTTTTGGTATGTTTTGTTACTTCTTCTTGCATACTTTTTTAATTAAAAATAATATTTTATTAATGTTTAGAGGTCTGTTTTTTTTCAAAATGTCACACAACGTCTTGGTACCACAGCGGGTTTGGGACTAAATTAAGTCCAGTATTCGGATTTGCCAAATCATCCCAAATACAAAACCACCTTCCCATTAAGCCAAATCCCCAAATTGCTTGTAGCGTGTGTTGAACTGACACCCTGCGGGTGAATACGATACTGGCCAAAAATACGTATATTTATTTGTAAATCAATACTGACTAATATGAATCCTTAAAAAAAAATGATTTAGGGAAAGTTCCCTTGAATCCGGTGGCTTGCGAGCTGCTTTTAGAATTGTCCAATGTGATGAATGCCAAAGGCTATGCCGCCAAGAGCATAGTGAATTATCTTCGGGAAATGCGCTACCTCTTTGCTCATTTCAACGACCAAAACCCACGGGATTTGGTTCACAAGGACCTGGTGGGCTACCTTAATTTCGTCAAGCGAGAACACGGCGTTGGGCGGGATAAATGCAGATTGTTTGCCGCCTCGGCGAGTTTTTTCTACAAACACATTTTTAGAACAGAACTGGTGCGTATTATTGAAATATGACATCGTGCTGTGCGAAGTCTCCCAACTTCGTACTCATAGCTATTTTTTCATATATTTTTCAATCAAATCAGCAGCTTTTTTTTGACCTCTGCCTTTTGCCAAATTATATGCGTTTTATTGAAAAATGGCATCGTGCTGTGCGAAATCTCCCGACTTCGTACTCATAGCTATTTTTTCATGTATTTTTCAATCAAATCAGCAGCTTTTTTTTGGCCTCTGTCTTTTGCCAAATTATATGCGTTTTTCTTTTCATTATTCTTTAAATTTAAATCAGCTCCTTTGTCAATTAAAAGTTGAATTATATTTAAATAGCCTAATTTTGCTGCTTCGCCTAATGAAAAATCTCCGTCGATGTCTTTGTTGTTGATATTTGCGCCATTTTCAATTAGAAATTTCACTATTTCAAAATGCCCTTTAGATGCGGCATGTTCAAGAGGTGTAGCGCCGTCCATACCTTTAATGTCAATTTTAGCACCGTGATGTGCCAAGTATTGCACAATTTCAAGATGACCATTTCTTGCAGCCACTCTAATTGGGGTGAAATCTCGATAGCCTTTAAAGTTAACATCAGCGCCATTTTCAACTAAAAGTTTCACGATGTCTACATAACCTTCTTGACAAGGCATCTCAATAGGAGTTGAGTTGCCTGGCTCTACTTTGTTGGTCTGATTAACATCAGCGGTATTCTTAATTAATAATGCAGTAATTTCATAGTTGTTGTCAGCTGTTGCCCTCCATAAGGGGAATAGACCGTCTTTGTTATATTCAGCTACATCTGCTCCTTTTTCTAAAAGTGATTTAACTTTTTCGATATCGCCATTTTCAACTGCCTTATATAATTTCTGTGAATATCCAATTGTTGTAATTCCTATAAACAGTAGGAGTAATGTTTTTTTCATTTAATCGTTTTTAATTGTTATTCTCTTTCCGTGCTGTGCGAAGTCTCCCGACTTCGTACCAATTGCTATTTGCCGATCTAACTGTAGTAAACTTTATTTTACTGTGGTTGTCGATTATTGGTTTGGAAATCTTATTTTAACTATGCGAACCACACGAAAGGATTCGTGCGGCAGCGGGGGAAGAACGAAGCAATCCCATTCAGTTTGTCAATTTTTACTTGCTCCTAGTCGTGGGCACAGTTTGCAAAACTGCGCTAACGATTGTGGATATTCGAGCGATCGGGGTTGATCGGGTTTTATTTCCGAGCGATCTGGCACAGTTTGCAAAACTGCGCTAACGATTGTGGATATCCGAGAGGTCTGGATTTCCGAGCGATCGGGATTGGCAGATGTTTTTTTTATTCCACTTTGATTAATTTCGTTATTTTCTCAACTAATTCTCCAATTTGAGTAAGATTTGTCGGTTCTAATTTCTGCTCTTTATTATTTGCATTGGTTCTTTTTCTCAAAGGATCTTTATGAATTTCTTCTAATGCTGTTTTGATATAATGAATATATTCAACATTATTATCTGTTCCATTCCTTTTTAGCTGTTCAGAAAACCCAACTATTGATTTTGCCAAAACCATTTTGTATGCATAATCTTCAATAATGTTTTTCTGTTTTGTATATTGATTAGCACAAAAGATTGCTCCAATTATAGGCAATGGTAATAAAGATATTCTTGCAATTAAAATTACTAAATCGTTTGGAATTGTCTGTAATATCCAAATTCCCAATCCAACCGTTCCAATAAGACATAAAATAGCTCCTAAAATCCAACTTCCAAAAACAAATCTATCATTTGCATTCTCATATTGAACCTGAAAAGATGCGCTTATTCCTTCGGCTGTTTTATAGTTTAGTGCCTTTTTAGCAGATTCTATAAGACTTTTCGATTCTGCTAATATTTTTTTTCTTTCAGTTTCATAATCGATTAGTTTTTGATTGTTTTCCTCTGTTAAAACCTCTAACTCGCTTAATCTTTTTTCTCGTTCTTGAACTTTATTAGCGAAAGAAGTAATCAACTTTTCGTTAGATTTACTTTCGGTCATTGAATTAAGAATTTCTTCTAAATTGTTATCTGCTTTTTCTTTTGCTAAAACTAAATCGTCATTGTATGATTTTAAAGACTCAGTTTGTTTCGTTAGTTCAATTTTCCTAGTTGTTATGATTTCTAATTCTGCTTCAATTTCTTCTAATAGTTCGTTACTAGACTCTATTTTATCATTTATACTTTCATTATCTTTTTGAATCTCGGCTTTAATTTTTTTTACTTCATTTATCTCGTCCAGAAGTTCGAGTTTTATTTTAGTAACATTGCTAATCTCATTTTCAAATTCAATTTGTCTTTCAGAAATTCCTCTTACATTAAAATTACGTACAAGTATTTTTAATTCTTCAAAATAAGAAATGTAATTATTAGGTGATTCAAAATAAGAATTTATTGTGTTTAAGTAACTGTATATATTATTTCTTTCCGTGTAAGTAGATATTGAAATGAATCGATTTGGTGCTTTTGTTAATGTAGAAATATCAATTAATAAAGTTTCAAGTCCGTCAACAATTCCTTTGAAAGTATATTCATTTTCACTTCCATAAGTATTTCCTTTAAATTGGCTATAATTCACAGATTTGATTTTGTCACGAATCTCATCTCTTTTTTCACGAATATTCTTAATCGATGTTAATTCCATATGTTAATTTTGGTTTTTTTGGTAAAATATATGCCAACTAATATATAGTACTAACGTCATCATACATGTCATGCCAAAATTGGGTAGATGCGTCTGATAAGCGTCAGTGTTTATATATTTTTCAAATATATAAATTTCTTCCGAAAATACTTATAAAAACACATTAAGTTGTCTTTCATTATCGAAACTAACTTCTTTTGCTTCAGCGATTTTACGGAAAACCGTAAACGCTATGTTTTTAACACAAATGCCCTAGCCCTGATAGTAGCGGCATCTCCCGATTTAGAAAAACAAGGCTTTTTAGCCGTAGTTTTTATTATCGGGAATACAGCGGATAGCAGGAAATAGCTCCTGAAAAAATTTAAAATTTAATAAAGTTTGACTGTTTTAACTTGGATTGTCGAGCATTTGCCGAGATTACTTCGGTAGTTAAATTTCCTCAAGATCATCGTGTTTTATCATTCCGAGGTACGAGGAATCACATTGGTTACTCGTTATGAGATTCCTCGTTCCTCGTAATGACAAGTAGTTACTGAAATAGCAAAAAACGACCCTTGCAAACTGAATACTTTTTTCGTATTTTTGCACTCCAAATAAAGGACTAAGAATATGTTAGATAGACTTCAAATAGTAAAACAACGTTTCGATGAGATTTCGGATTTGATCATTCAGCCGGATGTGATCTCGGATCAGAAGCGTTATGTGCAATTGAATCAAGAGTATAAAACTTTGAAAGCTTTGGCTGAAAAGCGCGATGAATACGTGCTGATCATGGCAAATATGGATGAAGCAAACGAAATAATAGCCGATAACAGTGATGCAGATATGACCGAAATGGCCAAAATGCAACTGGACGAAGCAAAGGAAAGATTGCCGGAATTGGAGGAAGAAATCAAATTTATGTTGATTCCTAAAGATCCCGAAGATGCTAAAAATGTTATGGTGGAGATTCGTGCCGGAACGGGTGGGGATGAAGCGAGTATTTTTGCAGGGGATTTATTCCGTATGTACACGAAATATTGTGAAAACAGAGGTTGGAGAACATCTGTGGTGGATATGAATGAAGGAACATCAGGCGGTTTCAAAGAGGTGATTTTTGAAGTTAGCGGTGAAGATGTATACGGAACCTTGAAGTTTGAAGCGGGTGTTCACCGTGTGCAGCGGGTACCGCAAACGGAAACGCAAGGACGTGTTCACACGTCAGCAGCGACTGTTATGGTATTGCCGGAAGCAGAAGAGTTTGATGTACAGATTGATATGAATGATGTACGTGTGGATTTCTTTTGTTCTTCAGGACCTGGTGGACAATCGGTAAATACAACTAAATCAGCGGTTCGTTTGACGCATATTCCAACAGGATTAGTGGCGCAATGTCAGGATCAGAAATCACAACATAAAAATAAGGATAAAGCTTTTGGTGTTTTGCGTTCCCGTTTATACGAACAGGAATTAGCCAAAAAACAGGCGGAAGATGCAACAACACGTACCTCTCAAGTGAGTTCTGGTGACCGTTCGGCTAAAATTCGTACCTACAATTACGCACAAGGTCGTGTAACGGATCACCGTGTAGGTTTGACATTGTACGATTTAGGAAATATCATGAATGGTGATATTCAGAAAATTGTTGATGAGCTAGCGTTAGTCAACAACATGGAGAAACTGAAAGAAGCCAGCGAGGTATTTTAAATAAAAAAAAGTGAAATTCGTTTCACTTTTTTTTGTATTCCTCGGGACCTTAAAGGGAAATGTATTTTTATAAAAATAAGCTATTGAAGCCTATATTTAGTTTTTTGAAAACTATTTGTAGGCTTCAATAATTTTGTAGCTTACGAAGTCATTATCAGCCATTAATTTCACTGTTCTTTTAGCTTGAGCTTGAGAAATAGTGTAACCACTTGCGTATCCAGCTGCAGTATTTATTTCCCAGAAATATACGGTTTTATCTGTTTTTTTGATTATTTCACTTCTTTTTTGTTTTGAAATGGCAGTTGCTTCCGTTTTTTCTTTTGTGTTTGCAGAAATTATTGTTGTTGCAATTAATGCTGCTGATAAGATAAAGTTCTTCATGGTTATTATTTTTTAATTTGTTAGATTTATACTGCAAAGATGTGACAGCTTTGGATTTAATTTGTTATATAAATTTTTAGTTTTCTTACATAATTAACGGTTATTGATTTGAAAATCAATATTTTTTGAACTGAAAAATATATTGATGATTTTAAATGTATCAATGGCAGCATCTGCAACAATTGCAGTAAAAATTTAAAAAAGGATAGAATTAAAATTGAGAGTTTCATTGAATTTTTTTAAGTTATAAAACCTCTAATCCTTTCGGGGTTTTTTTTATAAATTTGCAACACACAATTTAAACAATGACTACACAACAACTACACACACAAATTCAAACCAAAAAATCGTTCCTATGCATAGGACTCGATGTTGATTTGAATAAAATTCCTCAACATTTATTAGAACTTGAAGATCCAATTTTCGAATTCAATAAAGCCATAATTGATGCCACTCATGATTTGGTGGTTTCTTACAAACCCAATACCGCTTTTTATGAAGCCTACGGAATAAAAGGTTGGATGTCCTTACAGAAAACCATCAATTACATCAACGAAAATTATCCGGATATTTTTACGATTGCGGATGCTAAACGTGGTGATATAGGAAATACGTCTTCTATGTATGCCAAAGCTTTTTTTGAAGATTTAAACTTCGACAGCGTTACCGTTGCTCCTTATATGGGAAAGGATTCGGTGGAACCTTTTCTGGCTTTCGAAAATAAACATACGATTATGTTGGCCTTGACTTCAAACGAAGGTGCTTTTGATTTCCAGACTTTGATGGTTCCCGACGCTTCGGGAGGAAAAGAATTGTACAAACAAGTGTTAGAAACGTCTAAAACATGGAAAAACAGCGAAAACCTGATGTATGTGGTGGGAGCGACCAAAGCAGAATACTTTACTGAAATCCGTAAAATTGTTCCCGATAGTTTCTTATTAGTTCCGGGAGTTGGCGCACAAGGAGGAAGTTTATCCGAAGTTTGTAAATACGGAATGAATGACAACGTTGGATTGCTTATCAATTCTTCTCGTGGGATCATCTATGCATCCAATGGAACCGATTTTGCCGAAAAAGCAAGAGAAGAAGCGTTGAAGATGCAACAGGAAATGGAAGGGATTATGAGTTTGAACTTTAATCTGTAATAGTTTAAGGTTTAAGGTTTAAAGTTTTTTGGATTGTCTATAAAATATTTTGAACGCAATGAAGCTTAATTTTTTAAAATGGAGGTTTCTTTAAACCATTAAGAAATTAAGTTTCATTAAGAAAAACTTTAAAGCTTAAATTTCTTAATTTCTTAATGGTTAAAAGTTTTATACTTAAGCTTTGACATAATAACTTTAAACTTATCTCTTTTGAAACAAAAAACTTTAATCGATCAACTCGGAACTTCCCATTCTTTTGACACTTCGGCAAAACGAATTATTTCTCTAGTTCCCTCTCAAACCGAATTGCTGTATGATTTAGGTCTGGAAGATAGAATTGTGGGTATTACCAAATTCTGCGTGCATCCCTATCATTTGAAGTCCACCAAGAAAATTGTTGGAGGAACTAAGAAAGTACATTATGAGAAAATCAGATTGTTAGAGCCAGATATTATTATTTGCAACAAAGAAGAAAATACACAGGAAATTGTTGAGGAATTAAATAAAATTTGTCCGGTTTGGGTGACGAATATCATCACGATTGAAGATAATTTCCAAATGATTTCTGACTTTGGCCAACTTTTCAACTGCAGAACCGAAGCCCAGAAATGGAACGACAAATTGGCTTTTGCCTTGAGCGATTTTAAAAATTTCATTAAAGATAAACCTGTTCAAAAAGTCGCTTATTTTATTTGGAAAAATCCTTTTATGGTAGCCGGTTCGGATAATTTTATCAATGAATTACTGAAACTGAATCATTTTCAGAATATTTATGATAATAAAGGACGTTACCCTGAAATTGAACTAAAAAAAATGCGTTTGGAGGGCGATCCGGATTTGGTTTTTCTGTCTTCGGAACCGTATCCATTCAAAGAGGAGGATGCTTTCGAGATAGGACGTTTTACACATCATGCAAAAACGGTCTTTGTAGATGGTGAAATGTTTTCTTGGTACGGAAGCCGCTTGCTAAAAGCCTTTGACTATTTTAAGAAAATGCATCTAAAATTATAATTCGCATTCCTTCAGCATCAATTCTTCTACTATAGGTTCAGTAGGTAATTTTTCAATATTAAAATTTTGCTCAGCAAGTGTTTGGTATTCTTTTTTGAGCTTTTCTATTTCACTTTTCTCTTTCAATAATCCAATCATGGGTGTAATTTTTTGCAAATTTACGTTTTGTAAATAATAATTACTCATTATTATTGGTTAAGAATCGATTTTAAAATTATTGTTCTATTTTTACAAAAAAAAGAAGTGATCAATTATACCATTTATAAGAACGAAAATAGCAAGCAATGGGTAACTTTTGTTCATGGCGCTGGTGGAAGTTCTTCAATTTGGTTCAAACAAATTCGGGATTTTAAAAAACACTACAATGTTTTGTTGTTGGATTTACGCGGGCATGGCGAATCAAAACCTACCTTAAAAACAGCTTTCAAACAGAAATACACGTTTTCGGCTTTGGCCAATGATATTCTGGAAGTTTTAGATCATCTGAAAATTGAAAAGTCGCATTTTGTTGGGATTTCGTTGGGTACAATTCTGATCAGACAATTAGCGGAAATGTATCCGGAACGTGTGCAAAGTATGATACTTGGTGGCGCAATCTTAAAAATGAATTTCCGTTCCCAAGTATTAATGCGATTGGGAAATATGTTCAAATACGTATTGCCTTATTTAGTTTTATATAAATTTTTTGCTTTTGTGATTATGCCTAAAAAAAGTCACAAACAGTCTCGATTACTCTTTATCAACGAGGCCAAAAAATTATACCAAAAAGAATTCATAAAATGGTTTAAACTCACTGCCGAAATAAATCCGGTGCTGAGATGGTTTCGCCAAGTGGAATTAAATATCCCAACGCTTTATGTTATGGGAGAAGAGGATTATATGTTTTTACCGTCGGTTCGAAAAGTAGTGGAAAACCATTATAAATCTTCAAAACTCTTTGTAATCGAAAAATGTGGACATGTGGTAAATGTGGAGCAGCCTGCTGCTTTCAATAATGCCGTCCTTTCTTTTATAAATACTACCAAATAAAAAATGCCTGCACCATAGAGATGCAGGCAATTCTTTAACTAACCAAAACCAAAATAATAAATAACCAGTTTATTACTCTGCAAAGATCAGCAATATAGGAATGTTTTGCTGTTAAGATTATGTTATTACTTTGTTGTATATAAGTTAAGTTTTGTGATTTTATTTTTAAGTAATTGTTTTACAGTCAGTTATTTGCTTTTAAAAATTGTATCTTTAGTTTCCTATTTTTTTGTGTATAAAAAGCAATTTGACTGATTTCTGTTGTCAAAACAGGAAATTATAACTACTGCTTCTGTTTATGCCTATGCTAACTTTGATACAAACAATTAAATTTTGCAAATATGAAATCACATGAAAAACTTACAACAGCATCTGGAAGACCTTTTGTAGAAAATGAAAATTCTCAATCTGTGGGTTCTCGAGGACCTTTATTGTTGCAGGATTATATTCTTCACGAAAAAATGGCGCATTTCAATAGAGAGCGCATTCCGGAAAGGGTTGTACATGCAAAAGGTTCAGGAGCATTTGGAACTTTTACAGTAACTCATGATATAACTAAATATACAAAAGCTAAAATCTTCTCCGACATTGGAAAAGAAACTAAAATAGTAATGCGTTTTTCAACGGTTGGTGGGGAAAGAGGCTCGGCGGATACAGAACGTGATCCACGAGGTTTTTCTATGAAATTTTACACCGAAGACGGTAATTGGGATTTAGTGGGTAATAATACGCCTGTTTTCTTTGTTAAAGACCCCAAAAAATTTGGGGATTTTATCCACACCCAAAAACGAGATCCGTATACCAATATGAAATCGCCAACAATGATGTGGGATTACTGGTCGCTAAATCCGGAAAGTTTACATCAGGTATTGATTTTAATGTCAGACAGAGGAACTCCTTTTGGTTATCGTCACATGCACGGTTTTGGGAGTCATACATATTCGATGATTAATGCAGCTAACGAGCGTACTTACATAAAATTTCATTTCATAACAGCGCAGGGAATTAAAAATTTCACAAACCATGAAGCGGCAGAAATGAAATCACGTGATATGGATTTTGCGCAAAGAGATTTGTTTGAAAATATCGATAAAGGAAATTTTCCAAAATGGAATTTTAAAATCCAGGTCATGTCGGAAGAGCAGGCAAATTCTCAAGACTATTATATGAATCCATTTGATTTAACTAAAGTTTGGCCTCACGGAGATTTTCCGTTGATTGATGTTGGCGTTTTAGAATTAAATCGAAATCCACATAATTATTTTCAGGATATTGAACAAGCTGCCTTTGCACCGGCACATATTGTAGACGGTATTGGGTATTCACCAGATAAGATGTTACAAGGTCGTTTGTTGTCGTATCCGGATGCCCATCGGTATCGTTTGGGAACAAATTATGAGCAAATTCCAGTAAACCGCTGTCCTTTTGCTGTAAATAATTACCAGCGCGATGGACAAATGCGTATGGACGGGAACGGTGGGGAAAACCCAAACTATTTTCCAAATAGTTTTGATGAGATGGAAATAGACCAGGCTTACAAAGAACCGCCATTAGAAGTTTTTAGCGCTTTTGTCGACTGGTACGATAGAAATTGCGAAGGGGAAAATGACCATTATACACAACCGGGTAATTTATTTAAAATAATGACTCCGGAGCAACAGCAAAATACCATTAACAATATTATTGCTCATATGTCTGGTATTGAAGGCCCTAAAAAAAAGGAAATAATTAACCGCCAATTGAGTCATTGGTATAGAGCTGACGACCGCATAGGAGCGGGAGTTGCTGCAGGATTGGGAGTTGACGTTGATTTGTTAGAAAGATAAATAGTTTCAATTTAAATAAGATGAATATTCTAGAAATCGAATTACTGACGGATAGCCTCAATGAAACAGAATTGTTTTATAACAATGTCATCGGATTGCAAACGGTTTCCAAAAATAATTCGAGTATTTCATTTGCGGCTGGTTCTACGAAACTGACATTTAGGCTTTCTAAAAATTTAAAACCAGTGTACCACTTTGCTTTTGATATACCAAACAATAAATTGATCGAGGCTTTTCTTTTGATAGAAAACAAGACGAAGATCTTAGACGTAATTCCGCCCGATAAAATTGCGAACTTCTATAATTGGAACGCAAAGTCTTTCTATTTTTATGACAATAATGGAAATATTTTAGAATTCATTGTACGCTATGATTTGGATACTGCATCGGAGAAACCATTTGATGGCTCGTCAATTGTATCCATAAGTGAAATTGGTTTCGTCTCCAAAAATGTTTCACAGTTCAGTGATGAAATATGTGAAAAGTATGGACTTTCTGTATTTTCAAAGCAGCCAAAACTAAATAAATTCATTGTTTTAGGAACAGATACCGGACTTTTTATCCTTGTGGAAGAAAACCGGGATTGGTATCCAACGCATCAAAAAGCAAAATCATTTTGGACCAAAGTAATATTTGACAATAATGGGAAAACAATGGAAATTGAAGTTGCAGGCTAAAAAAAATGCTCACAAAAAGAGATTGTTTTTGTAGTACTATTTATCGGTTATGGCTCCCTCTCCTTCGGAGAGGGCTGGGGAGAGATCCTAAGAAAACACCACCGTTTTGTTATTATAAACCATCGTTTTTCGTTCTGCGTGCAATTTTACAGCTCTCGCCAAAACGGAGCGTTCCAGATCACGTCCTTTCATAATAAAATCATCTATGGAATGGCTGTGAGTAACTCTTGAAATATCCTGTTCAATAATTGGACCTTCATCTAATCCTTCGGTAACATAATGGCTGGTGGCGCCAATAATCTTAACACCACGTTTAAAAGCGGAATGATAAGGTTTAGCTCCGGGAAATGCAGGTAAAAAAGAATGGTGAATATTGATGATTTGGTTCCTGTAAAGTGTAATTAAATTGGGCGTTATAATTTGCATATAGCGTGCCAACACAATAAAGTCGATATTATATTCCTTCAACAAGTCCATTTGTTGTTGTTCCCCTTCTGCCTTTATTTCTTTGGTAAAAGGAACATAGTGAAACGGAATCTCAAAACGTTCCGCAACCGACCTTAAATCTTCGTGATTACTTACGATTAAAGGAATTTCAAGCGGCAATTCGCCAGCGCTGTATCTTCCTAAAATGTCATACAAACAATGATCGTATTTAGACACAAATAATGCCATTTTAGGTTTGTGTTCCTGTGTATAAATTTCCCAAGACATATTAAACGGAGTCGCTAAATTAGTTTGAAAGTCCTTTTTTATGACCTCCATATCCCAATTTTGAGAACTGAATTCGCATTCCAATCGCATGAAAAACACATTTTCATCGGCATCAACGTGCTGATCTAAATAAATAATGTTTCCTTCAATCGAGGCAATGTAATTGGTCACAGAGGCAATAATCGCCTTCTGATCTTCGCAATGTATGAGTATGGTAATTTTTCGCATTTTATGTCTCTCTTTCGACTTTGGTTCCTGTAATGTTTTTCAAAACTAAACTTATTTCTTTTTATAAAAAAATTTGATTTTAGAGTTTATGTTTTAAAAATAGGGAACTTTTTAATTTTGTGAATATTCGTGAAGAACACACCCCTAACCCCTCTCAAGAGGGGAATTTGACCCTGCTAAAATCAACTCTTTGGTTGTTTTAGTAATAAAGCGATTAAATTAATTTTTATCCTGCATCGCAAAAACCTTTTGCAATAAAATAGAAGTTCTTGAGCTTATATTTGTTCTGATATTTTTTTCTTCAACAGCAACCATTTTAAAAACACCGTTCAACGCTTGATTGGTAACATAATCAGTCAAATCAGGATTTACTTTGTTGATCAGTGGAATACTGTTGTATTTAGTAATAATGTTTGCCCATACTTTGTCGGCCCCCACTTTAGTAAACGAATTTTTAATAACCGGATTGAATTTTCCGTACAAAGCAGTTGAAGTACTATTTTGTAAATAAGTAGTAGCGGAACTTTCATTTCCCATCAAAATCGATTTGGCATCCATAAATGTCATGTTTCTCACCGCATCCACAAATATTGGAGTTGCTTCCTTCACCGCGTCTTCGGCAGCACGATTCAGTACTTTTAAACCTTCATCGGCCAATGAACTCAGACCAATTCTTCTCAAACCGGTATCTACCTTTCTCAATTCTTCCGGCAATAAAATTTTTACCGCTTCATTTCTATAAAAACCATCTACCGCGGTCAATTTGGTCACTTGTTTCGAAATTCCATTGTTCAATGCTTCCTTCAATCCGCCAGCAATATCAACCCCTCCGATTCCCTGCGTTTGTGGTAATTGATTCAGGACCTGTTGCATTTCGGCACAACTGGAAAGAGACACCGCCACTATTAAAATTAAAATTTTTTTCATCGTAAATTTTTTTTATCGGTTAAATTCGTCTGTTTGCCATGCGGCTTGTGTAAAAATACTACTTATTCAAAAACAAAGCCACAATTATTTTTTAGGAGCACAAACTTTATATTTATTAAGGAACAGTTGTCCCGCTTTCGCCTTTATCTCTCCGTTTCACTGCGAGGATATCGGCTCAATCGGGGCTAAATAACAAAATCCTTGCTTATTTATCAACAACTGTGGCGGACATTAGATAATTTTAATCCGACGGTCCGTTACTACTACCAAAAAAACATTTAAATATCTTCACTAAAATTAAAACTCACAAAAAACTTTGTAAACCCCTTTACATATTGAATTTAATAAAGAAAAAAATTATAATTTTTAAACAGTGAAGTCAAGATGTGAGGAAATGCTGGCTTTGTTCTGTTTTAACAATGAGGTTTAGCGTTTTTAAGAACAAAGAAATAAAGAGATCAAGCGGCATTCGCGACATTTAGTACTTTTTTTAAGATTTTCAGACAACATTTACTCTTATTCTTTTAATCTCATTGTTGACGATAGTAAAAAATAATCAAGGTCCGTTTGGCGGACAGTCATAATTTTTAAAATAAAATCGTAAATTGCAGACTTAAATTATCATATTCATAAAATGGAACCCGTAAAACCGTATATCCCTGTTAATAAAGTAAGAATTGTAACCGCAGCAGCCCTATTTGATGGTCACGATGCAGCAATCAATATCATGCGTAGAATCATTCAATCTACTGGTGTTGAGGTGATTCATTTGGGTCATGACCGTAGTGTAGAGGAAGTTGTCAATACAGCTATTCAAGAAGATGCCAATGCCATTGCAATAACATCGTATCAAGGAGGTCACAACGAATATTTCAAATACATGTACGACTTGCTTCAAGAAAAAGGAGCCGGGCAAATCAAAATATTTGGAGGAGGAGGAGGAGTGATCCTACCTTCTGAAATAGCCGAATTACAAGCTTACGGAATCACCCGAATCTATGCTCCGGACGATGGGCGTGCCATGGGATTGCAGGGAATGATCAATGATTTAGTACAACAATCTGATTACGCTATTGGTGATAAATTGACGGATGAAATCGATCATCTGGAAGAAAAAAATCCAAAAGCAATTGCCAGAATCATCTCGTCAGCTGAGAATTTCCCTGATGTTGCAGCAGCAACTTTGGATGCGATTCATAAAAAAAATGCCGATTGTAAAACGCCAGTTTTGGGAATTACAGGGACCGGTGGCTCAGGAAAATCCTCGTTGGTTGATGAATTAGTGCGTCGTTTCCTTATCGACTTTCCAGAAAAAACAATTGGATTAATATCTGTAGATCCATCCAAAAGAAAAACAGGTGGAGCACTTCTAGGAGATAGAATCCGTATGAATGCCATCAATAACCCTCGTGTTTACATGCGTTCGTTGGCAACACGTCAATCTAATTTGGCTCTGTCTAAATATGTAGCCGAAGCGATTCAAGTAATTAAAGCGGCAAATTATGACATCATTATCCTTGAAACATCCGGAATCGGGCAATCGGATACCGAGATTATGGACCATTCTGATGTATCCTTATATGTAATGACGCCTGAATTTGGAGCTGCGACTCAATTGGAAAAAATCGACATGCTTGATTTTGCTGATTTAGTGGCTATTAATAAATTTGACAAACGCGGTTCTCTGGATGCCTTGCGAGACGTGAAAAAACAATACCAACGCAACCATAATCTTTGGGATGCGAATTTAGATACACTTCCGGTTTTCGGGACGATTGCTTCGCAGTTCAACGACCTGGGAATGAATACGCTTTACAAAGCGATAATGGATAAAGTCCATGAAAAAACGAATTCTGATTTGAAATCAACTTTCAAAATCACTCGTGAAATGAGCGAGAAGATTTTCGTTATTCCGCCGCACAGAACCCGTTATTTATCGGAAATTGCCGAAAGTAACCGTAAATATGATGTTACTGCGGTAAGCCAAGAACAAGTAGCCCAGAAATTATACGGAATTTTCAAAACAATTGAAACGGTAGCCAAGAAAATACCTGAAATAAACAAAGCAGGAATCAATGACGATTCAGTTTTGCCAACAGCTTTAGAATCTGAAAAACTGGTTGCTGCTGAGGACAAAATATTTTTGAACCTTTTGCTGAATCAGTTTGACAAAGTAAAAATGGATTTGGATCCGTACAATTGGGAAATCATTTTGACTTGGGACGAAAAAGTAAACAAGTACAAGAATCCAGTTTATACATTTAAAGTTCGTGACAGAGAAATAAAAATGGCTACGCATACAGAGTCACTTTCACATTCTCAAATCCCGAAAATTGCATTGCCAAAGTACAAAGCCTGGGGTGATATTTTGCGTTGGTGTCTGCAGGAAAATGTTCCTGGAGAATTTCCTTTTACTGCGGGTTTGTACCCTTTCAAACGCGAAGGAGAAGATCCTTCTCGTATGTTTGCCGGAGAAGGCGGACCGGAAAGAACGAACAAACGTTTTCATTATGTGAGTGCAGGATTACCGGCAAAACGATTGTCTACGGCTTTTGACAGCGTAACTTTATACGGAAACGATCCACATGTACGCCCTGATATTTATGGAAAAATCGGGAATGCAGGTGTTTCGATTTGCTGTTTGGATGATGCTAAAAAACTATATTCTGGTTTCGATTTGGTTCATGCCATGACTTCGGTGAGTATGACTATTAATGGACCGGCGCCGATGTTATTAGGGTTTTTCATGAACGCAGCCATTGACCAGCAATGTGAGTTTTACATTAAGGATAACGGTATTGAAAAAGAAGTTGAAGCAAAAATAAACAAAATATATGCAGCAAAAGGAGTCGAAAGACCCCATTACCAAGGTGATTTACCGGAAGGAAATAACGGATTAGGTTTGATGCTTTTGGGCGTTACCGGAGATCAGGTTTTATCTTTGGAAGTATATAATGACATCAAAGCAAGAACGTTGTCACAAGTTCGTGGAACGGTTCAAGCAGATATTCTGAAAGAAGACCAGGCACAAAATACCTGTATTTTCTCTACTGAATTTGCCCTTAGATTAATGGGTGACGTGCAGGAATATTTCATTACCAAGAATGTTAGAAACTTTTATTCGGTTTCTATTTCAGGCTATCACATTGCCGAAGCAGGAGCAAATCCGATCACGCAATTGGCTTTCACGCTTTCAAATGGTTTCACGTATGTGGAATATTATTTGAGTCGCGGCATGAATATCAATGATTTTGGACCCAACTTATCCTTCTTCTTTTCGAATGGAGTAGATCCTGAATATGCCGTTATCGGTCGTGTAGCACGTAAAATTTGGGCGAAAGCCATGAAAAATAAGTACGGAGCTAACGAACGTGCGCAAATGTTAAAATACCACATTCAGACATCAGGCCGTTCTTTGCACGCACAGGAAATTGATTTCAATGATATTCGTACCACTTTACAAGCATTATACGCGATTTATGACAACTGTAATTCATTGCATACCAATGCTTATGACGAAGCAATTACAACGCCTACAGAAGAATCAGTGCGTCGTGCGATGGCGATTCAGTTGATTATTAATAAAGAATTAGGTCTTGCCAAAAATGAAAACCCAATTCAAGGCACTTTTATCATCGAAGAATTAACAGACTTGGTAGAAACAGCTGTTTTACTGGAATTCGACAGAATAACCGAACGTGGTGGGGTGCTTGGTGCCATGGAAACCATGTACCAACGTTCTAAAATTCAGGAAGAAAGTTTGTATTATGAGACTTTGAAACATACTGGGGAATTTCCTATTATTGGTGTGAATACTTTCTTGAGTTCCAAAGGTTCTCCAACGGTGATTCCAGCAGAAGTAATTCGTGCCACCGAAGAAGAAAAACAATATCAAATTGATATGTTGAGCCATTTGCATCAATCCAATCAGGATTTAGTGACGGAGCATTTAAATACGCTTCAGGAAGCAGCCATTAAAAACGAAAACTTATTCGAACATTTAATGGAAGCAACGAAGGTTTGTTCTTTGGGACAAATCACTTCGGCTTTATTTGAAGTGGGAGGTCAGTATAGAAGAAATATGTAAGCAGATAACCACTTTTTGCATAGCAAAAAGTGAGTGAATCGCTTATCCCGCTTTTGGGCGGGATCTCAGACACTCGCTTTCTCTTTTAGCAAAAAGTGAGTGAATCGCTTATCCCGCTTTTGGGCGGGATCCTTTAAAATATAAAGAAGAAAACCTTTCAGAAATGGAAGGTTTTCTTCTTTATATTCAATAAGAAATAATAATTGAAGTAAGAAAATTATTCTTAATTTTGAATGTAATTTTTAACACGTAATAAACTGTTAATCAATTACTTACGTTTAAAATTAATTTTTCTTTGTATGTTTATTTTCTTACTTAACAATGTTAATTATCGATTAAACAAGCATCTTATCGATTTTACTGTAGCTTTTTTTTTATCTTTTTATTTTAATGATTAGTTTTACATAAGAAAAAAATTAAGTTGGTTTTATTAGACAACTTTATGTTTGTATTAGGAGATAGATTTTGTTCCCCACATTTTATATTCCTAATGTTTGAGGGTTCACTTCAATTATTTTAATTGAAGATGACTTAGTAATGGTTAGATGCATTTCCCCAATATGTGACCTGCCAATAATAACCTTTTTTATCCTGTTTAATTGAATCGTTTTGATATTAATCTAATTCATTTTTACAAATCGATTTCGGTAAATGATAAAGGTGTTTTTTATTGTCCTAATAAATACAACCTTTTGATGATGGCTGCCTTCATGATTTTATCTGAAGATGTGTATTTTGCCCCCTATCTGTAAACCTCCTATTAAATCAAATGTATGGTGTTAAAATACTATTATTATGAAAAAGAATACAATTTTTAAGTTTTTCGATTTCTTATACAACAAAATAATATGTTGCTTTTTAACGAAAAACACTACTCCTAAATTAAATTTCGAGAAATTTAATCAAAGAACTACAGAAGATTATCTATCACGATTGGAACAATTTCAATTGCGACAATGGATCGCTGCATCCCTTTTAGTGATAGGTTTTTTACTGTCCAACACTACTATACAAGCTCAGGGGTCTATTAGGGGAATTGTTCCTGTATTGGCCCCTAAAAGCGGTTCTGGTGTTGATGGCGATGCTTATGCTCATACCCCAGGTGGCTATGAAAATGTAGGCGATTTGTTTGACTCTGCACATCCTGGCATTAATGGTCATGGTGTTATTAATCCCTTTACGGGGGAGCTGCTGTATCCTGGACAATCATTTTTTTTGCAGGACAGGTATGAAAATGATTTGAGCATTTTTACTATGTCCAATAAAATTAATGATGATCCAAACACTTATACTTGGGGCCCTGGTAATTCGCCCCATAAAAATGAGATTCAAAATGCGGGTGTTCATTTTTCTTATGGTGATCCTGCATTAGGCGGATTATCAACGGATTTATGGGCTCTATTTGCCGGTGACCGTCAGGTGACAAACGGAAGCAGTTATATTGATTTCGAGTTTTTGCAGAAATCAATGACCATAACTGGTGCAACAACGGACGCTATTGGAAACATCCTCGGAGGTAGCGGTGGTTTTACTAGTTTGGGAACCGACGGTGGTCGTACAGTCGGCGACATCCTGATCACTATCGAGTTTACCAATGGTGGTGGTGATGCAAATGCAGTAATTCGAGTATGGACCGCTAAAGCTGGAGGTGGTTATGAATACGTAATCCATCCCAACTCAGAGTTTCTGGGCAGAATTTTCATTACTAATAATACATCAATTACCCATGTACCCTTTGATGTATATGGCAGTGATCCTCTTGGAACTGGTGTAGGTGGTGATTATGCTGTGAATCAGTGGGCTGAGGGCGCCATTAATCTTACTCAAGTACTTGGAGCAGCAAAAGACCCATGTTTTTCACTCAGCACAGTATTTATTAGAACGAGATCTTCTGGTAGTTCACAACAATCTGAATTAAAAGATTTTCCAGGAGCTCCTATTCAATTCAAAGTAGATTCAAATCCAAAAGCAGTTGCAGTTGCTACTAATCCAGCATGTAATGGAGGATTTGGTTCAGTTAATCTTACTGTAACAGGAGGCACTGGTCCTTATACTTTCTTATGGACCGGTCCAAATAATTTTACGGCAAGCACTGAAGATCTTACTAATGTTTTAGCAGGAACTTATCAGTATACAGTTACAAGTTCAAACGGATGTTTAACAACCGGATCAGTAATTGTTGGTCAGCCACCGGCAATAGTAGTATCATCAGCAACACTGGTTAGTCCTAAATGTAATGGCGGAACTGACGGTTCCATCACCATCACCGCTTCAGGAGGAACAGGTATATTGATGTACTCTGCCAATGACGGCACAACGTACCAAACATCGAACGTGTTCAGCGGATTAACTGCTGGAACCTATTTATGGGCGGTAAAAGATGCCAATAATTGCGTGTTGAAAGGAACAGTTACAATCACTCAACCAACCGCAATCGCTGTATCAGCTGTACTTGTAAGTCCTAAATGTAATGGTGGAACCGATGGTTCAATCACGATTACGGCTACAGGAGGAACAGGAACTTTGATGTAT
>NZ_JBHZPZ010000021.1:0-55079 GCF_042787345.1 Flavobacterium xylosi | reverse complement strand
GAGAAAATTATAGAAATACAAGAGAAATTAAACAATAGACCAAGAAAAAGATTTAATTTTGAAACACCTAATTATATGTTTAATCAAAAAGTTGCATTTATAACTTGAATCCTGCTTTTATTTAAAAATAAAATTCTTATTTATTAAATAATTTCAATACAATAGATTTTATCCGGGCTCGATCCGTCTCAGAAAGATTCGACCCGGATGGCAAACAAAGACCATTATTGAAAAGTGTTTCAGAAATGTTACTGCCATAATACACGTATTTACAAAAAACAGGTTGCAAGTGCATCGGTTTCCACAAAGGTCTGGATTCAATATTAGCTGTCTCAAGTGCCAATCGTAAAGTTTCCCTGCTGATCCCATTGGTTTCTGATGGATGCACTAAAATCGTACTCAACCAATAATTTGAAAAATAATTGGCATTGGGCACAGTAAAAACGGTAACACCTTCAATAGCTGCAAATAAATCGACATAAAACGCATGCATGTTTCTTCTTAAGTCAATATATTCCTCCAACACTTCCATTTGACCGCGACCAATACCCGCACAGATATTACTCATTCTGTAATTATATCCTATTTCACTATGCTGGTAATGTGGCGCTTCGTCTCGGGCTTGTGTAGCTAAAAAAATCGCCTTCTCTTTTAATTTTTCCGAATTAGTTACAATCGCTCCTCCACTTGAAGTGGTTATGATTTTACTCCCATTAAAAGAAAAAACGCCAATATCACCAAAAGTACCGCACTTTTTCCCATTGTAGCTGCTTCCTAAAGCTTCGGCGCTATCTTCCAGAATGGGAATAGAATATTTATCTGCAACCATCCTAACCTCATCAATTTTATAGGGAATTCCATATAAATGAACCGCGATTATTGCTTTTGGTTTTTTACCTTTAGTTATGCTGTCTACGATGGCTTCTTCCAGCGCAATTGGACATAAATTCCAGGTGTCGGACTCACTGTCAATAAAAATAGGGATTGCCCCTTGATATAGAATGGGATTTGCCGAAGCTGAAAAAGTCATACTTTGACAAAGTACAGCATCTCCTGCCTGAACCCCTAAAAGAATTAATCCCAGATGAATGGCTGATGTACCTGAATTTAGAGCCGCAACATACCCTGAACCAAGGTAAGTCTCTATATTGTGTTCGAAATAATTTATGTTATCACCTACCGGAGCAATCCAGTTCGAATCAAATGCTTCTTGTATGTATTTTTGTTCGCTTCCTCCCATATGTGGAGCCGAAAGCCAAATTTTGTTTTTATACATCTTCTGAAAATTAAAAAGATAGAAATTGCAGCACGCTAAAATAATAAAAATAACTTCTGGATTCTGATCCGGACTGACTAACGAATAACGGTTATCGTACTATTTTTTTCTAAAAAAGGTATAGCAAACGGTTTTCAAAATAATAACCATATCACCCCAAAAACTTCGATGGTAGTAATAGACTAAATTCAGCCGCACCTTATCCGGAAAAATGGAGTTGTTGTTATAAAGTAACGGCAATTCTTGTTTTTCTAACAGCTGCTCCTCATTACTGTATTTTAAAGCAGCCGGACTAGTCAATCCCGGTTTCAATTCCAATATTTTTCGGTTCTCCCCTTCTAACAAATCATAATAACCAGGCAAATCAGGTCTTGGTCCCACTATGCTCATTTCCCCCTTTAAAACATTAAAAAGTTGAGGCAACTCATCTAGTTTGTAGTCCCGAAGTAACTTCCCTATTTTCGAAATACGGGCGCTTTCTGGAGACGGTGCAAATTGAATCGTACGAAGTTTATAAATTTTGAATGTGTTACCAAATTGACCTATGCGCGCTTGGATAAAAATTCCACTTGTATGCGTATCGATAGCAGCCAGTAGCCACGCAATACATACCACCCAAAAAAAGAAGAGAAGTGAAAAGAGAGAGAAAATAATATCAAAAAAACGTTTTATCATACTTTTCGAAATATTTCATTCTTGATAAAAATGCAAACAAAAACCGAATTACGAATTTCTCAGAACCATTTTACGAGTGACGAAATTTCGGGCTAGTAAATAAATAAAAGTCAGCAGTACTAAAAATCCACCCATAAAGAACAAGGTTAAATACCCTTTGGCACCCATATAAATAACCAGTGCATTGATTACTAATTGCAGCCCCGCATAAATAAAGGCAACTAAAATATGGGAATAGCCCATTTCATTGGCCAGATATTGGTACAAATGAGAACGGTGTGGCTGGAATATATTTTCCTTTCTAAGTAAGCGGTTGATTATGGTAATAATGGCATCAATCCCATAAACGGAAAAGAAAAGGATATATCCTAACTGTCCCGAATCAATAATGCTTTTTATCATAAAATAGCCTAAGAACAAAGCCATACTGATACTGCCAACATCCCCTGCGAAAGTTTTTGCTATTTTTCGAACATTAAAAAGCCCAAAAGCAAAACAAGACAATCCCATCGTAATAAGCAAGGGCAGACTTGTTTCGTTGATGGGCAAAAAAGAAAAGCTGACAATGGCGGTAAGAGCATATAAAACCGTTATTCCATTAATACCATCCATAAAATTAAAGGAATTGACCCAACCAATCATAAGCACAAAAACGATGGGGAGCACCCACAAGGGTTCATAAAACAAATTTAACTCATAAAAAATCAAACCTACGGCTATAACATGTGATACAAATCGAGGCAATTGGGATAACGGCTTGATATCGTCTATAAAACTAACGACCGCAACTAAAACTACTGCCACTGTCACGAACCAGGAAACGTATCCTAAAAAAAAAGCGATGCTTACCGCTATAGGAAAAATAATTCCGCCGCCTCTTAAAGTAACGGAAGTATGGGAGGATCTGGAATTGGGTTTATCGATGATATTGTATTTATCCGCAATTTTGAAATAAAGGAGTTCAATACCAACCAATAAAAATAATAATGCAATATAAACCATATTTTTTAACGCTATATAATAATCTAAAACTGAACACTTATCACTGATTACTGCGACTGAAAACTGAGCACTGAACACTGATCCCCGACCACTGATCACTGAAAACTGAAAACTGATCACTAAAAAGACTGATCTCTGAACACTGAATACTGAATAGTGAACACTGAATACTGAACACTGATCACTGAACACTGACCACTACAACTTATGCTTCAGCAATCCCAAAAGATACTCCCCATAACCCGATTTTTTCAAAGGTTCTGCCAGATCTTTCAATTGTTGCTCCGAAATAAAACCCTGTCTCCAGGCAATTTCTTCAATACAACCCACTTTCAGTCCCTGACGTTCTTCAATAACCTGTACAAATTGCCCCGCTTGCATCAAGCTGTTAAAAGTTCCGGTATCTAACCAAGCGGTTCCTCTGCTTAAAATACCCACTTTCAAAGCTCCTTTTTCAAGATATACTTTATTAACATCTGTAATTTCGTATTCACCACGGGCACTTGGTTTGATATTCTTGGCAATTTCCACAACCGAATTATCATAAAAATACAAACCGGGCACCGCATAATTTGATTTGGGTTCCAATGGTTTTTCTTCAATCGAAAGTGCTTTGAAATCAGTATCAAATTCTACTACACCATACCGCTCGGGATCCGAAACGTGATACGCAAACACAACCCCACCTTCAGGATTGGTGTTAGATTGCAACAACTCATCCATATTAGACCCAAAGAAAATATTATCCCCTAAAACCAATGCTACGCTGTCTTCTCCAATAAATTCTTCACCAATAACAAAGGCTTGAGCCAAACCGTTCGGAACAGCTTGCTCCGCGTAACTGAATCGACAACCTATTGACGAGCCGTCTCCTAACAATTTCTTGAAATTAGGCAAATCATGCGGTGTCGAAATAATCAATATTTCGTTTATTCCCGCCATCATCAAAGTAGACAATGGATAATAAATCATCGGTTTGTCATAAACCGGCATCATTTGCTTGCTCATAGCAAGCGTTAACGGATGCAAACGGGTTCCAGAACCTCCTGCTAATATAATTCCTTTCATATATATTTTATATTTTCAAATTTGTATTGAATGAATTGATAATAAATTCATTGGCTCCCGTCACGACAACTATTCTTAAAACGAAAACTGCCCATTTTCGGCTCCCTTTACGGTAGGGGTAATAATTTATAATTAAGTTCTGAATTTTTGGCTCCCTTTAGGCCTGGGCAAAGCGAAAATTTTACAACTGATCTCTCAAAACCGAAAACTCCTAACCCCGCCCTTAAATAAAAAGTATAGAAAAACAACGATGAAGTGAAGTGGCAGCACTCCGCGAGTTGAGTCCGCAGGACGAACGGCTCGGGGTGCGGAGCGGAACTTCAAGGTAGTTTTTAAGCTTTTGATTTACAGGCTTGATTTTTTTGTTTCTTTTTTGATCAAGCAAAAAAGAAAATTAGTAAGCCTTAACTTTTTTACTTTTAATAAAAAATCACTGGTAGTGCTATTCAAAGCATTCCTATCATCCTATTCAAAATAATATCCTAGATTTTCGGCTCCCTTTAGGGCCTGGGCAAAGCGAAAATTTTACAACTGATCTCTCAAAACCGAAAACTTCTAACCCCGCCCTTAAATAAAAAGTATAGAAAAACAACGATGAAGTGAAGTGGCAGCACTCCGCGAGTTGAGTCCGCAGGACGAACGGCTCGGGGTGCGGAGCGGAACTTCAAGGTAGTTTTTAAGCTTTTGATTTACAGGCTTGATTTTTTTGTTTCTTTTTTGATCAAGCAAAAAAGAAAATTAGTAAGCCTTAACTTTTTTACTTTTAATAAAAAATCACTGGTAGTGCTATTTAAAGCATTCCTATCATCCTATTCAAAATAACATCCTAGATTTTCGGCTCCCTTTAGGGCCTGGGCAAAACGAAAATCATATCAAGAACTATTGAAAAACTTTAAACTTTAAACATTTTTTAAACTTTGAAATTAACTTTCAAATTTTCGGCTCCCTTTAGGGTCGGGGTCTAACGAAAATCATTAGAGAACAATTGAACAACTTTAAACTTTAAACTTTAAACAAATAGCTAAACTTTCCTTATAATCCGGAACACTAACCCCATACAACAGCTTAATCTTTGATTTATCCAATAAAGAATAAGCCGGACGTTTAGCTGGTGTTGGATATGCCGATGAAGATATACCATTCACTTCACAAGTATAATCTCCAATTTCCTTGATAGCCAACACAAATTCATACCAACTGATTTCCCCTTCATTAGAATAATTGTAGATTCCTGCAATCCATTCTTTAGCTGATACTATGTCCATCATGGCCTGCGCTAAATCAGCCGCATAAGTTGGAGATCCAATCTGATCGTTGACCACCCCAATACTGTCGCGCTCCTGAAGCAATCGTTGCATGGTTTTCACAAAATTGTTTCCAAACCTGCTGTAAACCCAAGAAGTCCGAATGATAATAGCATCCGAATTCTTTTCAAAACAAGCTATCTCACCAGCTCTTTTACTGGCTCCATATACATTAATCGGTTTAGTTACGGCTTCCTCCGTCAATGCAATGGAGGATGTCCCATCAAACACATAATCGGTTGAAATGTGAATTAATTTCGCGTTATTTTCTTTGGCGTGGGTGGCGATTACTGCCACAGCCAAATGATTTACGACGTCTGCTAAATCGTACTCGGTTTCAGCCTTATCAACTGCTGTGTAGGCACCACAATTCAAAATAATATTCGGTTTTATCTTTTCTAATTGACTAGATAAAACGGATAAATTATCTAAAGAAACTTGTGTTCTGTCCGCAAAAAACCATTCAAATTGGGAATAGTTTTTGGATAATAATGCTAATTCCGAGCCTAATTGACCCGATGCACCTGTGACTAAAATTTTTTGCATTTTTATATTTTATTACCGCTAAGATCTTAGAAAATCAAGAAAACGGTTGTGTTTTTCTATTATATTGATACTACGTCACAACTCCCGATCTAACCGACAACGTTAAACTTCTTCTTTAACCTTCTTTGTGAACTTTGTGATTACGTATTAAATTCCCAATCTAACCTACAACTTTAAACCTTAAACTTTAAACCTTAAACTTTTTTTAAAACTTTAGGTAATCTTAAATGGAATCGATTGTCACTCTGGGCTATTTCCTCTTTTGTAAAACAATTTCCCAACTCTGTCAATATGCAAAAGCAAATCGACATTTGATATTTTTCGTTTTAGAGACAAATCTATTTTGTAAGGCAATAATAAATCATCTAATGTATTCTCTATTTCCAAAAATTTTGGAAAAGATATTGAATTCTCGATGATGGTTAAATCAATATCAGAACCTACTTTAAAATTTCTTTTCGCTCTGGAACCATAAATAATCACGCTATCAATACCATTATACCTGGCAAAGACATGATTTATTTTGTCTATATCCTCCTGTTTTAAGCCAAATTGTATCATTCTAAAGTTCTTTCATTTTCTCTTTAAAAGACACAAACAAATCGTAATAATAATTCAATATTCTATCTCTAATCTCGTTTGCTATACTTTCGTTATAAGTATGTGTAGATTGGTTTCTACTTTTTATCATTTCCATCCATTGTGCCCCGTCCTGAATCAATCCTTTTTGAAACGCTTCTCTTGTAGCATCTCTAGACCCCGTAATAGCCGTATTTCCTTGATATTCAAAATAATCCTGCATTACATTCCAAGCCAACTCGTGTGTGAATCCAAAAGCTTGAATAAGTCCCTGCTCTTCCAGTTCGTTCAAATTACCTTTCACTATAAATTTCTGCAACTGTCCTAGTGCTTTAAGATACTTTTCAAAACATTGTTTCCATCGAATATCTTCTTCCATAATTCAATTCAATTTAAATATCTTTTTTGTTCAACAAACAATACAAAATATTAAATTATTGTTCGTTATGTCTAACAAAAAAATTGTTTATATAACATCGCACCATACAAAAAGCAACCAAAAACCCATCTAAAAACTTCTGCCCCGCCCTTAAATAAAAAGCATCAAAAAACAACATTTGAAATTAAAAGGAGGACTGCCAGTGGCAGTCAGGTAAATAACCATAACAGTTTTTAAATTTTTAAGCTTTTAATTTGCAGGCTTGATTTTTTTGTTTCTTTTTTGATCAAGCAAAAAAGAAAAAATTGTTCTTCAGTAATAATATAAGTACTACTAACCCATGAATATTTTTTGTTTCTTTTTTAATCAAGACAAATCGAAAATTTCAAACCTAAAACTCCCAATCGTCATCATCAAACCCCGGCAACACCAAATCCTTTTCAGAAACTAGTACCTCTTCAGGACTCAACTGCCAATCAATCGCTAAAGTAGGGTCATCATAACGAATCCCTCTTTCGCTTTCTTTGTGATACAATTGATCCACTTTATAAAGCACGGAAGCGGTTTCGCTCAAAACGGAAAAACCGTGTGCAAAGCCATGAGGAACCATCAATTGTTTTTTATTATCGGCACTAAGAATTACACTAAAATGTTGCCCGTAAGTAGCCGAATTTTTACGTAAATCTACTGCCACATCAAGTATTTCTCCTTCTAATACACGCACCAATTTAGCTTGCGCAAAAGGATTAATTTGCAAATGCAATCCTCTTATCACTCCTCTTTTTGAAAAGGACTGATTGTCCTGAATAAATTGGCACATTATTCCATCTTCATTAAATTTAGCTTGATTATAAGCTTCAAAAAAATACCCACGCGAATCTTCAAAAACTCTGGGAGTTATAATCACTAAATCTTGTATTGTTGTTTTTTCAATGGTCATATTGTATCTATTATTTTTTGAATGATTGGAATGTTTTCAACAAACCTTCTTTTGATTCTATTGGCAAAGGCCTTCCTATCGCATTTATTATCTTCTTATTACTTACCACATAATTCTCAGTTAATTTTTGCAAACGTTCTGAGTTAAGTGGTAAATGCAAATGATCACCAAGTCTCGCAACACCTTTAATCCAAGAGGATGGAATATTTAAAATTCTGTTTTTTTTACCCAAAATTACACCCAACAACTGAATCAATTCATTGGTCGATAATTCTGTATCATCCGAAACTTGATAGACTCCCGAAGGAATCGCTGTGTTTTTAAGTAATTCTTTGATTACAAAACAAAGATTTTCAATGCTTAAAAAGGAACGTTCATTTTTGAAATCTCCTAATGGCCATGGCAAACCTTTAGCAACCAATTGGTATAATAAATTGAGATTTCCTTTGTTTCCCGGACCGTGAATCATGCAAGGTCTAAGAATATAGACTCTTTTTCCCTCAGGGAGTTCTTTACTTAAAATATATTCTTCTGCCATCCGTTTCGCTATCCCATAATGGGTTTTGGGATTAGCAACTGCATCTTCTGTCAAAATACTTTCGACCTTATCGGCTACAGCTTTCACAGTGCTCATAAATATAAATACAGAAGCCTCTGAATTTAAGAAAGCCTCAAACAATTGTTTTGTTAACTCTAAATTAGACTCGTAATAATCCGTTGGATTAGAAACCTTTTTTAAATCGTGCGCTTTCCCTGCCAAATGAATGATAGCACCCGCATCTATATCAAATTGCTGATTGAGTATATAACGCACACTCATACCATTCAAAACATGTGAGTCTTTTAAATACTCTTGAAGATTTTGCCCGACAAATCCTGACGCTCCAGTTATTACAACATTATTTTGTTTTTTCATTTCTTTAAAAATCCAATTATCTTCCATAAAAACCGAATTCTAATCTTAAATGGATCAAAAACAATCCCACTCATAGTTAAAGCCTTTTGAATTTCTTGGGTTATTAACTTATACGATGAAGAACCCGAGCTACTTAAACCGCCAACCAGCATTGCGGTGGTTGTAATCCCAGAATATTTCCAACTAATTCTATTTTTCAGAAAAAACCGTGTAATTAATTCATAATCGGCTCCTATTTTAAAACCAAGATCATAATTTCCATATTTATTAAAAAGTTTTCTTTTAAAAAAAATGGAAGGATGAGGTGGCATAAATCCAATTGTAAGCTTTTCTGGATTCCAATATTTCGAAGAATATAACCTAATAATTTTACCATTTTCTTGATGTTGGACAATATTTCCTATCGAAGCATCAATAGTATTTTGCAAATGAAAACTAGCAATGTGTTCAACAACCATATCTGAATTAAAGGTGTCATCTGAATTCAATATTCCAATTAAATCTCCACTTGCCATGCCAATACCTTTATTCATTGCATCATAAAGACCTTTGTCTGGCTCAGATATCCATTTTGAGATTTTATCTTCATGTTTTTTAATAAGAGCTAAAGTATTATCTTTTGAATTACCATCAACAATGATATATTCTATGCTTTTATAGGTTTGTGTGGAAACGGAAAGAATAGTTTTTTCAAGGGTTGCAGCACTATTATAACAAACCGTTATTATGGAAATTTTCATGAGTTTTAATGTTTATTTATCCATTTTAATGTTCTCTCTATGCCATCCTTTCTGGTATAAGGCAACGTTTGAGCAATTTCATAGGTGTTTTTTAAATCTATAACATTATTAGTGGTCATATTATGTAGTCGAAATGAATTCATAGGAAATGGCAAACCAATTAACTTCAAACTATCTCCAAAAAAAGCGGCAATTTTAATTAATAAATAAGGCATCTTTATAATTTTAATGTTCAATTCAGTCCCAATTTCATTAGCCCACTCTTCAATATTGGTTGCTGGATTATCTCCAATAAAAAACACTTTTCCCAACTCATTTCTAGTTTCACCAAATAGGATTTTTTCTATCTGGTAAATAGCATTACCAATATATCCATACGTTTTAGTACACCCTTTATTTCCTATATGAAAATATTTTTTTGAAATAATCATATCAAAAAAATTCTTATAAGGAATTCCGAACCATGGACCCCAAATTGACGTTGGTCTTATTATTGCCCAATCACACGTCGGTTTATTTTCCCAGACAATTCTTTCAGTTTCTACTTTACTTTCTCCATAAATTGTTGTTGGAGCATAATCGAACTGATCTTTTGGATAATATCCTCCATGACAAACTAGCATAGAAGATGTAATAATGATCTTCTTTAAAGACGTTAATTCATTTGATATATTAAGCAGATTTTTAACCCCAATAACATTTGTTTTATATGCTTCTAAACTCATCCCATCCAAATCGGTACGAGCAGCTAAGTGAACAATGTAATCTGGACAAAAACTCTTTATACTTTGTTCTAAAATATCAAAACAATTTATGTCAACTTCATTCCAAAATTTAAACAATTCTTTTTTTTTGGGCTCAGCAATATCTATGTTTAAAACGTCATGACCATCTGATATAAACTTTTCGATTAAATTAGTTCCTATAAATCCTGAACCTCCAGTTACGAGAATTTTATAATGCTTCATAGATTTTTATTATTATAGTTCATTAAAACTAATTAAACAAGTATTAAAAACAGTACTAATTTAATTAATCTAAAGTTGTTTTTCACTAATTAGCTTCGAATACAGCTCCTGATAAGCATTAGACATTTTCACAGCTGAAAAATTATCATTATAAACAGACAGTACATTTTCTTGTAAAGAAGAGTAATGCATATCTAATATTTTTTTAATTTTACCTTTAAAGTCATTGTCTATATCACAACTGTAGATGAATCCGACGTCTTTAGCATTTGCTTTTTTAAATATTTCTTTATGTGGCGAAATATCGGAAAGCAATATTGGTAGTCCGGCCGACATCGCTTCCAAAACAGACAATGGCATTCCTTCTGTCAACGAAGAGGATATATAATAATCCGCCGCAAATAAATAATCACTGACGTTATATCTGAATCCTGGTAATATTACAGATTCATCGATAACACTTATTATTTGATCATAAAGAATACCTTCTCCCAAAACTATTAGCTTATAACCCTTCAAATTCATTTGCATAAATTGTTCAATCAAAAAAGAAAAATTTTTTTCTTTAGAAAAACGGCCCACACTTATAAAATATTTAAAATTGGGATTAAGATTAAGACTCTTTAATAAATCATGCTTGGTCATTGTTGGCATCACCAATGGTGAAACACCATTCTGGATATAATTAACGTTTATACCATCTGCTAATTTCAACTCATTTTTGACACTTTCAGAACAAGCAATTGGAGTCTGCAGACGCCTAATCAACTGTTTAGTTAAAATATTCATTATACTTCCTAAGAAATAACCTTTCATAGCTACCGTTTGTAAGCCTGGATAAATATGAATTGTATGAACGCTTTTTACATTATTCAAAAAATTATTTAAAAAAAGAGACGAAAAACAATGAGAGTGAACTAACTGTATCTCATTACTTTTTACAAAAGATTTCAATTTCAAGTATGAAGCAAGAATATTTAATTTACCGGTTTTGTTAAGATTAACTATTTTAACTGGAAGATTTTCAAACTGTTCTAAAACACTATATTCACTTTCGACTTTAAAAGTTATTATTGTTATATCAAAAGAAGAAAAATCAATGTTTTTAACAATATCAAAGATTACTTGTACTGGACCTTGTTTTGGCAAATAAGAAATTAAAAAGACAATTTTAATTTTTTTAGTAAACATATATTTTTTAATAGATTATTTAATAATTACGTATTTTACGTAATTATCTTTCAAATTAGTTGCTTCAAAGAATTAATTTGAACTTTTATTATGGATAAACATTAAACTATCAAGAAAGTTTAATTTTACAAGTATGTTTTAATTATATATTAAAACATACTTTGTATTGAATTTAATCAATCTTTAGCAAAAACTAGATTTCAATAGTTTGTATAGTAAAATAAATGTTTTTAATTATTATTTTTTAAATTTCCTAATAAATTAACAATCAAAAATAAAAATAAATAAATGAAAATTGAAAATATTAAGAAAGCATACTCATTGGAGACACCACTCATTAAGACATAAAGTAATAAAATAAATGCCATCTCATTTGAATAATTAAACCGCAGTAATCTAAAAACGTAAAAAGTTATATATATAAATAGAATAATTGTTGTTAGATTTAAAAAAAATGTAAAGCCAGAATGAAACAATGACAAATATAAATTTCCTTGGGTCCCTGCCATATAAGCAACATTATCTTCCGAATTTTCGTAGTAAAATTTAAATAGCATTATTTCCGGTCTAATTTCAGGCATGAAATCTTGGCTAATAACTCCTCCTAAAGCCTGTTTTTGAAAATAGAAAGAATCCAGATTTTTAGCCCCTAAAAAAAAATATGGCGCTTCTTGTAAAATAAATGCAGAATCTGAAAAACTAGAAAGTCTACCAACTAAAACTCCAAATATAGGGTCTGTAATAGCTTCTGTACTTTCTTGATTTCTTAAAGTATTTCTTAATTCATATAACCCACTAAACAATATAGGAAATAAACACAAAAGCGTTATAACTACCATCTTTTGCTTTTTGATAAAACTACTAATTTCAATAAAGTATTTTAAATAACCAAACATTGCTAAGTACAAAAACAAACCTAAACCCGCCCTTAAGTAAGCCAAAACTAGCGCCATAATTACTAGTATAAATTGGGTTTTGTTTTTTTTTGGAACTAATAAAAAATAGAGAAAAACACCATAATAAGCGTTAAACCTATTCATTATCTGAATAATAGGTTTAATATAAGAAGGGGCTTCATACGGGGGAGCACCCATTACACCAACTCCAAATATAATGGTGACAATAATATTCCAAATTATAATAGCTGCCAAAAAACAACCAAAAAAAGTAATAGGAATTGTAATTCTTCTTTTTATGGCTCTTCTATTAAAGTACAAATAAACTCTCCAAGTAAGAAAAAAAGGCAATATTGAAAAAATAAGATTCAAAAGAAGTAACCAAAATGGTAATGTCACTTCTACCCCTAAGAAATCTCCATTTAACCTGTTTTTAACTATGGCATATAAAAAAGATAAAACAGCAGCTATAACAAAAAACAAATAGATGTGTCTTACAGATTTTCTTAAAACTGATTCATCTATCATAGATTCCTTAATTAATATTTGAATATTGCTCTAAAAACGACTTTTGTATTTTATCAATCGATAGTAATGCAGTTGCTCCAGACAATGCTTTAATTTGTTCAGCATAAACATCATCTTTTCCTTCAAGAATACTATTAATTATTTGATCCATTTCTTCAATAGAATCACATAGATACCCAATATTCCCCAATTTTTTAAAATAATATTCAAAAAACGGGTTATGTAAAGAGATAATAGGTTTCCTATATTTAATTGCATCAAAAAATGTACCGCTCGGACATAAATCATACACCGAGTTTTTTGTGAAGAAATAGATAAAATAATCTGCCTTTTTTATATTTTCCTCAAATATTTCAAAGGGTATAAATTCATTATTGTTAAGGATCTCAACGTACTTATTCGAGTAGCTTAATACTTCTTTAGATACATTACCGATTTGAATAAATTTAATTTTGTTATTTATTATATTATTTTTTTGAAGCTCCGAAAGTCTATATAACAATTGTGAGTTTTTATTCATTAATCCTGTTCCAATGTTAGCAACCGTAACTTTCTTGCCAAGACTAGGTTCGTCATAATTACTTTGTCTATCATAGTTATACGGATGGTCTATGGAAATAACATTTTTTTGTTCATAATCTGAAAACATTTTAAAAAGTCCCTCTTCTATAGATTTTCCGTAAAATAAAACAACTGTTTTAAGCCCCCGATTCTTAAAAAAGACTTTAATAGCTGAACGAAAAACAACAGTTGTAGGCTTATTTCTTTTTAAACTTAAAACACCTAAATCACCATGTAAACAAACAATAATTCTCTGTTTAAATATTTTTGAAAATAAATTCAATAATAATGCTGTAAAAGGAAAAGCAGAAGCAAAGACTATCAATTCAGCCTTATCTTCCATCGCAATTCTAAAAATTTTATAAGCTAACAATGATTCCCTCAGTGTTTTACTTAAAGAAGCTCTTTTTTTTAATTCTTTTACACCAGTATATACAAAAGTATTAAAATGAAGTAATTCCGAATCGGCTACATATTTCAACAATTTATCTTTATGTATGCTATCGCAAAAAACGAGTACTTCTTGTTCATCAAACGAAGTTTTTACAATATTTAACAAACCACTGTTTACGTGTACATGTTTATCACCTTGCATTTGCAATTCAGCAAAAATAATCATACTCTTATTTTGTGTTTAGCTTACTTACATCAGTTTTTGAATCCTTCAGTGTTTTCATAACAAAATCTACATCTGTTGCTAAAAGCACCTCATAATCATAAGTTTTTGAGAAGAACTTTAGTTTCCTGTACCACATTCCAAGTTTCTTTTTAACAAAAGCACTTACTACTTTAAAGTAATCATAAAAACTCAACCCACAATACGATTTCACAACTGGAACTAATACCTTTAATAAATAAGGCTCATATGCCAACATCGTTCCATAAAAATTAATATAATTAAAATCTTTATTAGATTTAAAAACTTTTAAAACCTCCGTAACTGTCTGTGCATAAATTGTTTTTTCAGACCAAATTCTTGGAATCAACGGATTCCAATTTTCGACTATATTTTTTGGCAAAAATTTTTGATCTTCAATTTTACCATAATGTTGTTTTCTTGCAGTCATACCTCCTCCACTATTTCTTGATGCACCAAAAACACTCAACGGAAAATTAATAAAATAATATTTATCAAGAACTAAAGATAATGCTGTTGAAAAAGCAATATCAGGACTAGAACCGGGCAAATAAGTCCCTGTTCTCTCTTTAATTTTTTCTAACACATCCCTCCTTACGATCCCGTGGTAAAACTTAGGTAATCTTGAAAAAATTCCTGCACCACTTTGAAGCATTATTTCAAGTTCATTATGTGTATATCTTTCAACAATTTCTAGAGATTGATTAATAGGTAACCATAATGCATTTTTTCGATGAAAGTAATTTTCTTTTTCAAAATCTACAGTATTCCACCAATAATAAGCAGCATTAAAAACGAGACATTCAATATTTTTTTTATCTATAAACTTAACTATGTCGTAAATATACGGAGACACCAAATCATCATCTCCTATAAAAATCAAATACTTACCTTTCGCATTATCAATTGCAAAAATGGTGTTGTCTTGAATTGACAGACTTTCTTGATGATAAAAATATTTAACACGTTGATCCTTTAATTGCTCAAAAAATAACAATCCTTCTTTATTGTCATCGGAATTATCTTGGATAATCAGTTCAACATCATCATTTTCTATATATTTTAATAAAGCAGAAACCACCGGTATAAGACATTCGTATCGATTCTTAGTAGGTATTATTATAGAAAGTAAATTGTTATATTTTCCCATCAGTTATTGCTTGTCGTATGTTAATTTTATATTCTGGATTCATTTTATTAAAAACTACTAAATTTACCGCTAAAGAAATCAAACCGATTATTACCGAGTATAGAAGCACAAAATATCCTTTTTGCAAATCGAATGTTAGCAAATAACTTGCAACACCAATTACTATAGCAATAACTAAAGGAATCAACGTTTCATTTATAAACCATCTTTTAAACTCATTTTTCAAAAACCTAGAGATTAAAAAATACCCTAAATAAATGTATGCAAACAAGTTCATGATTAGCCAAGTATAAGTTGCCCCTATCAACCCGTAATGTTTTACAAAGAAGATTAATGAAGGCACTATACAAATTAAAGCAACTATACCTAATCTGACATTAGTTCTGGTGTGACCATTTGCAATTGCCAAGTAATAAGGCATATACTGGAAAGCTAAAAATACCCCCCCAATTAAAAGCACCCTCGTTACATTTTCAATTGTATTAGCGATGTCGATGTCATGGGTCCAAATGAAAATAAAATCCTTGGTAAAAAGGAAAAGAACCATAGCCCCAGAGGTTGCCAATGACGACAATATAAAAGAATTCACATGAAATAACTTTGTGAGTTTATCTCTTTCCGTTTTTTCAGAATATTTGACCATTCTAGGTAGTATACCCATTGCAATTGGCGTGATTATCATTTCTGGCACTTGAGAAAGAATCCCAGCCAGAGCGTAATAGCCAAATTCTTTTAAGGATAATAGTTTACTAATTACTAATTTGTCAATTTGTGAATTTAAAGAAGAAATAATTGCCATCAACATCATTCCTCCTGCAAATTTCCCTACTGTTTTTAAAACCTGCTTATCAAACCTATAAGAAATATTTGTCTTTATATATTTCCATAGATTATATCTGGTAATAAAAAAGAAAATAATATTCGTAGATAACTGCCAAATAAAAAAAGTCAACAAAGATGGATGTAAATAAAGAGGTATCAAGACAACCGCAGAACGAAAAATACTACTTGAAACTTGGATTCCATTAGATAACACCTGTTTCTCAAGTCCCATCAAACCACTGTTTTGCAAAGTAGTAAACAACTGAAAAGCAACACTTACCCCCATCAAACTGACATACAACGATAAATCATCTGAAGTTATCGTGTCGGAATTTAGCCAGTTTCTTGCAATTATTCCTGACAACGAAAAAACAAAAACGATAATAAACAGGCAAATTGCTAAATACACTTTTTCAATTGTGAAAAGCATATTCCCTATATATTCTTTATCTGTACTTCTAGCAATTTCTCTGTTTAGAGTAGCGGAAAGCCCCCCATCAGCAAAATACATAATTGTTAAAATAACAGTATAGAAGTTAACTACAGCATAAGACTCAATACCTAATATTTTTATATAAAAAGGAACAAAAACGAATACAGATATAATCCCCCAAATTTTACCAACGTAATTGGCTATTATGTTTTTAAACATAAACATGAATTTGTATCAAAAAAAGCTTTCTCAATAATTATTTTTTAAATGGTACCATTATCTACGTGAACATTTTGGCCCGTAATTGAACACGCATCATCTGATAGTAAAAAAGCTACTGTTTTAGCAACAGACAAAACATTTGTTGCTTCTTTCATAGAAGTTCTTTTATATATTCTATTCTTTTGATCTTCTGATAACTTCTCACTCATAGCTGTTTCCATAAAACCTGGCACAACCACATTAGAACGGATACCTACCCCTCCCCATTCTCTCGCTGTATTTTTAGAAAATGCCTCTAAAGCTCCCTTACTCGAAGCATACATAGCTAATCCTTTATAACCGGTATGTGCGCTGATGGAAGAAATATGTATTAAACTACCCTTAGTTTTATTAAAAATCATATTTCGGATTGCATACTTGACTAAAATTAAAGGTGAAAAAACATTTATTCTATACATTTCCTCTAATTTCGATAAATTTAAATTTGTAATAATATCATCGTACGCGTGTGCCGCATTGTTTACAAACCCATGTAAAGGGATCGAATTTGTTACAAATTCTTTAAAAACACTTTGATGAATCAAATCTGTATCCGCTAGATCAATGCTTTTAAAAAACAATCTGCCTTTATAAGTAACCTCCAACTCTGCCAATTCAGGAGTATGACTTCGACTAATTGCATAAACCGTATTCCCTTTTTCTAATAAAACCTTACATATTTCTAAACCAACTCCTTTTGAAGCTCCTGTCAATAATATATTCATAATCTCTTCAATTTTCCTGTTCTTGTTAATGTGAATGATACTACAAATTTTATTCGTCTTGGTATTTTAAAATCTTGAATATTTTCGGACAAATAAGATCTTATTTTAGATTCATCAATACTATTACCCTCCATTAATTTTATTTCAGCACACAATATATTTCCCAATACCGAGTTAGGTTTTCCATAGACCATTACCTGTTGTACCTCCTGCATATTTGAAATAACCTGTTCAACCTCAGAAGGATTCACTTTATACCCTCCTACATTTATCAATTCATTCTTTCTACTTATAAATCGAAAAAAATCATTAGTTTCATCTACAAACTCAATTATATCTCCAGTTTTATAATAACCATCTTCCAATAATAAATCCTCAGATTGCCCCAACAAACTCTTACAAATCAATAATTCTTGATTTGTAATTTTAAATTTATCTTTTAATTCCAAAGGAATCTTAAACAATTCTCCTTTAGAAACTAACAATGATCCTGCTTCTGTTGAAGCGTATATATTATTTATTCTTGCATTTGGAAATATTTTCATGATATTTTCATGCAATTTTTCATTTGATTTTTCACCTCCAAATGTAATTCTTTGTAAAGTCAAAAATTCCTTTTCAAAAGGTAATAATAATCTATAAAAAGTTGGCGTTGCTGAAACATTTGTTATAGAATACTTTTCAATTGTTTCGTATACTTCACTTCTAGAAAAATTAAAAATGTTTATCAAAGTATTTTGATTTGAAAATGCCTGAAAAAACACTTGCAATCCTGCTATATGCGTAGGATTATATGCTAAACCCCAAATTTGACCAATATTAGTGTCAGATTTTCTTACAGCTCTAGTTAAAGTCGATATTGAATGAATTATTTTTTTAGGTTGACCAGTTGTACCAGATGTAAAAATTGTTATCGCAGATTTAGATAAAATAATTGTCTCCAACAACTCATCAATTGTTTTAAAAGACAAAGGTTTAATTCTCTTTTCAGTGTTTACATTATCTCCCAAACCTGAATTAATTAATTCAGAAGTACTTAAGTCTGAGTCTAATAAAACGATATCATTTTCAGAAGCAATTGCAATAATAAAATTTAAAAAAAAAGAATATAAACTATTTGATTTTAAAGCAAAATTATAAAAGTTACTGTTATTTATATCATTTAACAACTCATCATATTGAATTATGTGATCTTTACTAATTAAAAATGTTTGCATTATTCAGCAAGTTTTTTATAAATTTCCCCAACTGTATTTACCAGTCCATTTTCAAAAATATCAATATCAAATTCATCTTCAATACACACTGTCAATTCTGCTAAATCAAAAGAATTTAAGCCGATATCATTTCTTAAATCATCACTCTCATTCAATTTTGAAAGAGGTGCCAATTGATTATTTTGCCTTACACTATTTACTATCGTTAGAATTTTTTCTTCCATTTTTAATTAATTTTTTTTGTTGTATAATCATTTTTATATACTCATCTACTGGAATTGCTGGAATTCCACAGACACGAGAATTTTCAGAAATATTATTAGCTACAAGAGACATTGAACCTACAAAAGAGTTACTATGAACAATACACTTATTAGATATAGTTGCACTAGGAGCAATCCATACGTTTTCCTTTAATTCTACTGTCCCCATCAACAAGGAATTACCTGTAATTACCGAATTTTTACCAATTTTACAATTATGTCCTATATGAACTTGACTGTCTATTTTGCAATTATCACCTATTATAACATTCCCTTCAAATAAGGCATTGCTAATTGTGCAATTGTCATTAATCAAAACATTTTTACCAATATATGTACCCCCTACATGAGTAACAGTAAATGGCACATTGTATTCATTATATATTAGTTGAAACCCTTCTGCTCCAATAACAGTACAAGACCCAACTGCGCTGTCATCATTAATTATAGTTCCTTTCTTAATAACACTGTTTGCACCAATTCTAACATTATTCCCTATAATAACCCCCTCTTCTATTACTGAAGTCGGATGTATAATACAATTTTGTCCCAATACGGATTCAAAATTAAATTTCTTATAAAAAGAAGTTACCGAATATAAAATTTCATGTAATTTATAAAATTCAACTTCTGGATAATCCACAATAAAAAAAGTAATATCGCTTTTAAAACCTTCTTTTTTCAAGATAATTTCATACACGTCTTTAGTAACAAACAATCCCCTAATCTTAGTATTTGAAATCCCATTAGAAATAAACTTTTCATGCGCAATATATGAAACTACTGAATCGGCTATTATTTCTCTATTACATAGATTCAATCCATCAAGATCAGAATCTATTCCGTAATAATTTATATTCAAAAGATTTGCTATTTCTGAAATCTTAATAATTTGATTGTTCATATAATTATTTATTTTCAAACCACCACCCACAAGGAATGGCTACAAAATGATTCATAAATTCATTTACCCCTTGTAAAGAAACTTTATTATCAAAAACAGTATACACATTATTATTAATATGTACCCCTGTGGAATAAAAACCACTTTCCTTAAAATCTTTTATAGCTTGTGTTTTATTTTTACATAAAGTCCCATAAACCCAATAATTAGGTGTGGAATCTGACGTCATTTTCAATGAATTAATGGTGTCTATATTTGTGAATTTACAATTCCAAATCACAGCATTATTCTTCTGAACAACCAAAAGACTTTCTATATCGTCCATTTGTCTGGTTCCTATATATGAATTTAAATCGCTCATCAATCCAGCATAGCCTTCTAACTTGATGTCACAGTCTGGATTTATTTCTCCATTTGGGGTTCTAAAGATAGTCCTATCTATTCCATAATCACGAATTAATAATGCTTTCTTATATAATTTTTTGTCTTTATAAACAATAGCACCACCATCAATTGTATTGGGTAAGCGAACTGTTTGAAACGAAAAAACTGTAACATCTGTGCCGACATTTCCCAATTTATTACCCTTATATTCAGAACCAAACGCCTCAATTCCATCATCTACAACAGGAATTCCATAAGATTTTCCTAATTCATTTATTTGGTCAATATTTCCTAAATAACCACAAAAATGATTGTGAAAAATGGCTTTGGTATTTATAGTAATTTTAGATTTCACATCGTCTGGACACATACTTCCATTTTCAGGATTAACATCTGCCCAAACTACTTTTAATCCTTTTACCGCAAAAGGTTGATTGGAGGCCAAACAACTCACGGGACTAGCAATAACTTCATCACCAAATTGCAAACCTAATGTTGACAAAACAATTTGCATCGCAATATTATAGGAACTAACGGATAGTACATATTCACATCCTATAAAACTTTGCAATTGGCTCTCAAACTTTCTTCCATATTTTCCATAGCCTAATTGTCCGGAATAAAGTATTTCAGTTATGTCATCACTAATATTTTGGGGCATATAAGGCTTATAAATTGGAATCATTACCAGCCTTTTTTAATTAATTGAATCATTTTTTCACAATCTTCTACAGTTACCCACCACCCGCAAGGTATGTGTACTAATCTCGAGTAAAATCTATCTAAATTAGGCATTTTTGCTGGATGATCATTCAAATAACTATGCAAATCGTTTCGCTTGTGAATTTCTGATGCCATAAAACCATTCTCGGTCATCATTTTAACAAAATCATCTCTTCGATCAACTTTAAGAGTGTACAACCAATAAGAAGATTCAGTATTTGGATAATGCTTTACTGTCTCTACTCCAAATAAATCAGACAAATGCAAGTCTAAATATTTACCTATTAAACGATACTTTTGTAACAATTCATCGATTGTCTCAAGTTGAACCAATCCGATTGCCGCGTTTACATTATTCATATGGTACTTATAGCCTTGGAAATGAATATCATTATCCAATCTGCTTAACTTTTTATCGAGCCCAAACCATCTAATTAACTTTCCTTTTTCATATAACTGCTTGTCTTGAATTTGCAAAGCACCACCATCTATTGTGGTTAAATGTTTTATAGCTTGAAAAGAAAATACTGTAAAAGGAAAATGTGTACCTGCTTTTTTACCATTATAAGTAGTACCCAAAGCATGCGCAGCGTCTTCAATTACAGGTATATTGTATTGTTGTGAAATTTCTTGAATTCCCTTTACATCTACCCCTGTCCCCGCATAATCGACAACAATAATTGCCTTTGTTTTTTCATTAATTACGTTTTGTATAGCAGCAGCAGAAATATTTCCTGTTTCATAATCAATATCAGCCCATCTAATTTTAGCACCAACCATCTTTATTGCAACATTAGTGGGCTCTGCGGTCATAGCAGTGCTTATGACTTCATCTCCCTCCTGAACACCTGCAAGAATTAAGGCAATATGAAGTGCAGCAGTACCTGAATTCAATGAAAGCGTGTTACCACCGCCAATAAAATCTTCAAATTTCCTTTCAAATTCTTCTACTATTTCTCCTTGAGCAACATAACCGCTATAAAGAACCTCCTCTAGTCTTGGCATTAAAATATTACGAGGTGGAATACTGGTTTTAATTAATGGTAACATAATGTATTATTTATTATGTGATTTTAATTCCTCTTGAACGTAATCTAAAGTCAATAGTAATTTTTTCAATTCTGGAATACTTAACCTGTACGTATTGTCAGAATTATACTCTTCATTTAATAATTTTGGACCATCTTCTTGTACGTACTTAGTATAATTCAAATCTCTAAAATCAGCAGGAACTCTATAAAAATCTCCTAAATCATCTGCTTTTGACATTTCTTCTTTAGAGCACAAAGATTCATACATTTTTTCAGCATGACGTTCTCCAATAATCTTAATTTCGTTATCAGAGTTAAAAATTTCTTTTAAGGCTTGAGCTAGATCAGCAATCGTAGAAGCAGGTGATTTTTGAACAAAAATATCTCCAGGATTGCCATGTGTAAACGCATACATGACTAAAGTAACCGAATCGTCTAAAGACATCATAAAGCGAGTCATTTTAGGATTGGTTATTGTAAGTTGTAGACCCTCTTTAATTTGCTTGATAAATAAAGGGATTATAGATCCTCTGGAGCACATCACGTTTCCATAACGTGTGGCTGTATATATTGCATTAGCATTTTTTACTCTTGAATCTCTAGCTTTAGAAACAGCTAACTTTTCCATAAAAGCTTTAGAAATTCCCATTGCGTTGATTGGATAAACTGCTTTATCAGTACTTAATACAACAACTTTTTCAACGTTATTTCTAGCGGAAGCCTCTAGTACATTCTCAGCACCTAAAATATTAGTTTGCACGGCTTGCATAGGATAAAATTCACATGATGGAACTTGTTTTAATGCGGCAGCATGAAAAACAAAATTAGCACCATTCATGGCATTATTAATACTATCAAAATCACGAATATCTCCAATAATGAAATTTAATTTATCATTTTTGTACTCGATACGCATATCTTCTTGTTTCTTTTCATCCCTTGAAAAAATCCGAATTTCTTTTAAATCCGAATTTAAAAAACCTCTGAGCATGGCATTACCAAAAGAACCTGTTCCACCGGTAATTAATAATACTTTATCTTTAAACATTTATATTATATTTTTATGAATCTTTATTTATTATATTCAAAATTCGTTTAATTACCAAAACTACAATAACAAAGAACCCCGCTAAAAATCCTCCCATCACAATTCCTTCAGCTTTCCCAAATTTTTCTTTCTTCAATGGTAAAATTGGCCTGTCTATTAACTGAATTAATGGCGTTTCCTTGCGCAAAGTAACTTTGGCTAATTCTGTTTGTTTCACCAATTCGGTTAATATACCCGTATTCGCCTGCACGTCAACTTGTCTTCGGGCAGAAGGAGCACGTCTTACATTCAATGCAGGATTCAAATTGAAGGTATTATCATTGGCTACAGCTACACCGGTAATTGCTCCATTGAGTTCCCTGCGAATCGAATCAGTTTGACGTTCGAGAATATCCATATTCATTCGTGCCTTTTTACTTTTAGAAGTAACATAAAAATTGGACACTTCCTTAACAAGTGCTTCAGTAAAATATTTAGCAAACAATTCGTTAGTAGAAACCATATCAATACTTATAATAGCTACTTTCTTGTCTTTTTGTCCAACGGACAATCCACTTTTTGACAAATCCTCATAAATCACACCCAAAATACTGTCATGCACTCTGCTAAGGTATTTGCGTTTCACATTGGGCAAAAACTGAATGGCTGCAAATTTAGGATTATCGCTCCATTTATCCCTCCATCCTATATTCTGGATATACATTTCGGCCAAAGAAATACTTTTATCGCTAGAAGCAACAGGAGTTAATAAAGTTTGTTCGACCATACTACGGGACTTAAACAACTCCGTCAAATTAGAACCGGTAAAAATACTACCACCACCACCACCAAGATCCAGTCCAAACTGACTCGCTAAACCCAAAGCGCCTCCTAACCCTCCACCGGATTTTTCGTCTTCTAACGCAAAAGACAAAGTAGCAGTGTAAATAGGTTTCTTAATATAGGAATAGGCTAATCCTAAACCAGCTCCAACAATTGCTGCCAAGAGTATAATTTTCCATTGCAAAAGTAAATACGAAAACCAATCTTTGGCTTTTTCAAGCAATTCTTTTAAAGAGATTTCGTCGTTAGGTATTTCTTTATTCATTGTTTCAAGATTTTACGCCTGTATTTTATTTATTATTTAAATGTATATTTTAAACAGTGTCGATCATTTGTCTCTAATGTCATCCTAAGCAAGTCGAAGGAAGGGTAGAACAAATGAAATCTCCTATCTGAGACTAATCACTGATCCCGGAACACTGAAACCTGAACACTGTGAAACCTGCACTAATTACTGAACACTAACCACTGCAACCTGATCACTGATCACTGATCACTGCAAACTGAACACTGTGAACTGACCACTGAACACTGACCACTGATCACTACCTCAATATCGCTATAATAACACCCGCCAAACTGGCCAAAACCCCCGCTATACTTACAAATTCACCAGTACTCATCTTTTTAACTTCTGGCTTTTCCGGAACAATGATCTGAGACCCCGGAGTTACTTTAGGATAGGAACGTATAAACAAGAACGAATGCGCTACTGCCGCTTTACCGTTTGGATAAATGATATATGCCTTCTTTTTCCAACCTTTATTATCAACTCCACCAACAGAACCTATATAATACCTAAACCCTTTCCCTTTTTGATAAGGTATCTCAGAAGTCAACAGTACATTTCCGGTAACTTTTACGCCTTCATTAAAAGCCGCCACCTCAATTTCGTCTCCCGGAAACAGCGTTACATTAGTATTACTTTTCGGATCTTTAACAATCGATTTCCAATCTACGGGTATTGTAGCAAATTTTAAATCTTCTTTTAATTTTTTGGTCAGTTTTTTTTGAATACTGTCCTTTTTACCCAAATTCAAATCAACACTTTCTACCGCTTCAATTTGTTTGGCTTGTATCGGTCTTTTAATTTTAACTCCTTCTATATTGGCTAAGGACGTCAAGCCACCTGCCCTTTCAACAATATCATAGACCCTGTCTTTTTTGGTTGCCAAAACATATTTTCCGGAATAATTCACCGCACCGCTTATGGTTACCATCTCTGGTTTTTCATACACGGCCATTTTGCGGATATTCACCACATCAAATGGCTGTAAGTCAAAGTTTTTCAACTGTTCATTGTTGTCTGCTGTGATCTCTAAATTAAACAATTGCGCTTTACTTGGATTGGTGTCATCAATTTCTTCCGACTTGATCATTCTCGCTACTTCCACTCTTTTAGAAGCAGAGCCAGTCAATCCGCCTGCCTGCACCAATAAATCATTTAACGTTAAACCTGCATGATAATCATAAATACCTGGCTTTTTAATCTCCCCGTCAATGGTTATCTTATACTCTTCAACAAAATCCAAAATAGAATACACCGTTACGACATCTTCTCTTTTCAAAGCCACATCTGCTTCAAGATCTCCCTCCAAGGCTTTCGCCAAATTCACATTGACAATTTCCGTTGTCAAATCTGATTGTAATCGAATGATTCTGGCTCTGTTACTATACGCATCTTCTTTCAACCCATCCGCTTTTGCAATCAAATCGGAGATACGCATTCCTTCATAAAAAGAATAGGTATCAGGTCTAAAGACAGCACCGTCAATTTTGACACGGTTTTCAAAACGGTTTAAAATTTTTGTAACTCTAAATACATCCCCCGAGGAAGGTTTATAAGTATTAAATTCCGCGAATTTGACATCGCGAACTTTAAATTCTTTATCCGTTTTTTGCAATACATTTACCGAAGCTGTATAGGCAAATTCATTAAATCCTGAAGCAAAAGATAATAAATCAGTAAAAGTTTCTCCTTTTTTCATTTCAAAAATACCGGGACGTTTCACCTGCCCTTCCACAGTAACTCTTTGATTATATGCCGGAATACGAATAACATCGTTGTCTTTTAATCCCACATTATCCGATTGATCACCATTCACTAAAAAATGATAAATATCAATAGTACGATATATTTTATCATTCCTTAACAATTCAATATTTCGATAACTACCATTTTTTCCCGGACCACCACCCAAAAACAAGGCATTATAAACGGTTGCCAAAGAAGATATCGAATAATTACCCGGCTGTCTGCTGCCTATTATGGTTACTCGAATCGTCCGTATACGGCTCAAACTGATCCCTACTTGTGATTGCCCGGATCCAACTGTGCTATACACTCTGGCAATAGCTGTTTTTATTTTTTGGGTAGCAGCTTCGATAGTCATCCCCGAAACCGGAATCTGACCCACGTACTGAATATTTACCTTACCTTCCATGGTTACCGGCACAGACGCATTAAATTCCTGCACGCCATAAACGCTAATTTGCAATTCATCACCGGGTCCAAGCACATAATTAACTGGCGTAGCCAATTTTAAATTGGGCTCAAAATTTAAGGTAGGATTGTCAAACAATTCCGAGCCGAAAATCAAAGCATTGATTGAATCTTTTACTTTTTTATTGACGATCTTATCCTGCTTTCGGGTCAGTTCATTCGATTCTTTCTCGTCTTTTACATCCTCTTTTTTAGCATTGGTAGCATCATTTTTTATTTCTCCCAAACGAGTTTTCAATTTAGCAAACTCCGATGCCGGCATTCCTTTAGCTAAAGCCATTGGTTCCGCTTGCTCAATAGTCATATTATTAGTTTGCAACTGAGTTTTAATCTTAGCAATATCACTATCCGATAAATAATCTACTTTCAACGTACTCAAATCGGTACTTTTAAGTAAGTCTTGCGCTAGCATGGTGGAGGATTGAAAAAGGGCTATAAAAAACACAGCCACAATAATTATTTTTCTCATGTCTATTCTAAAATTTACAATTTATATGTATTCTACTTGGAAATCTATTCTTAAGATGACCCTGCTATTATTAACTCCACATGGCTTCGCCATTGTAAGCCACATAGTGAGCACACTTATTTTTTAAAATTTTTACAAATCTAGCCTAAATTACAGGAAAATCTATACTTTCAGTAGGAAATATAAAACAAAAAATAAAATTTTTTGACATATATCAAGGTACTAGAGAATTAACCTTTCTTTACCTTTGCGAAAGTAAACACATTTACTCCCAAATGACAAAAAAAAGTGAATTCTATAAGTATTAGTACTAATAAATAGAAAAAAGTTTACAAAATAAAAACATCTTGTAAACTTTTAAACCTGTTTCAATTCGAAATAAATAGTACTATATTTTCAATATTTTTTTATACCAAGGTTCATTCACCACTTTTGCTCCATAGCCATAGCCATAGCCATACCCTTTTGTGGAATCCGTATCATTAAGAAGCAGACACATATTAGGCAATTTTTGCTCCTTGTATAGTGTATTGGCTATGCTCAGCATACGTTTTTCTAAAAAATTAGCTCGCGCTACATAAATAAAACAATCCGCATGTTTCGCAATCAATAAGGTATCCGTCACTAAACTTACCGGGGCTGTATCCACCATAATATAATCGTACTGTAATTTTAATTCGTTAAAAAGTACATCCACTTTTTTACTCATTAATAACTCGGCCGGATTGGGAGGAATTATACCTGCAGGGAGAATATGAAAATCTTCAAATCCATCCTGTTTAATAATCAGATCTTCTAATTTTAAATCTTTCGAAGACAAATAATTGGTAAATCCTCTTTCTGGCAAAGTAAAATATTCGTCTAATCTTGGATTCCTGATATCCATACCAATTAGCAACACTTTTTTTCCAGACAAGGCAAATGTTGCGGCAAGATTAGCCGATACAAACGTCTTTCCTTCTTTAGGGAAAGTAGATGTTAAAAATAGTGTTTTGGCTTGCCCTTCCTCCGCTTTACTCAACATAAACTCCAGATTGGTTCTGATGATTCGCAAAGCTTCAGCAGAACTGGTTCGACTCTCTGATTTTATAATTTCCGAAGGACTGTCAGAAGTAGGCAAATCCCCTATAAATGGGATAAGCGTTTTACCATCTAAATCTAGGCGGCTTTTTATTTTAGTATCCAATAAATCATCCGTATAAATAACTCCAAATGGAATAAGGAGTCCTAATAATAAACCAGCTAGATAAATAATATTTTTCTTTGGGGAGATAGGATTTTTATCTGCTTTGGCTACGTCAATTACTCTGGCATTGGGCTCTGTAGCTGCTAGTGAGATGGCCGTTTCTTCCCTTTTTTGCAACAAATACAAATACAATTCTTCTTTGACCTTTTGTTGTCTTGCAATCACCCTGAACTGACGCTCCTGCACCGGAATTTTGCTAATTTTGGCATTCAATATATTTTCTTCGCTATTTAGGTTTCTTTTTTCAATGTTTAAATTGGACTGCATCCTCTGCAAACTTCCTTGAACATTACTTTTCAAGGAGGTAATTTCCTGATCCATTTTTACCACCGATGGATTGACCTCCGTAGCAGATTTCAAAACTCTATTGCGGTCTAAAACCAATTGATTGTAAGAATTAATCATTCCCGCTGCACTAACATCCCCAGAAATAATGTTTGTTGGTAATAAATCTGCATTTGTACTTTTCTTCAGAAAATTCAACATAGAGCTAACCATATTCAACCGAATCTCTGTCTCTACCCCTTTTTTATCGTATTCATTAGAACCTTCGATAAACAACTTTGCTTCTGATTCGATATCAGTCAGTTGATTCGATTTTTTAAAACTTTGCACATCCTGTTCCACTCCATCCAATTCTTGCGTAATCAATTTTAATCGATCGGCGATAAAAACGGAGGTATTTTCAGATATAAAATTTTTGTCGGCAGCGGCATCTTCATTGTAAATTACGGTTAAATTATTTAAAAAATCTTCCGCCCTTCTTATTACCGGACTGATTATGGAAAGCGTCACAACACTACTGGTTTTGCTGACTGGCTCAACTTTTAAGCGGCCTTGAAAACTTCTTACTACATCTTCGAGAGGGCTAACACGTATTTTAACCGATTTATCATAGAACTTTTTCGCCTCTACATGTTGCACTAATTTACTAATGATCAAAACTCCGTATTTGGTCATTATGGGTTTTTCATATTGAAATTCATTTTTTCCACTTAAAATTATTCTGGGAGAATCATTAGTTGCTACATTAACTAATTCAAAAGTAGAAGGTGTCAATTCCTTAAAATTTAATTGAATCGAACTTTGATAAAACTCATTCGTTTTATCCATAAAGTTAACAGAAATAGGGGCTTCATCATAGATTTCCCTGTCAGAGATTTGCCCTGCCATGACCAGACTGGTGTTTAAATTTAACTTTTTTACCGTACTTTCAACCAATGTGCGTGACTTTAGAATTTCGATCTCGTTATCGAGATTACTTTTCATACCTCCACCCACTCCTAGGTCAGCAAATGCCGAAAGTTCGGAGAGCATACCCCCTTTTTTATCGTCTTTTACCAATATTGTAGTGGCCACCTGATATTGTGGTATAGTGTATCTCAAATATATGTACGCACCCACTAAACCAATAGTCACGGCCAATACGAACCATTGCCAGTGAATCAAATACTTATTAAAAAATGCTTTTAAATCAAAATCGTTTTCATAATCTTCGTCAAAGTTGTTATTTTCCATTCAAAATTTATTTTGTAGTCGTAATTATTAGGGTAATCAAGGTAATCAATATAGACGTTATAGAAATAATAACTCCGGTATTGGGACCAATTGCTGCTCCGTTTATCTTAGTTTTATTTGGCTCCACATAAACCACATCATTTTGGGCCAAATAATAAAAAGGAGAATTAATAAACTCCGCTTTGGTAATATCTACTCTGTTATAGGACTTCACTCCGTCTATTTCACGAATAACTAATATATTATTTCTTTTCCCGTAGATAGTCAAATCCTTAGCTAACGTCAACGCTTCAATCAAGGTGATTCTATCAGAAGCCACAGGAAATGTGCCGGGTACATTCACCTCTCCCTGCACTGAAACTTTGAAATTCATGATACGAAGATTGATTATTGGATTTTTAATATAGACGGCAATTTTGTCCTGAAGCATTTTCATAACTTCAGAGCGAATTAATCCGCTTACTTTTAGTTTCCCTAAAACTGGAAATTCTATTGACCCATTAGAATCGACTAAATACAATTGCATGGTTTGTAGGCCAGCAGCAGCATCTAATTTGCCCGGAGTTTGCACTGAAATTGATTTCAAATTAAAGGGCGCGGCAATTTCCGGATCTTCGGCAGAAACAATGATCATCAACAAATCATCCGGTTGTATTTTAATTTCATACGAATTAGATTTATCGGCGGGAGCCATTCCATCAATACCTTGATAGTAGACCACATCCTTTCGGGAAGCACAAGAAAAAAAGAACAGCACTAAAAACAATGGAACTGTTTTATGTAATAAAGAAAAATATTTCATACGTTTTTAATTTTTAAAAGCCGCAAATATAGCGATTAAAATTTTTATTAAAGTTAAAAAAGTAATACGACCAGAAAATTCGCTTATAAGGAATAGAACTGTAAAAATTGCAGATTTTAGAATTTGGAATTTGTTTTAACTCTCAATAAATACAAAGGCACGGACAAATTCCCCTCTTCAGAGAGCCTGTCCCGTTTTTAGGACGGGAGGTTAGGGGTGTGTTTATTTTTTAATCATGAGCGAAAAAGAACAAAAATATCCTATATGCAGTTCGCTTTTAAAAACCGAACTGCACAAATTGCCGGTTTTAGAATTTGGAATTTGTTTTAACTCTCAATAAATGGAAAGGCAGGGACAGATTCCCCTCTTCAGAGAGCCTGTCCCGTTTTTAGGACGGGAGGTTAGGGGTGTGTTTATTTTTTAATCATGAGATGAAAAGAACAAAAATATCCTATATGCAGTTCGCTTTTAAAGAATAGAGCTGTACAAATTGCAGATTTTAGAATTTGGAATTTGTTTTAACCCTGAATAAATAGGAAGGCAGGGACAGATTCCCCTCTTCAGAGAGCCTGTCCCGTTTTTAGGACGGGAGGTTAGGGGTGTGTTAATTTTTTAATCATGAGCGAAAAAGAACAAAAATATCCTATATGCAGTTCGCTTTTAAAGAATAGAGCTGTAAAAATTGCCGGTTTTAGAATTTGGAATTTGTTTTAACTCTCAATAAATACAAAAGCACGGACAAATTACCCTCTTCAGAGAGCCTGTCCCGTTTTTAGGACGGGAGGTTAGGGGTGTGTTTATTTTTTAATCATGAGATGAAAAGAACAAAAATATCCTATGTGCAGTTCGCTTTTAAGGAATAGAACTGTAAAAATTGCAGGTTTTAGAATTTTGGAATTTGTTTTAACCCTGAATAAATGGAAAGGTAGGGACAGATTCCCCTCTTCAGAGAGCCTGTCCCGTTTTTAGGACGGGAGGTTAGGGGTGTGTTTATTTTCAATCATGAGCGAAAAAGCACAAAAATATCCTATATGCAGTTCGCTTACAAAGAATAGAACTGTAAAAATTGCAGGTTTTAGAATTTGGAATTTGTTTTAACCCTGAATAAATGGAAAGGCAGGGACAGATTCCCCTCTTAAGAGAGCCTGTCCCGTTTTTAGGACGGGAGGTTAGGGGTGTGTTAATTTTTAATCATGAGCGAAAAAGAACAAAAATATCCTATATGCAGTTCGCTTTTAAAAACCGAACTGCACAAATTGCAGGTTTTAGAATTTGGAATTTGTTTTAACCCTGAATAAATGGAAAGGCAGGGACAGATTCCCCTCTTAAGAGTGGTTAGGGGTGTGTTAATTTTCAATCCTGAGCGAAAAAGCACAAAAATATCCTATATGCAGTTCGCTTTTAAAGAATAGAGCTGTAAAAATTGCAGATTTTAGAATTTGGAATTTGTTTTAACCCTGAATAAATGGAAAGGCAGGGACAGATTCCCCTCTTCAGAGAGCCTGTCCCGTTTTTAGGACGGGAGGTTAGGGGTGTGTTAATTTTTTTTTCATGAGATGAAAAGCACAAAAATATCCTATATGCAGTTCGCTTTTAAAGAATAGAGCTGTAAAAATTGCAGATTTTAGAATTTGGAATTTGTTTTAACCCTGAATAAATGGAAAGGCAGGGGCAGATTCCCCTCTTCAGAGAGCCTGTCCCGTTTTTAGGACGGGAGGTTAGGGGTGTGTTAATTTTTAATCATCAGCGGAAAAGCACCAAAATATCCTAAAATCGTCTCGATAGATAGTGATGCGTTTACTGTGCGATAACCCGTATTCAGGATTTAATTGAGCCTCTCTGAGTTTTTATAGAACCGTCCGTTCGGATGTTCTGATAGCGGTCGGGGACATTACACCGAATAGTGACTTAAAATAAAAGAACACACCCCTAACCCCTCTCAATAAGGGAATAGTACCGCGTTAATTACAACTTTAGTGCTTTTATGTCCGCATAACCGAATAATCCTCATAACTAGTGCGCTTATTACTCTTCTTTGAATACTTTACATACAACTCCTCCTCAGTTTTCACCAACCACTGAAAACGGAAACTAAAAACGGATCACAAACCCCTTTACACTACTCACTGATGACTAATCACTAAAAACTGAAAACTGATCACTGAAAACTGAGACTGAAAACTAAGACTGAGACTGAAAACTGACCACTAAAAATTTATTACTAAAAACGGAGACTGAACACTGAACACTAAACCCTGAACACCAAACCCTGACCACTAAACATAATCCCGAAAACTGAGACTGAACACTGAACACTGATCACTAAACCTAATCCTTGAAAACTGAGACTGAAAACTGAGACTGAGACTGAACACTAAACCCTGACCACTAAACATAATCCCGAAAACTGACACTGAACACTGATCACTGACCACTGATCACTGACCACTGATCACTAAACCTAATCCTTGAAAACTGAGACTGAAAACTGAGACTGAGACTGAACACTAAACCCTGACCACTAAACATAATCCCGAAAACTGAGACTGAACACTGATCACTGATCACTGAACACTGAACACTAATAAGCCTTCTCCTCCCCTTTAAACACATTAAAAACGGTAAGATAAATAATTTTCATATCCAGTAAAAGACTCCAGTTTTCGATATACCAAATATCATAATCCACACGGTCTTTCATTTCGATCAGTTCTTTGGTTTCTCCACGAAAACCGTTTACCTGTGCCCATCCCGAAATACCAGGCTTGGCATAATGACGCACCAGATAATTATTGATTAATTCCGAGTATTGTTCGGTATGCATCAGCATGTGAGGACGCGGTCCTATCACCGACATTGTACCCCAAAAAACATTGAAAAATTGTGGCAATTCATCAATATTGGTTCTGCGCATGAAAGCCCCAAGCTTGGTTACCCTTTTATCTCCAAGTGTCGCCTGCAACTCATCTGCTGCTTTATTCACCCGCATCGTTCGGAATTTCAAACACCAAAATTCTTTATTATCTCTGCCGGAGCGCTTTTGTCTGAAAAAGATGGGTCCCGGAGAATCCATTTTTATTAGGATAATCAGTATGGGGAATAACCAGGGAAAAATCAAAACGATAACCCCAAGAGAAAAGCAAACATCAACTGTTTTTTTCAACAACCGATTAAGGGATCCTTCCAGAGGCTCCTTACGCAACATCAGTACGGGCGTGTTTTCGTAAAAAGTGATTTCCACTTTACGGGATCGGGTGTACTGCTGGAAATCAGGAATGAATTTGATACGCACCATATACCGTTCACACAAGGCCGTTAATTGATGGATTATTTTAATGTTATCAATGTGCAACGCAATATACATTTCATCTACATTGTTCGTGCTGATATAGTCTTGAATATCAACAAATTTACCCAGCACAGGTAATGAAACCCGCGCAAATGGATCTACTGTATCATCAAAAAAACCAAGGATCCGATACCCATACGTCAGGTCTTTTGAAAGAATCCTTCTTATGTTCTCCCCGGCATCATTGGCCCCTACTATTATTACCGTTTTAAAATTATATCCTTCGGATCGGATGTACTTTAAAAATTTCATAAACACCACACGGGACACAAAAAGTAAGATAAAAAAGATCAGATAAAAATACAACAAACGCAAACGCGATATATCCGAATATTTCAAAACAGTCACGAATACGGCAATCAAAGACACATGAATGGAGATATGCTTGATCATTCGTATAAGTATAGTCTCAATACGCTCAATTCGGATGATTCTATACGCATCTTTATAAAGCAATAAAATAACCCAAAACAGATTAGATAATAAAGAAACAGTCCGGACTTCCTTCAGATGCATCCGGTCGAAATTATCATAGCGAATCACAAAGGACAGAATGATGGCTCCGTTTAATAACAATGTATCCCATAGTATAAAACAAAGTTTGAAATAACGGGAAAAACGGTATGCGGATAGATCTTTTAATAGTGACATATAAAGCGAAAAGGGTATTATTTAATTATTGGGGTATATTCTGATGTAGATCAAAAAAAACAGAGCCTTCAGGAACACAACTGGAAAAATTGCCACTGTAAATGGAAAGCCCAGTAATGGAACTGTAGCAATGGGTTTAGTCATTATTTTAGTTGATTTTTAAGTAAGGTAACATAAAGGCGACCCATCGCAGATCGCCCTTATTTATTTTTCGTCTTTTTATTTATCGTTATAATATCCCCTTGCCGATTTAATTTCTAATACATCATCATTTAGCATTTGATAAATTAGTCTATCTTTTTTATTTATTTCTCCTGCCCACTTTCCCGTTAATTCATATTTCAAACCATGAGGTTTTCCAATTCCTTCGTAAGGATGTTTCAAAATATCCCCAATCAAAGTACTTATTTTTTTGTGGATTGTTTTATTACCCGTTTTTTTCCAAAAAATAATATCTTCTATTGCTTGAGGGGTAAATTTTATTTCCATAAATCCTCAAGGGCTATTTTTATAGATTTTCCGTTTTTAAAGTCTTCATCTCCCTGAAGTATTTTTGCAACAAATTCTGGATTGTACGGTTTATCCTCCATTTCAATAGGTTCAAATTTCACATTGAAAGCTTCCAGAAATTTTTCTACCATTAAAAGCTCTCTTTTGTTTTTAGGTGTAACAGCTAATACAGTCATAATCAGATATTTTTACAAAGATAGTTATTTTACAATTTGGATAGACAACCGGCAAATCGAACATTATGAAAAAAGTCTTTCGTTTTTTATCCGGAAAGATTGCCAATGTTGATGGAATAGCACATAAAGTGAACCTAAGATATTGATGTAGTCATTATTTATTATCATTGTGTGGCTTATTAAATCCTTTCAAAAACATTTTGCATTTTCTTTTCTAAAATCAACTTGATAAAAACAGGACCATAATACAAATACCTTTTCCACATTCGTTTGGGTTCTTTGATTAAGCGGATGAATCACTTCAATTGTAACGAGCTCCAAACCTTGGTTGTGTAATCAGTACTATTTATGGAATAACTACTTTTTGATTTAATAATTCAACATTAAAATTGATTTTTGCATTTAGGGCTTTGAAAACTTTGATTATAGTATCAAATCTGGCGTCAGTTAAGCTGTTTTCTATTTTCGAAATCTGAGCCTTTTTTACTCCCACTAATTCTCCTAATTGTTCTTGAGTTAAGTTTCTTTCTTTTCGGATTTGTTTGATAGTTTGTCCAATCAAATCTATTTTTAGTTCGTTTTCAAAAGCTTCTCTGTTTGCGGTCCCTTTTTCTCCAACGAATTTATCTGTTACTTCATCTAAACTATAGGTTTTCATACTCTTTTATTTTTTTTCGTTAAAATATTTTATTCGCAACGATTCTGCACGTTCAATGTCTGTTTTCGGCGTCTTGTCTGTTTTCTTTATAATTCCGTGAGTAGCAATCACAATTGTATCTTGCTTGACAGATTTGTCCCAAAAAGCAAATAATCTTAGGTATTGTTTGTTATATAGAGTTCTAAATTCCCAGATTTCACCATCTAGTTTTTTGAAAAGTTCCTTGTCATTTACACTTCTTGATTTCCAAATATTATAAAGTATTTTTTCTTTTGATTTCTACTCGAGACTTTCCAAAAACTCAAAAGCACTTTCAAGGAATTCAACTTTAAATTTATAACCCATTCTGTACTGTTTTTTTACAAAGATAGAAGTTTCTTTAATAGGAAACAAAATAATTGGTTTTTAGCTTTTTTATTGCTATCACTTAAATGGAAAAGGGCTTTAGTCAAATTAATAAGATTAAATCACCACCATTTTTTTTCTACCCTCACCCTTTATTTTCTTTCCCAATATCAACTTGATAAAAACGGGACCATAATACAGGTACCTTTTCCACATACGCTTGGGTTCCTTTACCAAACGGATAAACCATTCCAATCGCAATTTGATCCAAAAAGGGAAAGGGCGTTCTACCGTTCCAGCATAAAAATCAAAAACGGCACCGATGGAACAGATAATTTTGGCATCTAATGCTGCTTTATGTGTAAAACTCCATTTTTCCTGTTTGGGTGCAGTCATCCCTACAAACAACACATCGGGTTGAAATGCATTGACCGCCTCTAACATTTGTTGATTATCAGCATCTGAAAACTTCGATTTATAGGGTGGCGAAAAAGTCCCCACTTTGATATTTGGAAATTCTTTGGCAAGACGTGTTGTAATTTTTAGTAATGTATTTTGCGACGAACCCAAATAGAAACAACTTCCTCCTTTTTTATTTAAATCATCCAAAAGGAAGTTGTGCAAATCAGCTCCTGCAATTTTTGTTGTTTTCCGACCACTCAACAATTTAACTGCCGCCACAATAGCCATACCATCCGGCAATAAAATATCCGATTGCTGTAAGGCATTTTTAAATTCAGCATCCTCTTCGGCAATGCAAAAGGAATATTGATTAATGGTGTTGATGAGCGTTTTGCCGGTAGCAATACAACCAGACAAATCGCCACTGAAAATGGAATAGTCTAGCAACGGAACGGTAGTAATTGGATTAGTCATTATTTTTAATTACTTATTATATCTAATATTTTTTTCTAGTCAAAAAAATTTAGAATATTTTTTTGTTTTTAATCCAACAATTTATCTATTAAATAGACGGCTTCAAAAGAAGTTTACAATGTTCTTCTAAATCTTTTATAGATCCGAAACGATCAGTGATTTTTTTTGCAGGATTACCTCCATAAATACCATAAGCTTCTACATCCTTAGTAACAACCGAACCCGCCGCAACAATAGCACCATCACTTATTTGAACACCTTGCATTATAGTGCAGCCATATCCTATCCAAACGTCACTACCAATCTTTGTTACAAGATTTAAACCTTTCCAAGAGTAATCAATATCACGAATAGCGGAAGCTAATCTGATAGAAGTACCAACTTGCTGATAATGGTGATCGTATTTCCCTACAACTGCAACCCTATTACCAAAAATGACATTATCGCCAATGATACAATCTGTCTCAATAAAAGAATCCCTACCGATATAAAAATTTTTACCGATTTCCAATTTCGATTTAGCCCAAAGTCTTACACGTACTCCAGAATGGAAACCATTTCCTATCATATACCTTCGATATTTAACCTTAATAAGGTATTGATTTCTTATTTTTTTTAGAACCTTAACTAAAATCATAATCCAAGGTAGGTTTCTATTTTTGACTTTAATCGAGAAAACAAACCCATTTTAATTTGGAATTTTTGCTGCGCTATTCCTGTCATTTCTATCATTGAAGGATGTATAAAAGTTCTTTTATTACTTGTATCCAAAAATGGCAGATACCGTGTTGATGAACCTTTTGTATGAGTTGCATTAATACCAAATCCTTCATTAAGAATCTTTGACTTTATTGGATAAACTGTTAATCCCTGGCATTTATACTGATTATAGAACCAACGGATTGCCCAAGAATCAAGATTGTTGGTCATTTGATTTTTTAACATCCTATTCAAATCTGAGCCTCCTTCTGAAAATAGTTTTTGTGCTCTTCTATCTTTGATGAATTCACTGTAATCCTGAATCTCCCAATCAATTTCATTCCATCGATCTCGCCAAGTTGCCCACCCCCATGACCATCCTCTATTTAGAAAATAGGTGTCAAATTTATATTTGTCTTCAATTCCTAAGTTAAATGAAAAACCCGAAATCGAGAAAACAGTCTTTTCCTTTTCAAATTTCACTAGAGACTGATTCATAAAATCTAAAAAGTTGTTGGTGCTCACTAAATCATCTTCCAATACAATTACGGAATCATGAACTTTTAAGATCTGACTAACTCCTTCAATAATGGAAGTTGCCAATCCTTTATTCAATTGCGATTCATAAATAGTAATGGAGTTGAAACCATTAATGGAGTGAATGTACTTTCTTACGGCACCAATAGCATCAGCATCAAGTTCCGCTTTAGCAGCATCCGAAAAGATATATAAATCAGACTCCAAGGCAAGATAATTTTTCTGCAGTGCCTCCACGGTATGCTGTAGAGTATCTAAACGTTTGTAGGTAAAAAGAACTATCGGAGCTATTTTCATGTCAATTATTTAATTTAATTGGTAAACCAATTATACTATTAATTCTTATAATTTATCAATTTCATTACTCTTGTGAAAATTCTTTGCTCAAGAGAGTTTTTTGAAATAAAATTTTTAGAAATTACTTTATTAAAAAGAACAGAATCCGGCAATGTTATGGCATCTTTACTATTGGGCTTGAATTTTGTTTTAAACCTATTATAACCAAAAGTATTAGAAGCATCTTCGCTACCAAACCCTATGTTTTGAACCAAAGTAGCAACAGGATAAAGCGTACAAGATCCGCATAAAAATTGGTGATAGTCTAAACGAATATCCCAAGCCCGAATCTTACCCTGCAGTGTATTCATCAACATCCTGCTTCTGTCACTGCCCCATTCATTAAAATCTTTTTGTACTTTATTGGAATTCAAAAAGGCATTTTTATCTTTTATTTCCCAGTCAACTTCTTTAATTTTATCAGACCATGTAGCCCAACCCCATGGACACGTACGTTTTGCAAAGTATCCATCGTATAGATAATTTTCAGGAATTTTATCCACAAAAGAGAACCCGCTAACAGAGAGTACATCAGTATTTTTTTTGTAAAAATTAAGAGAAACATTGAGAAAGCGAAGAAAACCTGGTGCTACGACTAAATCATCTTCCACTACAATAAACTGATCGTAACGTTCGGCCATAAGTTGGATTCCGTCTATAATATTGTAATCAACACCATAGTTTTTATCTCTTTCAATGATTTCAATATCCTTAAAACCGCTTATTGTTGGTAAAAACTGCCGAACCGCATTCACTTTTTCAATATCGGCTTCTTTAGCTGCAAAGTCACAAACTATAATTAAATTAGACTGTTTACTTTCGGGACACTTTTGCAAGGAAGCAATGCATCGCTCTAGCGTATCTAATCGCTTATAGGTAAATAAAATTATAGGGGCAGAATTCAAAATGGAAATTATTTAATTGATTAAATTAGCTAATTATGTAAAATGATTATAACATTTTAGGAATTAACCAGAAAATTATTTCTTCCACAATGAAGGAATTATTGCCCTCAAATGGATGGAAAAAAAATGAATAGTGGCAAGTAATAAACCATTATGCCTTTTATCAAAAACAAAAAACTGAGGCGGGTAACAACCGCTCGATGCTGTATATAAGCTCTTTACTCTTGTGAACACGCTTACAGTAGGAGATCTCCATTTTGGCAACTCAGTATGACTTTCACAGGTGCCAATAAAAGCGGGAGCCACATAAAGTGCAATACCAAGTTTTTTTGCTCTGAGACTATAATCAAAATCCCCTACTGCATGGTGAAAAACAGGGTCTAAATTCCCCACTAAATCGAATACTTTTTTAGGTATCAACACACAATTACCGTTACAATAATCACATTCCTGAAATGTCCCATTGGGAATAATTAGTCTGTCTGGATTTTTTCTATAACCTCCGTAAGTAGCCTTTTGGTTTTCCAAAGATTGAGTAGTACCGCAAACGATTGCTTTTTCAGTCGTTTCCGTCATTAGGATTTTAATGGCGTTATCTCTTAAAAAAGTATCGTCATTCAACCATAAATAATAGTCAAAATCTTTTGTAATCGCAGCGGTTTGCCAAGCCTTATACATGCCACGGTTCCAAAAAAGGTTTCCGTCTCCTTGGATGATATTTACTAAAGGGAATTGGATTTGTATTGCTGTGGCTGTGCCGTCCGTTGACGCGTCGTCTACCAAAAAAACTTCGATGAAGAAATCATTATTCAAACCTTGTTGCGCATACACAGCTTCTAGACATTTCAAGGTTTTTTCTTTGCGGTTGTGGCAAGTTAGTAGGACGCCTATAGTGGGTTGTAGTTTCAAAATTTGTATATAGGTTTGTTATATAATTTTTGTAATGATCCTCTTCTTATTGGCATTCTTCTTTTCAAAAATACCTCGAACCCAGAAGGCTACTTCCTTATCAGACATATAACGGAATGATTTAGAAAAACAGAGTCCTATCATAATCCAAAGGAAAAAAGTGGTAAGATTAAAAATATTGACATCCTCCACCCAAGCATACAGCCAGCGAAATGCAACAAACAATCCCAATATCTTACTGAAAATATTATTGGATTGGTTTATTGCAATATTAGAAGCCCTATAAAAAATGAGAAAATAAAGTAATACCCCAACAATACCAGTCCAAGTAAAAACATTCAAGATAGCAACCTCATTTGTAAGACGTTCTCCTCTTTTATTCATATCTTCTTCACCAAACCATTCTGATTTATTTCCCCTTGCTGGACTTCTACCAATTAACCAACTGTCGTATTCCACAGCTGTTTTTAAAACTTCAACATATAGGAAAGTACGCGTATCTGCAGTGAGTTTATCTTCTATCATTTGTCCCCTTTCGTCTCTTTTTTTCTCAACATAATTACCTTTTATATATTCATCCATATTAAAGACATTAAAAATACCATTTACGGCCAGTAAAAAAAGTATTAAAGGAGCAACAAATAACATCTTTCGTATGAACTCAAAGAACTTATTTGATAGGATAAAACGAAAATAATAAATAAAACTTAATCCGATTGGCAATCCAAATTTTATGACATTACTTCTCGCCCCAAAGTCGACAAAAATAACGAAAAGACATATTGAAAATACAATCCATTTCCACGGTGTCTTTATTACAGGAAGAAACAATGCTAAAAAACTAATAGGGACTAAATAAAATCCATACGCATCAGTAGATATCAAAAAATAAAAAAAAATAAAAAGGGGTAGAGTGTATTTAACATAAAATCTAAGAATAAATTGCAATAATGATTCATTAGTAGCAACATAAACGACAATAGGAGTTGTTAAGGCTAAACCATTTACCGTTAATCCTTTCCAATCCCAATAAGTTTCTGCAACAAAAAATCCTCTAAGAATACTTAATACATTCCAAAACAAATACAATTTTACGATTAGCAACAATGAAGTCTGACTTTGATTAACAAAATATTCTTTGCCTTTATAAAAAGCAAATAAAATGAATATTTGTAAAATCCACGATACAGCAGGATTAAAGATCTGTGAACCTGCTTTATATTCAATAGATGGTAAAATTGAATATATGGAAACCAATAATATGCTGAATGGGAGGTATCGTTGTTGTAATTTTATTTTCTTCATAGAAGCCAATCTTTTTTATTAAATTGTTTAGGATTTCCTGTTCAAATCTCATTGGCTGGAATGTGCTTAGTTACCACAGAACAAGCTCCTACAAATATAAGTTATAAATTTCGGTTGCGTTATTTCGCATATTATACAATATATCTACTGTTTTTTTAGCCCTAACCGCCATTTCTAAAGCCAATTTTTTATTAGCTCCCAATTTGATAACTGCCTCGGCAAGCAATCGATAATCTGCTGGAATTAAAATACTGTTCTTGCCTTGTTTGTTAAAGTCACGCAAGCCCGGCACGTCATATAAAATTGTTGGAATATTGCAAGCCATTGCTTCAATAGTGGTAATTGAAATTCCTTCAAAAAAGCTGGTCATTAGATAGACATCTGCCGCTATTAGATATTTTCGAACAAACTCTTGGTTTCCACAAAAACGAATTTGATTAACCACCCCTAAATCATTTGCCATTTTAATTTCTTCTGATTCCGTACAGCCTTTGCCTAAATGTAGATATAAGGTATCCGGAATTTTATTAAGAATTAAAGGTAAGGCTTTAATAATATCCACATGACGTTTGTTATGATTACAACCACCTATTGAAATCAATACTAAGGTTTGCTCGTCAATTCCTAATTCTTTTCGTACATCAAATTTCTCTTTTACCAATGCAGGGAAAAATCGAGTATTTCCATACCAATTATACACTTTGGTAGTTTTATTATGATACAATTTTAATTCGTGATCATATACTGAATCACTAATGGTTTGAAACCTACATTTAAAGATAGTTTTTGCCGACCAGCGAATCAAGCAATGGTAAGGATAGGTAAGCAATCGAGTAGGAAATACGGCGTGAAAAGTATAAACCGATTTAATGTTGACTATCCAAGCACACAATGAAAGCCCCCACATGGCAATAGAACTGTGGATATGTACCACTTCAAATTCTTCCTTTTTTAATAACCTTATCATTGACGTATAAAATTTAATACGACTTATATAATTTTTTAATGAAGGCATTGGCTGATGTATAACCTTATATCCTGCACGTTCAAAAAAAAGAGCGTATTCCCCTAATTCTGTTGCTGTTGCCATTACCGTCAATTTGCATCCCTTTTTCTGAAAAAAGGGGGCGGCATCAACGTACATTATTTCAGCTCCAGAAAATTTTAAACTGTGAAGGATATGGATTACTTTCATTAGAAATACTATTGCTTCTTTAAAATTACATTCTTTAAATTAACTATTGTCCGTAAATCAAATATTGATAAACCTTTAAAAAAAATATTTGATATAACATCAAGCCTTTGAGTTTGTATTCGTTTGCCTAATTGTATAAATGGAAGTTCTATAAATTTATAAACCAAATGACTTACCAATAATGTGACAATTAACGAAATTGGAAATACCAAATAAACATTAGCTGGAGTATATGAACACACTATTAATAAAATAGGAAAATGAAGTAAATATAGACTATAAGAAATCTTACCCAAAAATTGTATAGCCCATGTATTTAGTATGTAAGAAAAGAATCCATTTTTCATAGCTAGAATTAAAAAAAAGACACAGCCTAATATCGACATTAGTAAAATGCTCTTATCTTGATTACCAAATATAAAATTGAGACTAAATCTACTTGTATACAATATAGATGCAGTTACAAAAAATATTATTGTATAAAAAGGCTTACTTTTCGAATTTACATAATCTAAAATATCGTTTCTAAAAATAGCCATAATAGTACCTAAATAAAAAATCCCCAATGTATCTTTCCCTACAAAAAAAAGTAAAAAAAGAAACAATAAATTGAATGCTAATTTTAATCTTAATACAATGAATATCAAAAAAGGCAAAACAAAAGAAATTATCATTTCGGTTCTCAAAGTTCCTATAACTGGGTCAAATAATTTAGTGTTAAATGTGAAGCCTGCTAAAATAAAAGTGTTAAAAAACTCCGCATTAGAAATTTCCTTAATATCCCATTTCCAGAATTCATTTATCCAATCGGAATATCCCGTCAATTGTGAAGAATCATACAAAAAAAAATTTAAAAAGATGCATAAAAGAACTGCAAAAATAAATGCAGGATAGATTCTAAAAATCCTTTTTAGGTAAAAAGATGCCATATTTAAATCGACTGGGTTTTTAATGTAGGGTAATGTTAAAACAAAACCACTAAGTAAAAAAAAGAGAGTTACAGCAGCTTCACCATGCCAAAGAATATGAAATGGGCTATTTGACAAGTAATCAAATATCGAAGAATTTATGACGAAAACTCCAATCAAGTGAGAAAAATAAACTGACAAGGCAGCAATTCCTCTTAAACCATCCAATTCTTTATAACGCATATTTTTTAAATCTTAATTTATATAACAATTTAAACTTAGTTAATTTATATATGATGTAATTTAATTATTTCCTTATAATTATTATAATATTGATTTGTTACTAAATTAACATTATGACGCAATGAAGCTATTTCTTTAGCCTTGATACTAAGACTTATAGCTAAATCATCATTAGAAAAAATTCGATCAATCTGATGAGCTAAATAAAAATGATCACCTGATGGAAACAATAAAGCGCTCTCCCCATCTTTAACCATCGAAAATGTACCTCCAACTGCTGAAACAACAGAAGGTGTCCCTAGCATCATTGCTTCACCAAGTGAATTAGGGCTGTTTTCAATAAATGATGAAAGGACAAAGACATGGCTGTTTTTAAATTGTAGAGCCATTTCAGCAGCATTTAACTTTTGAAAAAAAACAATATTATTCTCTAAGTTTAACTTACAAATTAATTTTGCAATAAAAATAGAATAATCTTCTCCAAAAAAATAATCTCTAATTGAAGTTTTGATGTTTATGTTGGCTAAAGGAATCTGAACCTTAATATTTGGATATTTTTCTTTGAGAACCGCAACTGCCTTCAATAATACATGTAGTCCCTTAAGAGAATAGGATCCAGATGACATAAAAATAGTTTCTCTATTGCATATTTTAATATCCCATGAAGAGTTTAAAAAATCAGTCCGTAATAATTCTTCGCCATGATAATAAAATGCTGTACAATTTAAACCTAATACTTGAGCTTTATCCCAAAGCGTTCTACCGATAAAATACTTATTTATAGAGATAATCTTTTTTTCGATTATTGAATAACTTTGCCATCTATTTTTATACCCATCTATTCCTCCTCTACCTAACCAGTTCTTTATTGATTTAAAGTATTTGTATTGAAAATCGGATACGCTTATAGAAAAATAGGGCAAAATTGAACTAATAATTCCTTGAATAGAACAAACAATGGGTATATGAAGCGGCACAAATTGTCTAATTAACCCAAAATTATTTTCGGTGCCATGAATATGAATAATATCCGGTTTAAAATCGATTATAACCGATAAATAATTTTCCACCAATTCTTTTGCTAGAGCGGTCTTGTTATCTCCTTTTCGAATGGGTATCGTATAATATGTAATACCTGAAATTAACTTTTTTTGATTTTTACCTTCTATAACTGGATTAATCATACCCATCTGTGCATCTTTAAAGCTAGCCAATCCAAAAAATAAAGGATCAATCCAGGAACCTCCTTTTGTTGGTTTTCCTTCGACAAAAGGAAAAAAGGGTTCCAAAACATCATGTGTAATCCAAAGAATTTTCATTTTATTTAGTTTTATGACAGATTAGTAAAAAATTTATATTTATTATTATGTTAACATTTATCAACTTAATATACTTTTTTTTTAATCTTACAAAAAACATCATTTATATATTGTTTTTCTTCCAATGCGAGTCCCCAAAAATTTAAACTAATCAAAAATACAGCAGAAGAAATAGAGATTGTTATCAATAATCTTAAAAAACTTTCATTCATAAAGAACTGTATACAAAATGTAATTATCAATGCAGATAATGTTACAATCAATACAGGTTTCAATACTAAATCAATAAAGTCCTGAATTTTCATATCCGCCATTTTATTAGCAAATCGAGTCCTTATCACTAATAGTAAAATCTCGGAGAGGATTTGTATGAAATACACATAAAATGGTGGAAAACCTAGATTAAATAAAAGGATAGCCACAAGTAAAACCATTATATAAATTATTGAGGAGTATACTTCTATATGCTTAATATTTCCTACGGCATTTACAATTTTTCCTATAGGCATTGAAAGTTGACTAAACATTGCTACAATTAAAACTAAACGGCTGAATACAATGGTATATTCCGGTGGATTTATTAGCCATAACTTTAAAACATAAGGAGCCTCAAGTATGAATGGAATTGCAAAAAAAGCCAATAAAAAAAAGGACATTTTAGATCCCGTCATTGCTATTTTAATCATTCTATTTCTTTCACCACTTCCTTCACTTTTTACAATTTGCGGGTTTAAAGCCTTCATCATAGTTGCTGAAAAAACATTTATCTGTCCATTGAGTTGTGCTGCAATACCGTATGCCGCATTTACTTTGGCTCCAAAAAAGGAGTTTAAAACGATTATCATTCCATATGCTCCAAACATACTTGTAATTGCCCCAAAAAAAGTCCAAGAAGCATAAGTAAGCATTTCTTTAATGGTAGCCCTATTAAGGTGTGTTTTGAAATTTATTTTACTCTCCGCATATAAAACACGGCAATAGATTCTTCGGATGATCAGCAATACAAAAATAAGTGAAGCCATAAGTAACCCATACCATATGAGTTTGTCAGTATTCACCTGCTGTATGAATATAGCAATAAAAAGTATTCCAAAGGATTGAATTATACCGACTATAGAATCAAATAACATATGTTCATGCGCATTTATAATCGCATCATAAGGAACCGAAATAATGGTAAAAAAGGTACTAATCACCATAAAATGGAAGATGGCTCTGGCTGCATACATTCGATCAACGGGAATTATAAGAATTTTTTCGAATGCAATATAGCCTACACCTTCAACCAATAAAACAACAATGAGACCAACTAAAAGATGTAAAAAAACACTGGCATTGAATACTTCGCTTAGTTTTTTTTGTTGTCCTGCACCTAAATTAAATTCCAAAAACCGCTGTGTAGAGGATGATAATGAATTATTCAAAAACGTTAGCATTGCTATTACACCGGCAATTAAACTAAATAATCCATAGTCAACAGCCCCTAAGGTATTAAGAATAACTCTTGTAGAATACAATGCAATACCCATTGTAATAAAAGTTTTTACATAGAGTATTCCTGTATTTTTAATAATAAGCTTAGAACCCTTCATATTTTATATATGATCATTGAATTGATTAATCTTTTGATTATCCGCACAAAGTTGAAGAAGCTATTTAATTAATCGGTTAATTATTTTCGTGTCGATTAAACAATTAAGCTTTTTCCTAACCAGTTAACCTTTTCTATTTCTACCTTATCGAGAACTTATAATTGTTGACTTTTACTTACTCATTTACACCGAAGCCTTCACTCTATATTAGTATTGATTTTCCAATAACCCCCTGTTTTAGGTACGCCTTTGAACTCGATTTTATTTTCTTCTCTTAATAGTTGCATCCAGCGCTCTATAGTTCTTTGCGTAACATTGAACTGTTTTTCCATCGTTAAAATAGTAGTTCCTAGATTATTTGCAATAAGGTAAGAATCATTCATAGACCTTACATAAGGAAACCGTATTATGAATTCTTTTTAAGGGTTTCATTTTTTTTCGTTGCTTTTCTGAAAACCCGATGTAAAAATACAAAAAAGACAAACCACTAGCCTCAGGCTCGGCCACGGCCAATTGTAAATCGACTACTTCGCTTATTTTCTCAAAAGTAAACGTTTCGCTGTAGTGGGTAACAAAATGGGTGCTTTCAAAATCCCAATTCGTTCTGCCGGCACAAAGTTCAACATGACTCGCATTCGCTGGCCAGTCAATATGAACTAAAGGATCAAATTCTGGAACTTCAACTTGGCAAGCCGCTACATTCCATTGCCAGGGTGCTAACAATACTTTATCTAAAGGGCGCAGTTTATTTCCCTCAAAACCTAATAAATAAGAAGCAACCTCCTCTTCTTGTATTCCTTGGGCCAATGTCCTTTGACCTACTGGATGTACCAAGTCTTCTTTTATAATTTCAAGCAACAATTGATTTACACGACCCGGATAACTTTGATCTTTTGCCTTTTCATTAAAGGCATGAACCAATGCCCTGAATGTTCTGGACAGTTTAGCAGCTTGACCAAATTCCTTTCCATGATCTCGAATCCGCTGATAAATCGGGTTACTGTAAAACTCGGCGGAGCTTAATGACGATTTACCTTTAGTCCGTAAAAGGTTTTCCCCATCTTGACCCTCATAAAAGACCAAATCATCGAGCGTACCTTTAATTTTAATGTTTCCGATAACTTTGGCCATAAATAGTATCTTTAGTAATTGGAACTAAGATAGTATAAAACATTCCACCTGTCATTGCGAAGACCAAGCAATTCATTGTTTTTTATTTCAAGCGAATTGACTTTATGCTCTAATACTTCCATTCGATGATTAAGTGCGCATTCTCTTAGCAGCTAGCTTTTTAAAACTTTACTCGAACAAATACGCAATTGTGTTCCTCGTTGCGATTTGACACGGTATCCAACTGAGATAATTACATCAAGATTGTATATTTTAACTTTTCTTTTTATCCTTCTGCCACCTTCTTGTTGAACTGTTAAGTATTCCTTGACAGTTGAAAATTCATCATTTTGAAAATATTATGAATGTGCAAACTGATATTTTATTTAGTAGCCTTAAATAAATCTACCATTTGCATTTGTGTAAGCCATACCGCTTCATCTTCTATCCTAAACTCAATTTGGCTTGAAAGAGCATCTGACTGGTATATAATAATTTCGTTGGTGTCCATTGAAATTCGGTTGTCTGTTAATAGTTTTCGTAACGATTAATTACTTAACTTTTTCTAACCAGTTAACCTTTTGGTAACCAGTTAAACGATTAACCTTTTACTCGAAATAATTCAAAGTTTTTACCCAAAGTCTTTTAAAAACGGTTTTTAAACTAATACAATTTCAAATCACTCACCACCATCTCTTTAACCAAAGCAGCCAAATCATATTGCGGTTTCCACCCCAATTGCGTTTTAGATTTGGTAGGGTCTCCAATTAATAAATCTACTTCAGTAGGACGGTAATACTCAGGATCAACACGTACAACCACGGTACCAATTTCCAACTGATACAAAGGATTATTACAAGCAGCTACTTTTGCAGTTTCGCATTCTTGCTCCCCTTCAAAAGTCAATTCAACACCAACCTCAGCAAAGGCCATACGAACAAAATCTCTAATATAAGTGGTAACACCCGTTGCAATTATATAGTCTTCAGCTACATCTTGCTGTAAAATACGCCACATCGCTTCTACATAATCTTTGGCATGCCCCCAATCTCTTTGCGAATTTAAGTTCCCTAGAAAAAGACACTCTTGCTTTCCCTTTGCAATAGCTGCAGTTGCCATCGTAATTTTGCGGGTTACAAAAGTCTCACCACGTCTTGGAGATTCATGATTAAAAAGAATTCCGTTACAAGCAAACATATCATAAGCCTCACGGTAGTTTTTAGTAATCCAATAAGCATAAATCTTAGCCGCTCCATAAGGGGAACGCGGATAAAAAGGAGAATTTTCGTCATAAAAACCTTCTGCGTTTTTATTCTCTGCTAATCCTCCATACAATTCAGAAGTCGAAGCTTGATACACTCTGGTTTTTTTACATAAACCTAATATTCGAACTGCTTCAAGGATTCTTAAAGTTCCTATCCCATCCACATTAGCAACATATTCAGGGGAATCAAAAGAAACCTTTACATGTGACATCGCTCCTAAATTATAGATTTCATCTGGCTGTACTTCCTGAATGATTCGTATGATGTTCGTGGAGTCAGTCAAATCTCCATAATGCAATTTAAAGTTAACATGTACTTCATGCTGGTCCTGATAGATATGATCGATCCGTTGCGTATTAAAAGAAGAAGCACGGCGTTTAACACCATGAACCATATATCCTTTTTCTAATAATAATTCTGCTAGATAAGATCCGTCCTGACCTGTAATTCCTGTTACTAGTGCTGTTTTTTGTGTGGTACTCATTTTTTTTGTTTAAACGGTTAATCGATTATTTGCTTAATTGTTTTGCCTCTCGATTAACTAATTGTTATGTTTTTTTTTGAGAAATTTAGTTGGAAGGTTTAATTGGTGAACTGGTTAATTGTTTAATCGTTTGATGAAGAGTTGAATCGCTTATTTGTTTAATCGGTTAATTGTTTTCGTATCGATTAAACAATTAAGCTTTTTTAAAAAATTAAACAGTTAACCTCTTCCTAAACAGTTAATCTCTTCCTAACCGATTAAACTTTTCCTAAACAGTTAACCGATTAACCTTTACCTAAACGATTAAACTTTCTCCTACCAGTTAACCCTTTTCCTAAACAGTTAAACTTTTTTCTTCAATGTCTCCTTATTATTGATTTGATATTTATAAAGTGAATTGAGTTTATTTAGAATAGCATCCAGCTTTATTCGAAGTTCCGTATATTTCTCTTCATTAATATATTTCATATCCAAGGCGGTATTCAAATGATCTATCGTTTCAAGCCCCGTCGAATAAGACATATTAGTAAAATGTGCTTGGTCAAAATTAGAAGATCTTCCGGAACCCTCTGCTAAATTAGCTGAGATGCTGGCTGATGCCCTATTAATTTGACTGATTAAATCAAATCGCTCTTCTTTTGGAAATAAGTGACTAATCAACTATATATCAATTTTGAACTTTCTGGCCAGTTGATAAACTTCTAATTTTTCGAAAGAATAGATGTGATAGCTCAAATTGTTTAACTGGTTAATTGTTTATTCGTTTGTTATCAGGTAATTGAAAAGTTTAATCGCTTATTTGTTTAATTGGTGAATTGTTGGCTGAAATGTTGAATCGCTTATTTGTTTAATCGGTTAATTGTTGGCGGAAATGTAGAATCGCTTATTTGTTTAATCGGTTAATTGTTGGCGGAAATGTAGAATCGCTTATTTATTTAATCGGTTAATTGTTGGCGGAAATGTAGAATCGCTTATTTGTTTAATCGGTTAATTGTTGGCGGAAATGTAGAATCGCTTATTTGTTTAATCGGTTAATTGTTTTCGTATCGATTAAACAGTTAAACTTTTTCCTAAACGATTAACCCTTACCTAACCAGTTAACCGATTAACTTTTTCCTAACCGATTAACCTTTCTCTAAAAAGTTAAACTTTTCCTAAACAGTTAAACAGTTAACCTTTTCCTAACCGATTAACCTTTTACTAACCAGTTAACCGATTAACCTTTTCCTAACCGATTAACCTTTCACTAAACAGTTAACCTTTTCCTAACCGATTAACCTTTCTCTAAACAGTTAAACTTTTCCTAACCGATTAACCTTTTCCTAAACAGTTAACCGATTAACCTTTACCTAAACGATTAACCTTTACCTAACCAGTTAACCCTTTTCCTAAACAGTTAAACTTTTTTCTTCAATGTCTCCTTATTATTGATTTGATATTTATAAAGTGAATTGAGTTTATTTAGAATAGCATCCAGCTTTATTCGAAGTTCCGTATATTTCTCTTCATTAATATATTTCATATCCAAGGCGGTATTCAAATGATCTATCGTTTCAAGCCCCGTCGAATAAGACATATTAGTAAAATGTGCTTGGTCAAAATTAGAAGATCTTCCGGAACCCTCTGCTAAATTAGCTGAGATGCTGGCTGATGCCCTATTAATTTGACTGATTAAATCAAATCGCTCTTCTTTTGGAAATAAGTGACTAATCAACTTTATATCAATTTTGAACTTTCTGGCCAGTTGATAAACTTCTAATTTTTCGAAAGAATAGATGTGATAGCTCAAATCGTTTAATTGTTTAACTGGTTAATTGTTTATTCGTTTGTTATCAGGTAATTGAAAAGTTTAATCGCTTATTTGTTTAATTGGTGAATTGTTGGCGGAAATGTAGAATCGCTTATTTGTTTAATCGGTTAATTGTTGGCGGAAATGTAGAATCGCTTATTTATTTAATCGGTTAATTGTTGGCGGAAATGTAGAATCGCTTATTTGTTTAATTGGTGAATTGTTGGCTGAAATGTTGAATCGCTTATTTGTTTAATCGGTTAATTGTTGGCGGAAATGTAGAATCGCTTATTTATTTAATCGGTTAATTGTTGGCGGAAATGTAGAATCGCTTATTTGTTTAATCGGTTAATTGTTGGCGGAAATGTAGAATCGCTTATTTGTTTAATCGGTTAATTGTTGGCGGAAATGTAGAATCGCTTATTTGTTTAATCGGTTAATTGTTGGCGGAAATGCAGAATCGCTTATTTGTTTAATCGGTTAATTGTTTTCGGAAATGTAGAATCGCTTATTTGTTTAATCGGTTAATTGTTTTCGTATCGATTAAACAGTTAAACTTTTTCCTAAACGATTAGCCCTTACCTAACCAGTTAACCGATTAACTTTTTCCTAACCGATTAACCTTTCTCTAAACAGTTAAACTTTTCCTAAACAGTTAAACAGTTAACCTTTTCCTAACCGATTAACCTTTTACTAACCAGTTAACCGATTAACCTTTTCCTAACCGATTAACCTTTCTCTAACCAGTTAAACTTTTCCTAACCGATTAACCTTTCTCTAAACAGTTAAACTTTTCCTAACCGATTAACCTTTCTCTAAACAGTTAAACTTTTCCTAACCGATTAACCTCTTTTTTAACCGATTAACCCTCCACTACATTTTCACTTCCTTAAACCGATTAATATTCTCCAAAAACCAGTCATACGTTCTCTGTATTCCTTCTTCCAGCTGCACCTGATGTTTCCATCCTAAAGCGTGCATTTTGGATATATCCATTAATTTTCTTGGCGTGCCATCCGGTTTTGTAGCATCCCAAACGATTTCTCCTTGATGTCCAGTGATTTTTTGTATCGTTTCAGCCAAGTGCTTGATCGTTAAATCTTCCCCTGTTCCTACGTTATATAAATATTCTGGCAATTTATTTTCTAACGCAAAAACAACCGCCTGAGCCATATCATCCACAAAAAGAAATTCTCTCATAGGCGTTCCGCTGCCCCAAAGGGTTACGGGAGCGTGGTTATTTTCCTTCGCCTCGTGAAATTTTCGCATCATCGCCGGTAAAACATGCGAGGATGTTAAATCGAAATTATCATGGGTTCCATAAAGATTTGTCGGCATCAGACTTACGTAATCCTTATTGAATTGTTTTCTGATCGCCTCACAGGCTTTCACCCCGGTAATTTTGGCAATAGCGTACCATTCGTTGGTAGGTTCCAAAGGACCGGTAAGCAGGTATTCTTCTTTTAAGGGTTGTGGTGCCAGTTTTGGATAGATGCAAGAACTCCCCAGAAAAATAAACTTCTCCACACCGGATTGTAATGCGGTATCGATTAGATTATTCTGGATTTGCATATTTTCCATAAGGAATTGGTACGGAAAATCATTGTTGGCCAATATCCCTCCCACTTTCGCGGCAGCGTCAATAATCACTTCCGGTTTTTCGGCAGCCATAAAAGCTGCAACCGCTTGCTGGTTTCTCAGATCCAATTCCTTGCTGGAAGCGCCAATTAAATTAGTGTAGCCTTTAGCGGTAAGGGTGCGCCAGATCGCGCTGCCCACCATACCGTTATGTCCTGCTATATATATTTTAGTATCTATATTCATATTTATTATTTTTAATCTACTTGTGCGTACCAATTATCTAAGTACCGCAAACAAAATAATGACCCGCCCTTATATTTTTAAACTAAAAAATCACGGTAAGAATTTTAGCGCCGGCAGCAGGGAGTGACCCCCGAGTCGAGTGTGAAACACGAGCGGCTGGGGTCGCGATAGGGAAATTCGTTCGATGATTTTTGGTGTAAAAATATTCAGGCTTGATTTTTTTGTTACTTTTTTCATCAAGGAAAAAAGTAAAAATGTTCATCAAAAATCAGATGTGTTATAATTACATAGCTAATTATGTGATCTCTCCTTTCGTCGAGATGACAAACTAACAGCAAAGATTATCATTGTTAATTCAATAAATCAGATTTATCCCTTTCAAGCGCATTATACACACTTTTGACATCCTGTGAAAATTCCTTTTTCAAAATCAAATTCGCCGTAGGCGTATAAACAAAAATAGTATCCTTAACCCCTATAAAAGCAGTATAATTGGTAGTCCCAATAACCATATTCCCGTTTTCATCCACGGTATGACCAATGGTAACTAAATAATCATACACCGATTCGAAAGAACCCAAATCAGACCAGGCAAATTTAGAGGATACGACTTTTATTTTCTTGCTTCGCTCCATCACCGCATAATCAATACTGATGGAAGGAATATCCATAGATAAGGCTAAATCTAAATTCCCATTGGTGTTACTTTCCCAAACCAATTTCGATTTATCATACACCTCAGGATGAAAAGCTTTCAATTCTTCCAACAAAACCCCTGCTTTAAAACAAAACATCCCACTGTTCCACAGAAAATTCCCTTTGGCTATGAAATCTCGAGCCGAAACCTGGTTGGGTTTTTCTCTAAAAGAAATTACATCGTCTCCTTTGCGTTCAATGTACCCGTATCCCGTTTCCGGTTTGGTAGGCACAATACCAAAAGTAACAATCGCTCCTTGAGATGCTTTTTCTACTGCTTCTTGTATCGCTGTTTCATATTCCGCCATATCGCCAATAATATGGTCGGATGGCGTGACAATCAAAATATCATCCGGATCAGCGGCAAAAGCAGCAAACGCTATCGCTGCAGCCGTATTTCTAGGCGTAGATTCAATAATGTCAATATAGGAAGTACTCGTTTTTTCTAAAATATTTCTGCTCAAATGACAGTTGTCAATATTCCCGACAACCATCACCTTATCAGCTATATTGCGATTGCGATCTACGGTCATTTCAAATAGAGACTTCCCGTCAAAAATGTCTAAATATTGTTTGGGTTGGCTTTTACGGGACAACGGCCATAATCTGCTCCCTACGCCTCCGGTAAGAATGACATGTATAATTGATTTTTTATTTTCCATATAATATTGTTGGTCCGATGGACGTTGTTCGTTGTTCTATATTCAACATTCGATGTTCGTTGTTAGATGTTCGTTGTTAGATGTTCAAAATTAAAAAATGTTCAATGTTGAATGCTCAATAACGAATTTTGAAGTTTTACTTAACAGCTTTACAAGCAATTTTGACGTTAACTATTCCTACCTCGATGTTCAATGTTCAAATAAAAAAA
>NZ_JBHZPZ010000020.1:0-70075 GCF_042787345.1 Flavobacterium xylosi | reverse complement strand
ATATCACCTATTCTACCACTGGTGCAACAGGTGCTACTTTTAGTGGGTTGCCAACAGGTGTTACAGGTAACTGGGCTGCCAATGTGGTAACGATTAGCGGTTCACCATCAACAACTGTTGGTTCGCCATTCAGCTATACAGTAACTACAACAGGCGGTTGTACAACACCTGCGGTAACTGCAACAGGAACTATTACGGTAACGCCAAATATGACAGTAGCAGCTGCATCGAGCACTCCAACGCTATGTATCAATACTCTTTTGACCAATATCACCCACGCAACTACTTTGGCAACTAGCATTGGATCACCAACGGGTTTACCGGCAGGCGTGACTGCTGCTTTTGCTTCTAATACAATTACCATCAGTGGAACGCCAACAGCATCTGGAACATTTAATTACAGCATTCCGTTAACTGGAGGTTGTGGAAATGTAAATGCTACAGGAACGATAACTGTTACACCAAACAATACAGCAACGGCTTCAACTCCACAAACTAAATGTATCAATATTGCACTATCGCCGAATCTTACCCATACTACAACTGGAGCAACTGGAATAGGTTCGGCAGTAGGTTTACCTGCAGGCGTGACTGCTGCTTTTGCCTCTAATACAATTACTATCAGTGGAACGCCAACCGCGTCTGGATCATTTAATTACAGCATTCCATTAACAGGAGGTTGTGGAAGTGTAAATGCTATTGGAACAATCACTGTTACACTAAACAATACGGTTGGAGTTGCATCGACTACACCAACCTTGTGTATTAGTACCTTATTGACCAATATTACTCATACTACAACCGGAGCAACTGGCATTGGAGCACCAACAGGTTTACCTGCAGGCGTGACTGCTGCTTTTGCTTCTAATACAATTACCATCAGTGGAACGCCAACAGCATCTGGAACATTTAATTACAGCATTCCGTTAACTGGAGGTTGTGGAACAGTAAATGCTACTGGAACCATTACCGTAACACCAAATATGACGGCAACGTCATCAACCCCACAAACGAAATGTATCAATACCGTATTATCTCCAAACCTTACCCATACAACTACTTTAGCAACTGGAATTGGAACACCAACGGGTTTACCTGCCGGAGTTACAGCCTCTTTTGCATCTAATACCATTACAATAAGTGGTACGCCAACAGTTTCGGGAACATTCAACTACAGCATTCCGTTAACAGGAGGTTGTGGAAATGTAAATGCAACTGGTACAATTACTGTAACTCCCAACAATACTTTCACACTTGGGACATCAGGAACAGATATACAAACCATTTGTATTAATACCTTAATATCAAACATTGTATATGATTTTTCCGGAAACCCCACAGCTGCAATAGTAACTGGCCTTCCTTCAGGAGTCACAGATTCCTATGCTTCCGGTCCAAAAAGACTTACAATAAGTGGTCTTCCTACAGTATCAGGAACATTTAACTATACCATAACATTGACAGGTGGTTGTGGGACCTTTTCAGGAACAATTACCGTTACACCAAACAATACAGTTGGAGTTGCATCTAGCGCACCTACTTTATGTACTAATACATTATTACCCAATATTACTCATACTACAACTGGAGCAGCTGGAATAGGTTTTACCACAGGTTTACCTGCAGGAGTTACGGCTGCTTTTGCATCAAATACAATTACTATCAGCGGTACACCAACAGCTTCTGGAACATTTAACTACAGTATTCCGTTAACTGGAGGTTGTGGGAATGTAAATGCTACAGGAACTATAATTGTTACACCAAACAATACAGCAACAGCTTCAACTCCACAAACAAGATGTATCAATATTGCACTATCTCCGAATCTTACCCATACTACAACTAGAGCAACTGGAATAGGTGTTGCCACAGGTTTACCTTCAGGAGTTACGGCTGCGTTTGCATCTAATACCATTACAATCAGTGGCACACCAACAGCATCAGGCGTATTTGCGTATAGCATACCATTAACTGGAGGTTGTGGAACAGTAAATGCTACAGGAACCATTACCGTTACACCAAATAATACAATAACCCGCACATCAGCAGTGGGAACCGATGCACAAACAAGATGCATCAATACTGCAATTACCAATATCACGTATTCAACCACTGGAGCAACAGGTGCTACATTTATTGGGTTGCCAACAGGAGTAACAGGTAACTGGGCTGCCAATGTGGTAACGATTAGTGGCTCACCATCTGTATCAGTGGCCTCTCCATACAATTATTCAGTAACTTTGACCGGCGGTTGTGGGAATGCAATTGCCACAGGATCTATAACTGTCAATCCATTACCCACAGGTTCCGCTTTAAATCAAACCATTTGCAATGCTAGAACTAGCAATGTAGCCCTAAACTCAACTATTATCGGTACGACATTTACTTGGACTGCTGCATTAATAACAACACCAACTAGCGGAACTATAACTGGGTTTAGTGATTGTCCAGGAGCATGTGGCACAACAATTTCACAAACATTAACCAACTCAGGGACAACTGCTGGTGTGATTCGATATACCGTTACGCCAACTGCGAACAATTGTTCTGGCTCAACATTTACAGTCAATGTAACTGTAAATCCTAAACCAATAATAACTTTATCAAATGTAACGGCACAATGTTCAACTACATTAACGGCTCCAACTTTTACAGATACCTGTGGAGTAACAGTAACTGGAACTACTGGAGATACTACTACTTATAATACTCAAGGAACATATACTGTTGTTTGGTCTTTCGCCTTTGGAACAGTTATAACAAGTACACAAACCGTAATCATTGACGACACCATTGCTCCAGTTGCTAGTACAACACCTTTACCAGCATTAACTTATTCAGGTTGTCAAATAGATAATTTGCCAATACCAACTGCAACTAATAATTGCCCTATTGGCGTGATAAACGGAACCCCTAATATTACTTTTCCATTTACAACACTAGGACTTACTGTAGTTACCTGGTCTTATAATGATGGTAATGGAAACACTGCTACCCAAACACAAAATGTAACGCTAACAGCACCACCAATTTCTGGGGGTACTTTATTAGGGAAACTTGATGTAATTCCCCCAGCAGTCTATACCCCTACTGATAATATTGCCATTTCTTCATGTCCCAATGATAGTAACCCTGTTACAATAAATTTATCAGGTGAAATAGGTACCATTGTTCGTTGGGAAAAATTTGAAGCTGGAGACACACAATGGAGCATCATTAAAGATGTTTCTAATAATCCTATTACTACTAATGTTTACAATATTGTATTTAATTTCAACAACACTAAATCTACTTTATTTAGAGTCTTAGTGCAGGTAGGAAACTGTACTCAATATTCAAATATGGTAAATGTACATGCCATTCCTCCTGATGTTCCTCCAGTTTTAGATCAAAATTTATTCAACATCTGTCTGAATGAACAAGTTTCTTTAGTAGCACGTAGTGGATATACTTCTACAATAAACGCAGGTAATGGTGGAGATTTTAATTTAGGACAATTTCCTAATAAATGGGATCCTACCCAATGGAAAATTGATGGAGAAGTATCAGGAACAGCATGGACAGCAGCAGCAAATAATGCAAAAGTTAACAATTGGACAGGAACCAATGATTCTAAAAGAGTAGGCACATCCTATATAATAGAATATGATAATGGTATACTAGGGAAGAAATTTGGAATGGCACATGGTAATTATAATAGTAATGAATATACTACAAAGTTTGGTGTAGGACCAACAACCTTAGAAACTCCCATATTTAGTTTGGAAGGTTTAGCCGAAGCATCTATCTGTTTCGACCAAGCGTATAACCTACATGCGGGAGATTATGCCAAGTTAGAGTTGTCATTAGACGGCGGAACAACTTATAACATTCCCTTACAAGAATTAATAGGGAAAAACCCGCCATTAACTTGGGATTGGGATTCTCCAGAAAATAAACCTCCTTCAACCTCTAGTTATTATATGTTTGCAAACGATAACTCCTGTTTTGATTTATACGAATACATTAAAACAATTCCTTCATATGGACTTACGAGTCTTAGAGTGAAGTGGACCTTTTTTGGTACAACTGATGAAAGTGTATGGGCAATTGATAATATTACAATTCCTGTTAAACCTTATTACGATGAGGTAGAATGGACAGATGGCCTTGGAACTCCAGGAGAGTATATTATTCGAGGTAAATTAGAGGTAGCAATTCCAATTACTCCAACAGCACCAGGTGTCCACAAATATGGGGCAACATCTTTAATAAATGGATGTAGAGCCTATGATCCAGACGGAACTGCGTTAGCAACTGTAAAAGTAAATTATTCGTATGCCGGTGAGGCACAAGCATACACCAACGAACAATGCGGAGAAAGAACAGTTCAACTTAATGCTTATGACAATACCAAAACCGCTAAAGAAAATTTCAACAAAGGAGCCTATCCTTCATTAGTACCAAAGGATCCGGCTAAAAAAATAGATTATAATGATGATCCGGGTACAGGAGCAACAGGAACATGGTCTGTCTTTAATACTACAAACACATGTGGAACCTATAGTTTTTCTGATGTCTCTAGTCCAATTTCATCATTTTCGGGTGATTCAGGTGTTTATACTCTGAGATGGAGAGTGGGATCCGACACTGCAATTTGTGACAGTTTTGTTCAGGTAACATTAACCAATTGTGACGTGGTTGATTTTGATGGAGTTGATGATTATATCGCTTTTAAAAATAATTATGGATTAACTAGTGCATTTAGCATAGAAGTTTGGGTAAAACCAGATCCACAACCCATTAATCCACCAAGTATTATCCAAACCATTATATCTAAACGAAATGCTAACAGTCTTATTGATGGATATGACATAAGACTTGTTGGAAGTACATTGACATTTAATTGGAATAATGGCAGTAAAATAACATCGTCTTTTCCATTAACTACCAGTAGATGGTATCATGTGGCGGTTACCTATAGTGGCGGAATCTATATATTATATGTTGACGGAATTGAAGTTGTTCGTTCTGCCGGTTCTCAACCAACAACCAATAGTTTTGAGTGTATTGCGGGAGCTATGGACCAGACAGGAAATACTCCAAATAAACCTGTAAATCATTTTTCAGGATGGATGGATGAATTAAGAGTTTGGGATGTAGGTTTAAGTCCAGACCATGTGAGACAAATGATGAATCAACAAATTATTAATAATGGTACTGCTGTTCGAGGAGAAATAATACCTATTGATGTTAATGGCCCTGATACCAATAAAGACGGAATCGATGATCAACCAATATCTTGGGCAAATTTAAAAGGGTATTACCGTATGAACCAAATTGATTGTGGTTATCTTAAACCTTTTGCAGGAAAAGGTGTTGATGGCAAATTAAGAAACATTACGAGTTCCCAAGAAGAAACTGCTCCATTACCTTATGTTTCAATAAGAGATGGTAACTGGATGGATACAGGCTCCGGGACAACTCCATGGAAATATGGTGATTCTGTTTGGGATTATCCAAATAGTACTGGTTTTAATGGAACTCTAATCGATTGGAATATTGTACAAACAGGACATAATATTAGTTCTGGAAATAAAGATATCACCATTTTAGGTTTAATTTCAACCGCAGGCAAATTAACAATTGCTGATCCTGTTGTCACCACACCTATCGAAAAAAATGATGGTCAAGGATTATGGATTACCCATTATTTAAAATTGAATGGCAATATTGATCTGGTAGGAGAATCACAATTGGTACAAAAGAGATATGGCACCTATAATTCATCTAACCTATTCACTACTAATCAATTCAGTGAAAGTATTTTTGAGGTAGCTAGTTCAGGATATATTGAACGGGACCAACAAGGCAAGCAAAACAGTTTCAATTACAATTATTGGTCATCACCAGTAAGTATAATTCAAGGGGTTATTAATAACACCCCCTACTCACTTACAAGTATTTTAAGGGATGGTACAAACTCCGCTGATCCGAAAACTATAAACTTTGTTGAAGGAGCATTTAGTGCCGATGGAGCAGTGACAATTCCAATAAAAATAAGCAACCGTTGGCTATGGTCCTACAATTCACAAACGCTCGACTTAAATACGGATTTACAAGATTATAATCAATGGAACTATATTGGAAGTACATTACCTTTAAACACAGGAGAAGGATTTACCATGAAAGGAACAGGCGGAACAGCAGCTATAGATGTAAAACAAAATCATGTATTTGTTGGCAAACCCAATTCAGGAACTATTTCTCTGAATATTTCGCAAGAGCAAACCTATTTAATTGGTAATCCATATCCTTCTGCCCTCGATGCCGATGAATTTATAAAAGATAATTTAGCAGGCAGAGCAGGTTTCAACGTATTTAATGGTGCACTCTATTTTTGGGATCATTTTGGTTTATCAAATAATCATGAATTAGCTGAATATGAGGGTGGTTATGCAACCTACACATTAACAGGAGGTGTTCCGGGTATCAATGACAGTTCATTAACTTTAAATAACGGTGCATCCGGGTTAAAAGCACCAGGACGTTACATACCTGTAGCCCAAGGATTTTTTGTGGATGCTGCATTAGATCCTGCCATAATTGGGACAACATCGACCGTTCAGGGTGGGACCATAAATTTTAAAAATAGTCAACGGGTATTCATGAGAGAAAATCTTACAAGTTCCATGTTTTTGAAAACAGGTGGCGACAAGTCAAATACTACCGATACAGACACAAGATTAAAAATCAGATTGGGTTTTGACTCTCCTGTTGGTGCGCATCGACAACTATTAGTTGGAGCCGACCCTAATTCCACAAATCAATTTGATTTAGGTTATGATGCACCAATGTTTGATACAAATGACAATGATATGTATTGGGAATTGAGTGATAGTCAGTTTGTAATTCAAGCAATCCCAAATTTTAATGACAATCAAATAATTCCTCTGGGTTTTACAATAGCCAAGGAAGGGTTAAGTACAATAAAAATTGACGCTTTAGAAAATATGCCAAATACCACTAAAATTTATCTGCATGATAATCTAACCAGTATATACCATGACCTTAGAGAAAGTGCTTTAAAAGTTTCACTTGCTATTGGAGAATACAACAACCGTTTCTCATTGAGATTTGCTGATAAAACACTTAAAGTAGACGATTTTACTTTACCTGAAAGCATCTTGGTTTATTTTACAAATAATACTAAAACCTTAAACATCAAGAACAAATTTATAGACGGAACAGTAAACAAAGTATTCCTTTTCAATTTATTGGGTCAGTCTATTACCAATTGGGATGTGGAAGACCAAAAACAAAATAATATTCAAATTCCAATTAAAAATGTACCTTCAGGAGTCTATATTGTGAAAGTTAAGACTACAAAAGGAGATTTCAGTAAAAAAATAATCATTAGGTAAACAATTTATACCGCATAATTAAGGGCAATGGTTTAAGTAAGTATTAACCAAAATTTTAAAATCGATATTAATTTTTCTTATTATATTTGATTAACGGTTTTAAATAATCACTCAATTAAAAATTTAACTTTAATAAAAATGAAAAAAATAGGTACCATCTTAGCTATAGCTTTATTCACAATTAATGTTGGCGCACAAGAAGTTAAGCCAGACGTAAAAGAAAAAGCTAAAAAAGAATCATGCGGTGTAAAAGATGATTCTAATATAAAAGCAATGACTGTTGCAGAAATAGAAAAATGTCAAGTTAAATGCAAAGCCGAAGGAAAAAAATGCGAGGCAAAAATGGCTCAAACTGAAAGCAAAAGATGTGATGCCACGATGGCTAAAGCCGAAGGAAAAAATTGCTGTTCTAAGAAAGCATAACTTACTAAAAAATGAAACGCCTCTAAAATTTAGAGGCGTTTTTTATTATCGATATGAGGTTAAGCCCATATTTTATTTTGCTCTAACACTCCATTCAAAATCCATTTCAGATACTTGAATCCCCTTTTCATCGGTACCAATAGATTTCATCCAGAAGGTTTGCCCTTCTCCAGTAGCAATTGTATTTTGTATTGCTTCTTCAATTAAATGGCCATCCTTACAGGTAAAAGTGATTCTTCCAGTTGCTTTCTTTGTAAAATTCCCCTTATTATTAGCCACCAACATAGAGATTTTTTTTCCGCTTTTTTGAATTTGAAACATCACCAAAGCACCCGTGGATAACTCCGCAGCCATGGCTTGCACCGCAAAATACATCGAATTAAACGGATTTTGGTTAATCCATCGATGCTTAACCGATACTACGCATTTATTTTCGTCTATTTCCTTTACTCTTACTCCACAAATAAATGCAGATGGTAATTTGAATAATAAAAATTTATTGAGTTTAGAAGCTGTAAGTCTCATTTGCAGTGGTTTTTTTGCTAAAGTACAAAAAAATACTATGCATACATATAAAAAATATTTGTTAATATTTTGTTAATATTTGGTACTATGCGATACAAGATACTTTCTTTTAGACATATATTTGTATAAGAAATTACTAGGTGACCTAAAAAATTAATTAGCCTCGGATTTTCAATCATCACACGAGCCTGAAAGGCGAACTGGCAAAGCAATCAAAAACAAAAAAAATGGAAACTACCACCGAAAAAAACACCGCAACATTTACACATCTAAGTGCACTGACTCAATATTTCATACCTTTTGGAAATTATATTTTTCCAATATTGATTTGGACTTCAAAAAAAGACAAATCGGAGTATGTAGATTTTCATGGTAAACAAGTACTTAATTTTCAATTGAGTTTGTTGTTATATTCTTTGACTTTAATTATGATCGCAATTCCAATTTTTATCTTCACTGTATTCAGCAACATCTCTTTTAACACAATGATGAATCATCACGATTTTGTTTTTACCGATTTCAATTTTGGAAATAACATCGGAATAGTTACAGTTGGCCTGCTTGCTATTCTTCTTTTTGGTCTATTGAAAGTCGCTGAATTTTTCTTAATTATTTATGCTGCTATCAAAACATCAAATGGAGAAAAATACCAATATCCGTTAACCATACCTTTTATAAAATAAACCAGACAGAAGCAATCAATCATCAATCAAAAAATGAATAGTTTAATCAACCAAAAATCAAAAAAAACGAATTATGAACATTGAAAACACAAAAGCCCAGATGCGTAAAGGTGTTCTCGAGTTTTGCATCCTATCCGTATTGAAAGAAAAAGATGCATACACATCGGAAATATTAGACACTTTGAAAAACGCAAAATTATTAGTCGTGGAGGGAACGATTTATCCGCTGCTTACCCGATTAAAAAATGACGGATTACTTAGCTACCGTTGGGAAGAATCAACCTCGGGACCACCAAGAAAATACTATGGTCTAACCGAAATAGGACAAACATTTTTAAACGAACTTAATGGCACTTGGACTGAATTGTCAGATGCCGTAAATCTAATCACAAACCAAAAATAATAGCCATGAACAAGACTGTAAATATTAACTTAGGCGGAATGTTCTTTCATATTGATGAAGATGCATACCTAAAAATGACGCGTTATTTTGACGCTATAAAACGTTCTTTATCTAAATCATCAGGACAAGAAGAAATCATCAAAGATATTGAAATGCGTGTTTCGGAATTATTGACCGAAAAACAAAAAAGCGACAAACATGTAATTTGTTTGAAAGATGTAGATGAAGTTATTGCTGTAATGGGTCAACCTGAAGATTATATAATCGAAGAAGACAATCACACTTCACAAACCTATAATGCCGACTCTAAAAGAACCAAAAAGCTTTACCGAGATACTGAAAACGGAATGATTGGTGGTGTTCTTGCAGGATTGGGACATTATTTTGGAATAGATAAAGTTTGGCTTAGAATTTTCCTTTTATTAATGGTTTTTGTAGCTGGATCCGGTGTCTTAGCGTATATCATTCTGTGGATTGTGATGCCAGAGGCGACAACAACTGCTGAAAAACTAGAAATGAGAGGCGAGCCGGTTACCATTTCAAACATCGAAAAAAAAGTAAGAGAAGAGTTTGAAAATGTTTCAGATAAAATAAAAAATGCAGATTACGACAAATATGGCAATCAAATTAAAACCGGTGCCAATAAAATAGGAAGTTCTTTAGGCGATTTTATAATGACCGTTTTTAAAGTTTTCGCAAAATTTCTTGGAGTAATTTTGATTATCATTGGAAATGTAACTTTAATTTCATTACTGATAGCTGTTTTTACTTTAGGTTCTTCAGACTTTATTGATGTGCCATGGAGAGGTTTTATTGAAGCGGGGAATTTTACGGATTATCCTATTTGGTCTTTTGGATTATTGATGTTCTTTGCTGTTGGAATTCCATTCTTTTTCTTGACTCTTTTAGGTTTCAAATTACTGTCTCCAGCCATGAAGTCGATAGGAAATATTGCGAAATACACGGCATTAGCACTTTGGTTAATTGCCATAGCAATTTTAATTTCAATCGGAATCAAACAAGCTTCTGAAGTGGCATTTGAAGGAAAAACAGTAAAAAAAGAAACTATTAATTTGATGCCAAATGATACCTTGTTTGTAAAATTCAGATACAATGATTATTACACTAAGGACATTAATGACAGGGAAACCTTCAAGTTTGTGCAAGACTCGGCAAACACTGAATTAATTTATTCAAACAATGTAAAATTGCAAATTTTACATACTGATGAGAAATTACCATTCATTCAGATTGAGAAAATGGCAAGAGGAAAATCATTCCAAGCTGCTAAATTAAGAGCCGAAAAAATAATATATGCTGTTAAAATTGAAGGAAATCATTTAATTCTGGACAATTATTTACTGACTGAAGTAAGCAATAAATTTCGTGATCAGGAAGTGGAAATTTTCTTATATTTACCTGAAGGAACTTTATTAAAACCAGATTCTTCTGTTCAGGATTATGACAGATCTGATGATTCATTCTTCAACTTACATTACAGTTCTGACAACTATGTTTACAAAGTAGAAGGTTCAAAAGTAAAATGTTTGAATTGTCCTGCCGATGAAAATGAATTTGATGATATCGATCCTATTGAAGATATTGATAATGATAGCGCACAAACATCAGTTATTATTAATGAAGATGGTGTTACTGTAAAAGGAGATACCATTAGCAATTCAAAAAAAAGGTTTAAAGAATTAAAAATAAACGAAGACGGTATTATCATTAAAACTAAATAGCCATGATAAAAATTATCACAATGATCACCAAATTTATTATTGTAACCCTAACGGCCTTACTATTTGCCTCCTGCAACTTTTCAGGAAACATGAAATCAATAAGAGGAAATGGTCATGTTACAACTGAAAAGAGAATTATATCAGGCGATTTTAAAAGTGTAGAAGTCAGCAATGCCATCGATCTTGTCATTGAACAATCAGACAAAACGGAAATCACTGTTGAAGCCGATGACAATTTGCAAAAAGAAATCACCACTAAAGTAGAAAATGGTGTACTCATAATCGAATGTGACTATAATTCTTTTATCAATATTAAATCAAAAAAAGTAACCGTTAAGATGCCTTTTATTGATAAACTAGAAGCCTCCAGTAGTTCAACAATTAAAAGTATAAACACACTTAAAGGAGAAAGCATTAGCTTGGAAGCCTCGAGCGCAGGTTCAATAAATGTAAATTTAGAAGCCGACTCTGTTATTTGTGAAGCAAGTAGTGGAAGCACAATTACAGTTAGTGGAAAAGCATTAAAGCTGCAAACAGTATCTTCAAGTGGTAGCGAAATAGAGGCAAAAGGGTTATTGGCAAATGACATAACTGCCAACTCCTCCAGCGGAAGCTCTATATCTATTCATCCCTTGGTAAGTTTGAATGCAAAAGCCTCTAGCGGTTCTGAGATCAATTATGATATTGTTCCAAAAAAAATCACTAAAGAAGAAAGTTCAGGAAGCAGCATCAGCAAAGAATAAGTACTTCTTTTTACCAAAATGCAAATAAATCATTCATCAAAAGTGGATGATTTTTTTTGTCTCATTTGGAATGAAAAATAATTTATTTCTATAAATCCATTTTAAAATTCGTGAAAATTGATTATTTTAAGGTTATTTCTTAATAAAATGTAACAAACTACCATTCTAATAGTCAAACAAGCATTATCAACCAAAAACCAAAAAATATAAATGGAATTAATCATTAAAAACTTAGACAAGAAATATAGTAATGGTGTGCATGCACTAAACGATGTTTCACTTCACATAAAAAAAGGAATGTTTGGATTGCTTGGACCAAATGGTGCCGGAAAATCTTCTTTAATGCGAACGCTTGCTACTTTGCAAGATGTTGATAGTGGTTCGGTAACCCTTGGAGAAATTGATATTTTGAATGATAAAGAAGCGGTTCGCAAAGTCCTTGGGTATTTGCCTCAAGAATTTGGTGTTTATCCAAGAACCTCTGCGGTGGAACTTTTAGATCATTTAGCATTACTAAAGGGATTTGACAAAAAATCCGATCGCAAACAAATCGTAGAACAATTACTGACCAAAGTCAATCTTTGGGAACACCGAAAAAATGCCGTAAGCAGTTACAGCGGCGGTATGCGTCAGCGTTTCGGGATTGCACAATGTTTAATCGGCAAGCCGCAATTAGTTATTGTAGATGAACCAACCGCTGGATTGGATCCTGGTGAAAGAAATCGATTCTATAATATTTTGAGTGAAATTGGCGAAAACACTATCGTAATTCTTTCTACACATATCGTGCAAGATGTTCGTGAACTTTGTACTCAAATGGCGGTAATGAACAATGGAAAAGTATTATTTAGCGGCAATACTGATGATGCATTACTAGCAGTGAAAGGTAAAGTTTGGGAGAAAAAAGTAACTAAATTAAAATTGCCTGAATATCAAAATCAGTACAAAGTCATTTCTAATAAACTAGTTGGAGGTCAACCTTTGATTCATGTATTTTCGGATAGCCATTTAAATGATGGATTCACTCCGGCAGAAGAAAATCTGGAAGATGTATTTTTTGCGCAATTAAACGAATTAGTCTAACCCATTATTTTAAATTACTATGTGGAAATTTATACGATATGAATTAAAATATTGGTTAAGAACGCCAATGATATGGATCTTTTTATTCATCAATACCTTACTCGTTTTTTTTGCTGTCGCTTCAGAAAATGTTACACTTGGCGGAAGCATAGGCAACATTCACAAAAATGCTCCTTACGCTATTGAGCAATATTATGGCATCATTTCGATAATCTGTTTGTTGATGACCACTGCCTTTATGAATGCTACTGCCAACCGTGATTTTCAATACGGGATGCATCAATTTGTATTTTCATCACCTATCAAAAAAAGAGATTATTATTTCGGGAAATTTATAGGCGCAGCAATCGTTTCGGTAATTCCTTTGCTTGGCGTTTCACTTGGTGCCTTGATTGCTCCTGTTTTAGCACCAATATTCGATATGTGTCCGCCGGAAAGATTTGGCGAAGTCATTTGGGCTGGGCATTTGCAAGGCCTTTTGGTTTTTGGTATTCCAAATGTGATTATCTCGGGAGTTTTACTATTTGGTTTAGCTATTATTTTCAGAAGCAATATTATTTCCTTTATTGGCGCCATGCTCATTTTGGTTTTCTATATTGTCTCAGCGGGATTTACGAAAGACATCCAAAAAGAATGGTTGGCAAATTTGCTTGATCCTTTTGGCATCCGCCCTTTTAGGATTATGACCAAATACGCCACAGTTGCCGAAAAAAATTTAGATGCAGTTACATTGCATGGCGATTTATTAACCAATCGTTTGATATGGCTGGGAATCAGCTTGATTATATTAATAGCTGTTTATTACAAATTTTCTTTTAATACCAAAAAAGAAAAAACTAAAAAAACTAAAAAATTAAAAGCAGTTGAAACGCCAATAATTATTTCAACTATTGTATTAGAACCAACAAAAGCGAATGTGTTTTCGATAAACACATTTTGGAATTTAGTAAAATTCGAAACCAAGGCTATCGTCAAAAATCCTACATTTATTATCATTGTTGCCATCGGCATGATTAATTTGATTGCGAGTCTGGCTATTTTTACGGGTAATTATGGTACATCGCAATATCCTGTAACGTATAATGTAATCGATACTATAAAAGGAGCTTTTAACATCTTTATGATTGGTTTTATTACTTTTTACACCGGCGTTTTAGTTTGGAAAGAACGCGATGCAAAAATCAATGAAATTCAAGATGCCACTCCTATAAAAACAGGGGTTTTGTTTACTTCAAAATTAGTTGCCCTGATTATCAGTTTGGCCATTGTTTTTGCATTGACAATAGTTGTTGGAATTATTGCACAAACAGCATACGGCTATTACAACTACCAATTGGATGTTTACTTCAAATCACTATTAATTATCGAATTGCTGAGTTTCTCCTTTCTGGTTGTGCTCTCACTGTTGTTCCATTATTTAATCAACAATCGATATATTGCCTATTTTGCTTTCGTCACTTTTGTGATTGTAAATAGTTTCGTTTGGGGTTTGCTTGAAATCAATACAAATATGTTGAATTTTGGGGCAGTCCCACGAATAACCTACTCGGACATGAATGGCTTTGGACCATTTGTGGCATCAACAATTTGGTTCAATATCTATTGGGCATTGGCAAGTTTGATTTTGTGTTTTGTAATCATTGCCTTTTTTATTCGAGGTAAGGAACCTCAATTTAAATACAGATGGGCAAATGCAAAACTTCAATTTAGAAAAAACACAATCCCAATAACCATTAGTCTATTTGCCTTTATACTTTGCGGTAGTTTTGTTTTTTACAATACAAAAATTCTAAATACTTACGATTCTTCAAAAGAGCAAGAAAACAAACAAGTAGATTATGAAAAAAAGTATAAGAAATTCGAACATTTAGCGCAACCCCGGTTTTATAAATTCAATTATACTATTGACATCATGCCCGAAGAACGAAGCATGATTGCCAAAGTCGAAGCTTGGGCAAAAAACAAATCGAATGCGCCAATTCAGGAACTCCATTTTACGATGCCACAACTGACCGATAGTATAAAAATTAGCATTTCAGGAGCAAAATTGAAATTAAAGGATTCCCGTTTAAGTTATCGAATCTATACTTTAGAAAAACCTTTGGCTCCAAATGACTCCATCAAAATCAATATCGATTTATGGAAATTATCCAAAGGATTTGAAAATCAAGTGAGCTTCACACAACTGACTGAAAATGGAACTTTCTTTAATAATTACGACATTTCACCTTCTTTAGGATACAATCGTAATGCGGAAATTTCAGATAAAAACAAACGCATCAAACTGAAATTGCCAAAACGAGAAAGAATGGCAAAACTGGATGAGAACAATCTAACGGCTAGAGCCAATACATACATTGGAAATGATTCGGATTGGGTCCAAGTGAACACAACGATTAGCACAACGCCAGACCAAACGGCTATTGCTCCGGGTTCTTTGATAAAAACATGGGAAGCCAACGGAAGAAAATATTTCAACTACAAATTGGATCAAAAATCATTGAATTTCTATTCTTTTATTTCTGCAAAATATGAAGTTGCTAGAAAAAAATGGAACGGAATTGACATGGAAGTCTATTATGACAAACAGCATGCCTATAATGTTCCTAATATGCTGAAAAGTATGCAAAAGTCGTTGGAATATTATACAGCAAATTTTGGCCCTTACTACCATAAACAATGTAGAATTATTGAGTTCCCAAGATACCAAAGTTTTGCGCAAGCCTTTCCGGGGACAATGCCATACAGTGAAGGAATTGGTTTTATCACCGATTTACGTGAAGTAAAAAAGGACGATATTGACCAGGTTTATTATGTCACGGCACACGAAATGGGCCATCAATATTGGGCACATCAAGTTTCCGGTGCCAATATGCAAGGAAGCGAAATGATGAGCGAAGGTTTTGCTCAATATTCAGCGCTTATGGTAATGGAAAAAGAATATGGAAAAGACAAAATGAAAAAGTTCTTGAAATATGAGATGGATCGTTATTTAAGTGGAAGAAGTTCGGAACTTGAAGGAGAACAGCCTTTGATGAAAACTGAACAGCAACAATACATTCATTATCAAAAAGCGAGTGTGGTTATGTATTATTTCAAAGAAATGATTGGCGAAAAAAAGCTAAATCAGGCGATGAAAAATTTAGTTAACATGTATGCTTACAAAAACCCACCTTTTCCTACTTCGATAGATGCTGTGAATGAATTCCGAAAAATAACTCCGCCGCATTTGCAGTATTTAATAGCCGATATGTTCGAAAATATTACGCTTTTCTCTAACCGAATGCTGGAAGCCAAATACAAAAAAGTAGGTACGGAATATGAAGTCACTTTGAAAACAACCTCCGAAAAATTCAGATCTGACGCACTTGGGAAGGAAACCAAAATGCCTGTTGCCGATTATATCGACGTAGCCGTTTTTGCAGAACCGAAAAGTGATGCTGATTTAGGAAAGGTTTTAGTTTACAAAAGGTTGAAAATAACAAAAAAAGACAATGTTTATACTTTCAAAACAAAAGAAAAGCCTTTTGAAGCTGGAATTGATCCTTACAATTATTTGATAGATCGAATCCCTGACGACAATTTGAAGAAAACAGAAGAATAATTTTCAAACCCAATTTCTAAAACATCCGTTTCTATGCTTAATGAAACGGATGTTTTTTTATATTTGTCAAACAATAATCAAAAAATAAAAATGAAAAACCACATCGCTATACTCCTACTCGTATTGTCTACAACTCTAACTTTGGCGCAGAAGAAAGATAAAATAAAAGGTTCGAGAACTGTTACAATCGAAAATAAGGAAATTGGAAATTTTCAGGCCTTGGAAGTAGAAGATAACGTTGAAGTAAACTTAGAGCGAGGAGAAAAAAGTAGTATAAAAATTGAAGCTGATGATAATCTTCATGATATTATTTCATTTGATTTAAAAGACAACACACTTCGCATTTACACTACAAAAGAAGCGGTAAATTATAAAAAACTAATTGTAAGGGTAACCTACAACAGCGATTTGACTCTGGTAACTTCAAAAAATGAGGCAATAATTAATGCAATAGAAGAAATTCAGCTGGATGAAATTACATTTAAAACCTCAGATTATTCTAAACTTTTTTTGAATGTCAACACTAAGAAATTCATTTTGCAGGCCGATGATAAATCGAAAACACAACTCAATCTAAGATCGGAAAACACGACTATACAATTGAGTAAAAATGCAGCATTAAAATCTTTACTTACCACTTTTGATTTAAAAGTTGATTTGTATCAAAAATCTGATGCTACGCTTGAAGGTAGCGCAACTAAAGCAATAATTCGATTAGATAATAATTCGACTTTAACCGGAAATAAACTAATTGTAAAAGATGCAGAAATAATTACGGAAAGCTATACGAATTGCAGCCTGTTTGTAGAGACAAACGTCATTATTGATGCAGCCGACAAATCAGAGCTACACCTTTTTGGGTCACCAAAAATAGAAATGCGACAATTTAGCGACGAAGCAAAACTATTCAAAAAAATAAAATAGAAAATCCTCCCCCCAACCCTTCCGAAGGAGGGTAGAAAAACTGGAGTCAAATAATTACTCTAAAATAAGTATAAACGAAACCCCCATCAGCCTTTAGCTAATGGGGGTTTCAATTTAAAACAAGACTGAAAAATCTTAGAATGAATCTATTATCTACAAATAAATTTTCTAATTCCGTTTATTCCTTAGAAGCTAAATATCTTTCCGCGTCTAAGGCAGCCATACAACCGGTTCCGGCAGCAGTTATTGCTTGACGATACACATGATCTGCAGCATCACCGGCTACAAAAACACCGGCAACATTTGTTTTTGAAGTTCCGGGAGTATTAACGATATAACCCGTTTCATCTAGTGTGATAAAATCCGTAAAAATATCTGTATTAGGTTTGTGTCCAATGGCAACAAAGAAACCAGTAGCTTCTATTTCAAAAGTTTCACCAGTAGTTTTATTTAAAGCTTTTACACCCGTAACCACTTGTTCGTCTCCTAAAACTTCAACGGTATCATGGTTCATCAGGATGGTAATATTCTCCGTTTTGCGAACACGTTCTTCCATGATTTTTGAAGCTCTGAATTTTTCGCTACGCACTAACATCGTTACTTTTTTACAAAGTTTTGACAAATAATGTGCTTCTTCACATGCAGAATCCCCTGCCCCAACAATTACAACTTCTTGGTTTCTATAGAAAAATCCATCACAAACAGCACAAGCCGAAACACCACCACCCATTTTTAAATAATGTTGTTCTGAAGGTAAACCTAAATATTTAGCAGTAGCGCCTGTAGAAATAATAACAGTTTCACAATGCAATTCTTTAGTCTCATTTATCCATACTTTGTGAATATCGCCCGAGAAATCAACTCTTGTAGCCCAACCATCGCGCACCTCAGTACCAAAACGTTGTGCTTGCGCTTGTAAACCAACCATCATTTCCGGACCCGTAATTCCTTCAGGGTTTCCAGGCCAATTTTCTACTTCATTAGTTGTTGTTAGCTGTCCACCAGGCTGCATTCCTTGGTACAAAACAGGATTCATGTTTGCTCTGGCAGCATAAATAGCAGCAGTATAACCTGCCGGACCAGAACCTATAATAAGACATTTAATTTTTTCGATTGTATCTGACATAGCAAGATTTTATTACATTTTTGAAGTTGCAAAAATAAGGCATAATTGCTGGATTATATAACCTGAATAATGAGTTTTTTTATTCTACTATAAGAAATTCCTATTGTTGAGACAGAAAAAGAATTTTTATATTATGGCAGGATTGCACTCTTTTTTGTACCATAATTTGTACAAAATATACTTTACTGTGATTCATCAATTGTTTCATTTATTTTGGAACAGTTTGTTGCTTTTTAATTAACTTCAGGAAACTAATTAAAGACTTGCTCCTCTATAATTTTTTAATAATGGAAAAACCATCAATTCTTTTTTGCAAGGAAATACAGTAAAAAAATCTCCAGATACAGTCTTACTTTTCGAAGAAAATTTGAGCTTATTAAATATCAAAAAAATTATTAACATACTGATAACAAAGTATTTAAACCAATATCAATAACTTTGTTTAATTCTTGATATAAACTTTATATAAGAAAAAGAAGCACTTAATTATTGACTAACCATTTAAAATGCCATTAGTATGAAAGCACTTGTTTATTTTGGCCCTCATGATGTTAGGGTAGTAGAAATGCCGGATGCCAAAATTGAGCAACCGACGGATGTTTTGGTTAAAATTACCACGTCCAATATATGTGGATCTGATCTTCACATGTATGAAGGAAGAACAGATATGGAACCGGGTCGGATATTTGGACATGAAAATATGGGCAGAGTTGTTGAAATTGGCAAAACCGTAACCCAGATTAAAGTGGGTGATATGGTTTGTCTGCCTTTTAATATTGGGTGCGGTCATTGTCGCAATTGTGAAAGCGGCTTGACCGGTTTCTGCCTCACTATGAATCCCGGAATGGCAGGTGCTGCATATGGCTTTGCAGGAATGGGGCCTTACAGTGGCGGACAGGCGGAATACTTGCGTGTACCCCATGGGGATTTTAATTGCTTAAAATTACCGGAAGATGCTCTTGAAAAGGAGAATGATTATGTGATGTTATCCGATATTTTCCCCACAGGATACCATGCAACTGAATTAGCTAATGTAATGCCCGGAGATTCTGTAGTTATTTATGGCGCAGGACCTGTTGGGCTAATGGCAGCACATTCAGCAAGTATTAAAGGCGCAAGTCAGATTATGGTTGTTGATAATCATCCTGACCGACTGAAACTTGCCGAAGCATTAGGAGCAATTGCTATTGATTTTTCCAAAGGTTCCGCTGTGGAGCAAGTGATGGAGCTTACCAAAGGTATCGGTGCCGATAAAGGATGCGAATGCGTGGGTTACCAGTGTTGTGATAAACACGGCGAAGAACATTCAAATATTACGATGAATGAATTGGTACAGGCCGTGAAGGCAACCGGATCAATCGGAGTAGTAGGAGTTTTTGTACCCAAAGATCCAAAATCAAAAGAGGCTTTACAGAAAGAAGGACATATGGATTTTGATTTTGGTCAATTCTGGATGAAAGGCCAGCGAATAGCTACGGGACAGGCAAATGTGAAAGCCTACAATCGTCAGCTAAGCACTCTGATTTCTGTAGGGAAAGCAAAACCTTCGTTAATTGTATCACACGAACTATCCTTAGATCAGGCTCCTGAAGCTTACAAACATTTTGATGCCCGTGACAAAGGATGGACGAAAGTCATATTAAAACCAGAGATGGCTAAAGCTGCCAAATAGTAAATTATTTTAACTCATTATATAAATGATTAAGAACATTATCAAAAAATTGCACAAAATGAAAAGAAAATCAATTTTAAGTAAAGCGGCAATTACTATGATCGTTATAGCCTCTGGTGAAGGGGTTTCGGCCCAGACGATCGATCCGGCCCAAGACCCAAATATTGAAAGCAACGTTAAATCATTTTTAAAAGTCATTAACGCAGCACCAGGAAAACCGATAGAAGAGTTATCTCCCAAAGAGGGTAGAGCAGTTTTGGCTAAGGCTCAATCCTCTGTAAAAGTGGATCTCTCCGGGGTAACCGTTACTGAAAAAACCATCACTCAAGACGGATTGACTATTAAATTGAATATTGTTAAGCCAAAAAAAGCAAAAGAAATTTTACCCGTATTTATGTTCTTTCATGGCGGCGGATGGGTTTTGGGAGATTTCCCCACTCACGAACGCATGGTACGTGATTTGGTGGTAGCATCAGGTGTTGCCGCGGTATTTGTAAACTATACCCCCTCACCCGAAGCCCAATATCCAGTGGCCATTAATGAAGCCTATGCCGCAACAAAATGGGTGGCTAAAAATGGCAAAGAAATTGGCATAGACGGTCAGCGCATAGCCGTGGCGGGTAATAGCGTTGGCGGCAACATGGCCACGGTAGTTGCGCTAATGGCTAAAGATAAAAAAGGACCTAAAATTAAGTTACAAGTATTGTTTTGGCCAGTAACTGATGCTAACTTCGAAACGCAATCTTATAATCAATTTGCAACAAAACGCTTTTTAACCAAAAGTTTGATGATTTGGTACTGGGATAATTATACCACCAATGCTAAAGAACGTAAAGAAATTTATGCCTCACCGTTATTAGCCACAAAAGAACAACTCACAGACCTGCCTCCTGCTCTGGTTCAAACGGCTCAAAATGATATTTTGCGTGATGAAGGTGAGGCTTACGCACGTAAATTGGATGAAGCAGGTGTAAAAGTGACTGCAATACGTTATAATGGAATGATTCATGACTGGGCACTGCTAAATGCATTGAGCAATGTTCCCGGCACAAAATCTGCATTATTACAGGCCGCGGCGGAATTGAAAAAAGCACTTAATTAAATAAACGAGAGCACCGGCAATAGCGATTTTTAATATCCAACTTAATTAAAAGAGAAATAAAGAACAATAATCCATTTTTAAATTTCCAAAATCTCCAAGGTATAGTAGTATTGATGATAATATAAAGTGAAGAAATGACCAAACAAACCTTGCTTTACAAATAGCTTAAATAGCTTATTGGCAAAAAACAAAAAAGGCTGTAAATCATGTGATTTACAGCCTTTTGATGTGAATTGACAACTAGGTTGTCGGGGTGGCAGGATTCGAACCTGCGGCCTCCTGCTCCCAAAGCAGGCGCGATAACCGAGCTACGCTACACCCCGAAAGCGTCGGCAAATATATAACTATTTTTTGCTTCTTCAAAACTATTTATGAAATAAGAAATAAATTTACTTGCTCTAAAAAAAATCGAAATTTATCTTCCTAATTATTCTACAACCTCAACTACACTAGCCCAAATGACAGAGGAATACTTTGCAGCGCTAAAAGCTAATTTTTTCTTGGCAGAAAAGAGCGACCAAAGGAAGCTACTTTTATGACAATAGAAAAAAGGGTGTAGCTCAAGTCCCAAAGTATCGGGATTGAAACGAACAGTTGAAATAGCTCCTGAAAACGACCTCAATTTAAAAACTGATAATTAGGTCAAATAGCAAGGAATCAAGCTTTAACGAATGTTAACAAAATAGATTTTTAGAAACCATAAATAATTGTATTTTTACGGTTCAAAATTTAGAAAAATAAATGGGCAAAATCATTGCGATTGCTAATCAAAAAGGTGGAGTTGGAAAGACTACAACGTCTGTAAATCTTGCGGCCTCATTAGGTGTTTTAGAAAAAAGAGTGTTATTAATCGATGCAGATCCTCAAGCTAATGCCAGCTCCGGCTTAGGTATTGATGTTGAAAACGTTGAAATAGGAACCTATCAAATTCTCGAACACAGTCATACCCCGAAAGAGGCCATCATCAAATGTTCTGCTCCAAATGTAGATGTCATCCCTTCTCATATTGACCTTGTCGCCATCGAAATCGAATTGGTCGACAAAGAAAACAGGGAATATATGCTAAAAAAAGCATTGGAAAGCATAAAGGATGAGTATGATTTTATCATTATCGATTGTGCTCCATCACTTGGATTGTTAACGCTAAATGCTTTGACAGCTGCTGACTCTGTAATCATCCCAATTCAATGCGAATATTTTGCATTGGAAGGTTTAGGGAAGTTGTTGAATACAATAAAAAGTATCCAAAAAATCCATAATGCCGATTTAGATATCGAAGGATTGTTATTAACAATGTTCGATTCCAGATTGCGGCTATCAAACCAAGTGGTAGAAGAGGTTCAAAAACACTTCAACGATATGGTTTTTGATACAATTATTCAAAGAAATGTAAAATTGAGCGAAGCACCTAGTTTTGGCGAAAGCATAATAAACTATGATGCAACAAGTAAGGGAGCTATAAATTACCTGCATTTGGCTCAAGAAGTTATAAAGAAAAACAGTAAATAGTTTTATGGCAAAAGCAATAAAAAAACAAGCCTTAGGAAGAGGATTATCTGCGTTATTGAAAGATCCGGAAAACGATATAAAATCCGTTGCCGATAAAAATGCCGATAAAGTTGTAGGAAATATTATTGAGCTTGAAATAGATGCTATAGAAATAAATCCGTTTCAACCAAGGAGCAATTTCAATGAAGAATCATTGAGAGAATTAGCGACTTCCATCAAGGAATTAGGTGTTATTCAACCTATTACCGTACGTAAATTAGACTTCAATAAATACCAATTGATCTCAGGGGAACGTCGTCTTCGTGCGTCGACTCTTGTGGGATTGACAACAGTTCCGGCTTATATTCGTATTGCAAATGACAATGAATCACTCGTTATGGCATTGGTTGAGAATATTCAACGTCATGATTTAGATCCAATAGAAATTGCACTTTCATACCAACGATTGATTGACGAAATTCAATTGACTCAAGAACAAATGAGCGAACGCGTAGGTAAAAAACGTTCTACCATTGCTAATTATTTGAGACTTTTAAAATTAGACCCCATCATTCAAACCGGAATTCGTGATGGATTCATCAGTATGGGCCACGGTCGTGCGATAATTAACATTGAAGATCAGGATATTCAAACGGATATTTATCAAAAAATCGTAAGTCAGAATCTTTCGGTTCGTGATACGGAGGCAGTGGTAAAAAACTATCAGGAAAGTTTAAAACCTAAACCTGCCGGTAAACCTAAAGCTGCGGCGTTTGAAATTGCTGATTCACACAAAAGTACTTTTACAAATTATTTTGGAACTAAAGTAGATGTAAAAGTAGCCGGAAATGGTAAAGGAAAAATCACTATTCCATTCCATTCCGAAGAAGACTTCAACAGAATTATTAAATTAATAAACGAATAGTGCATAAAATCATTTTCATAGTTCTCTTCCTTTTTATTACAGGTAACAGTACTGTTTTTGCCCAAACAAAACCAGATACAGTTCTTGTTGCTAAAGACACTTTGAAATCGAATAACATAGATCCTCTGACACCTGCTAAAGCTGCATTTTATTCGGCTGTTTTGCCAGGATTGGGACAAGCCTACAACAAAAAGTATTGGAAAATTCCGATTGTTTATGGCGCCATTGGAACCAGCCTGTATTTTTACATAGACAACAATAAAAAATACCATCAATATAGAGATGCCTATAAACGAAGATTAGAAGGATATACGGATGATAATTATACGTATCTGGATAATACGAGATTGATTGCGGGTCAGAAATTTTATCAAAGGAATCGTGATTTATCTGCTTTAATAACATTGGCCTTTTATGCCTTAAATATCATTGATGCCAATGTTGACGCAGCCTTACTACAATTTAATGTAGATGAGAACTTATCCTTCAGACCTATTATTTATCCCAATGATGTAACATTTAAGACTAATGTTGGTCTAACACTTAATTACAATTTTTAAAAAGCAAAATAAACTTGTTTACTCTTTAATTTTTTTAATCATAAATAAAACACAAATGAAAATTGCGCTTTTAGGATACGGAAAAATGGGTCATGTAATTGAAAGGATTGCACTTGAAAGAGGTCATGAAATTGTTTTGAAAAAAGACGAATTCAATTCTTATGACGGCCTTTCAAATGCTGACGTCGCCATCGATTTTAGTGTTCCAACTGCTGCTGTGACAAATATTTCGAATTGTTTTCTCGCTAATGTTCCGGTAATTTCAGGAACGACTGGTTGGCTGGAACACTATGATGAAATGTTGGCGTTGTGCAAAGAAAAAAACGGAGGGTTTATCTCCAGCTCGAACTTTAGTTTAGGGGTAAACATTTTCTTCGAACTCAATGAATATTTGGCAAAAATAATGTCAAAATTCGATAGCTATAGTGTTGAGATGGAAGAAATTCATCATACTCAAAAACTGGACGCACCAAGTGGAACAGCAATTTCATTAGCAAAAGGAGTTATCGAGAATAGTTCATACACTAATTGGACTCTTGAAAACCCAGAACCAAATCACTCGAGCGATAGCGAACTGGCGAAGCAAATTCATATCGAAAGCAAAAGAATCGGTACTGTTCCCGGAACACATACCGTAATTTATAATTCGGCCGTTGATGCAATAGAAATCAAACATACAGCCCACAATCGTGAAGGTTTTGCATTGGGTGCTGTAATTGCAGCAGAGTGGATTGTGGGCAAACATGGGGTTTTTACAATGAAAGACGTATTAGAATTTTAATTTTCAAATTAGATAAATAGATTTTTAGAAATCATAGAACTTTATGATTCCATAATAAACAAATAACCGATTAACCAAAAAAACATATTATGACTTTATATCAATGGTTTGTATTTTTCTTGCTTGTACAGATAGTTCACTTTTTAGGGACGTGGAAATTATATGAAAGTGCCGGCAGAAAACGTTGGGAAGCAGCAATTCCCGTATATAATGCCATTGTTTTAATGAAGATCATCGGTCGCCCAACCTGGTGGACCGTATTACTTTTCATTCCAATTATAAACTTGATTATGTTTCCTGTTATTTGGATTGAGACCTTAAGAAGTTTTGGAAAAAAATCCAGCTTAGATACTTTTTTAGGCATAATAACTTTTGGATTATACATCTATTACATTAATTATACCCAAAAACTAGATTACATAGCTGACCGAAGTTTACAACCTGAGAATAAAACAGCAGACACCGTTAGCTCACTACTTTTTGCTGTCATCGTGGCAACTTTAGTTCATACCTATTTTATTCAACCTTACACCATACCAACTTCTTCACTTGAGAAATCTTTGCTAATTGGTGACTTTCTATTTGTCAGCAAAATGAATTACGGAGCCAGAGTTCCAATGACCACCGTGGCTTTGCCAATGGTACATGACTCCATTCCTTTTACAAAAAGAAAATCGTATTTAAATTGGCCTCAATTGCCTTACTTGAGATTACCCGGTTTTCAAACCATAGATAGAACAGATATCGTAGTTTTCAATTGGCCCGTAGATACTGTCTATAAATTTTTTGATACATCTAAAAGACATGTTTTAAAACCAGTAGATAAAAAATCGAATTATGTAAAAAGATGTGTTGGAGTTCCTGGCGATAGCTTGTCTATCAAAGATGGAATTGTTTATATCGATGGCAAAATATTGGTTATGCCAGAAAGAGCAAAACCTCAATATTCCTATGCCGTAGCTTTAGACGGAAAAACGCCGATTGATTTTGAGTATTTAATAAAAGATTTAGATATAACAGACGAAGCAGGCTTTAAAAGCGAACTAAGAGACACATTATTCTTAAAAGCACTTACCGCAGCAGGCGCTGAACGATTAAAAAATGTTCCCGGAATAGTGTCTGTAACAAGACAAATTTCTTCAGGAGTTGAAGATGGTATATTCCCTGATATCCACAAATGGAATCGCGATAATTTGGGACCAATTTATATTCCCCAAAAAGGAAAAACGGTTGCTTTGACAACAGAGACCTTGCCATTTTACAAAAGAATTATCACGGAGTACGAAAAGAATGATAACGGTAAAAAAAATGACCTAAAAGTTACAGGTAATGAAATACGATTGAATGGAGCAATTGTTAAGAATTACACGTTCAAACAAAATTACTACTGGATGATGGGAGATAACCGTCACAACTCAGAAGATAGCCGCTATTGGGGTTTTGTGCCCGAGGATCACATTGTAGGAAAACCTATATTTATCTGGATGAGTTGGGATACAAATGGAAAATGGCTAAGCAAAATCCGTTGGGACAGAGTTTTCACGACTGTTAGTGGTGAAGGACAACCACAATCCTATTTCAAACTGTTTCTGCTTGGCTTAGTTGCTTTCTTTGTTGGAGAATATTTTTGGAAAAAAAGAAAAGAGAGAAAAGCAAACGTATAAAATTTCTAGTTTAAAGTCTAAGGTTTAAAGTTGTATTCGTAACTTTAAACCTTACTTTTTATATATAAACCTGATTGTATGAAAACCCTGTTATTCCCAACCTATTTCCCTTCGATAAGTCATTTTGCTGCTCTTGCGCAATCAGAAAATACAGTGTTTGAAATAGAGGATAATTTTCAGAAACAAACCAATCGAAACAGAACGTATATCTACAGCCCAAACGGGATTCAGCTTTTGAATATTCCTGTGAAGCATTCTAAAGAAAGCCATCAAAAAACAAAAGACATTCAAATAGAAACTGATTTTGACTGGCAAAAACAACATTTCAAATCATTGGAAGCAGCTTACCGAAGTTCGCCATTTTTCGAATTTTTCGAAGATGACCTCCGTCCCATTTTCGAAAAAAAACACAACTTTTTATTGGATTTAAATTTTGAAACTTTAGAAATTGTATCTAAATGTTTACGAATGAAATTGGAATACACTACCACGACAGAATACTTTCATGAAGTGGATGCAAATGAGTATAAAGACTTCAGAGCATTAGTAAACGGGAAAAAAGATTCTTCTTCGTTCGAAAGTTACACCCAGGTTTTTGATGATAAATATGGTTTCATCAATAATCTAAGTGTTCTTGATTTACTATTTAATGAAGGGAAATATGCTCTGGAATATTTAAAGAAACAAGAATTGATATAAAATAGTCTTCAAAAATTACTCTCCTTCAAATGACATTCTTGCCATAACAGGAAAATGATCTGAATTTACAAATTCAGGAAAACTCTCGAATTTTTTAATTTTCATTCTGTCATCTGCAAAAATATAATCGATTCTTGCAGGATAATATTTAAATTTATAGGTAACCCCAAATCCTTTACCAGCTTCTTCAAAGCTATCTTGCAGTTTTCCTTTTATGCTTCTGTAAACATAGGAAAATGCACTGTTATTCATGTCTCCACAAATTATAATAGGATATTCGCACTTATCTTTATGCTTCATAAACATTTCCGCTTGTTCCTGTTGCTGCTTGAAAGCGACACTAATACTTTTGAACATCATTTGGGATTTGTCCTTATTAATTGCCTCAATATTTTCATTGATTTCATTAACATCAGGAGATATTTTTAAGGACTGTAAATGCATATTATATACCCTGATAATATCTTTTCCTTTTTTAATATCAGCAAAAATGATATCATTAGTGGTGTTAGCAAAAACAATACTTCCTTGGTCAATAATGGGAAATTTAGAAAAGATAGCTTGCCCAGTTTTGACATTATTCCCATCCGTAAAAATATATCGATGCGGATAAACTTTAAAATCAATATTAGCCGATGAAGAGTATTCTTGAATACACAAAATATCCGGATTTTTTTCATTCACAAACGCCAAAATCTCAGTGGGAACGTCATCTCTGTCAATCCACTTGAACACATTAAACAGGTGAACATTATAGCTCATTACCGTAAAATCTTTTTCCTCCACAGGAAAATCATTCGAAGAAAATTTATAAAATTTATTTATAAAAGTGATTCCTATCAAAAGTACCAGGCCAGACAAAATCATTCGCTTTTTAAACTGCAACAGCCAATAGACAAAAAACAACGCGTTCATAATAAAAAAAAACGGCATGAATAGTGTCAAAACAGCTAAAAACGGGAAAGATTTAGGTGCTAAAAATGGTAAAACATAAGCTATAAATGTTAATACAATTAGAACTATATTCAAAAAAAACATTATTTTATTGAACCACGAGAGGTTTTTCATTTATTTTAGTTTAAAGTTTAAAGTTTAAAAGTTTAAAGTTAATCAACCTTAAACTTTAAACTTTAAACCAAATCATTTCCCTGTTTTGAATAAAAATTCTTTTTCTTCTTTTGTCAGACTATCATAACCGGACTGACTAATTTTATCTAAAATTTCATCAATTTGTTGTTGTGCTTTGTCTTTTGTTATGATTCTGGAGCCGCTTTTCTCAACAGGTCTGCTATAATTTTTGTGTACTTTTTTGAATGGTGTTGAAGACGATTTAGTGAAAATATTCGCAAAAAAATCTAAAACACTTGACACTATTTTACTTAAATCAATTCCATTTTCAAGCAATTTAATAAAAATAAAACCAAATAATGCTCCTGAAAGGTGAGAAATATGTCCGCCGGTATTTTCCAGTCTAAATTGCATCAGATCCAACAAAATAATTACAAAGGTGATATGCCATAATTTTACGTTACCTATAAGCAACAATCTGACATTCATCAAAGGGTGATAAGTCGTCGCAGCAACTAAAACGGCCATAATCGCAGCAGAAGCACCTACAATTGAAGCATTTAAATTTAAAAAATAATATCCCGCAACAAAAGCTAAACCGGCAAAAATAGCACTCAATATATACAATCCCAGAAATTGTTTAGGTGTAAAAAAAGTCAAAAACAGAGAGCTTGAAAAATTCAATACCATCATGTTGAAAAACAAATGCCAAAACCCATCGTGTAAAAAAGAATAGGTTAGAAAAGTCCAAGGTTTCAAAATAAAATTAGAAGGTTCCGAAGAAAGGGCTATCCAAGTAGGAAAATCAAACGCTCCAACTTTAAATTGATAGAAAAAAATTAATGAAACCAGAAAACAGGATACGTTCCAATAGATTAACCTTTGGGCAATTCCACCTAATTTATACTGCAGTTTCAAGTCCTCAATAATACTCATAATCTAATTTATTATTTAAATTTCTATAAAGGTCGCATAACTGTAGATTGCGACTGAAAACTAATTACTATTTTAATTCCAGCGATTTTGATTGAACTGATTTTTCTTCCAGTACCACATTATGATAAAACCGAATAAAGCACCACCAACGTGTGCAAAATGAGCTATTCCTCCACCTCCGAAAATTGATTTTCCTGAAATACCTAAATACAAATCTACTAAAACTAAACCTGGCACAAAAAACTTTGCTTTTATAGGAACGGGAATAAACATCAAAGCCAATTCAGCATTTGGAAACATAAAGGCAAAAGCGACAATAATCCCATAAATAGCTCCGGAAGCACCTACCGCTGTGCCAATATAGGCACTTGTGAAATTTTGAAAGTCAGAAACCGATAAAATTTCTTGCCATCTGGTATCGATTTTACCCTCATTTAAAAGTAGTAAAATTTCTTGTTTAGGAAATCCGTTAGCAATCAAAGTATTCAAACTATCTTGAAAATAGTAATAATTGACTCCGGTATGCAACAACGCAGCACCTAAACCGCAGGAAATATAAAAAAACAAGAATTTCTTACTACCCCACATTTGTTCCAATGCAGATCCAAAAGAATATAATGCAAACATATTGAAAAAGATATGCATCAACCCACCATGCATAAACATATGGGTAAGAGGTTGCCAATATTGAAAACTAGGGTTTTCGGGAAAATATAATGCCAGAAATTTATACGTTACATCCCCTAAAGCCAATGTTCCAACAAAGAATAAAATATTAATAATGATTAATTGCTTAACCGTTTCCGTTACGTTTCTCATACTGCAAATTTTTTATCTAAATCTTCCACACGCATGGTGATGAAAGTGGGTTTTTGAAATGGGGAAACGTTGGGGTCTTTACAAGCAAAAAGCCCATTTACCAAGTTTTCCTGTTCTTTTTCTGTAAGGTGTGTTCCTGTTTTAACAGCCAAACTTTTAGCCATCGATTTCGCTATCGTATCGTTTTGACTGAAACTGCTTTCTGGAATTCCATCTTGTAAATCACTTAATAATTGTTCCAAAACAAGTGACACTTCACTCTCGGTAACATTTACAGGAATTCCTGAAATGACAATATGATCCGTGTTATTTTCTTCAAAAACAAAACCGGTATTCATTAAAGAAAATTGTAATTCAGCAATGAGCTCCATTTCGCCTGCAGAAAAAAACAAGTTCAAAGGAAATAATAATTGTTGACTTGATGCTTGCTTAACGGTCATATTAACCAAAAACTGTTCGTACAAAACACGCTGGTGCGCTCGCTGCTGATCTACGATCACCATTCCTGATTTTATAGAAGAAACAATATATTTTTTATGAATCTGATAGGTTTTATGTACCGCATGTTCTACTTCTTCATCATTGAATAAAGAAGAAGTTACCTCTTCATTTTCGAAAGTAATACCACCAATTTCATCCGTATCTTGTTTTAAACCAACATATAAACTTTCCCAGTTTGCTGTTGGTTCCGGTTTTTTATAATTCGAATAATGTTTATTAGGATTATTGTCAGAAAACGGATTGAAATTACCGTCTACCTGAATGGTTGGCGTTGCGCCTTCTAGATCTTTGTAATGATAAGGCGTGTCTAAATTAGAATCCCGATCAAAATCCAAAACTGGCGCTACATTAAATTGCCCCAAACTATGTTTTATAGACGCTCTCAATATGGCATACAAGGCATGCTCATCATCAAACTTAATTTCCGTTTTTGTGGGATGGATATTGATATCTATTGTATTGGGAGGCACCGACAAATATAAAAAATAACTAGGCTGTGCACCATCTTTCAAAATCCCGTCATAAGCAGCCATAACAGCGTGATGCAAATACCCGCTTTTAATAAACCGATCATTGACAAAGAAAAATTGTTCGCCACGATTCTTTTTGGCAAATTCAGGTTTACTGACAAAACCTTGAATACTGACGATTTCTGTTTCTTCCTGAACAGGTACTAATTTCTCATTGGTTTTACCCGAAAAAACATTGACAATCCTTTGTCTCAAAGTGGAAGGAGGCAAATTGAACATTTCACTACCGTTGTGATAAAAGGTGAAATGTATTTTTGGGTGCGCCAAAGCCACGCGTTGAAACTCATCGATAACATGACGATATTCCACCGTATCCGACTTTAGAAAATTGCGCCGCGCAGGAATATTAAAAAACAAATTTTTGACTGCAAATGAAGTGCCTTTTGGCAAAACCGCTACATCTTGAGATATAAACTTACTGCCTTCAATAACTATATGCGTCCCTAACTCCTCTTGATCCTGTTTGGTTTTCATCTCCATATGCGCAATAGCAGCAATTGAGGCTAATGCTTCGCCACGAAAACCTTTTGTATGCAAAGAAAATAAATCTTCGGCCTGACGAATTTTAGAAGTGGCATGGCGTTCAAAACACAAACGTGCATCTGTAACAGACATCCCTAAACCATTGTCAATAACCTGAACCAATGCCTTCCCTGCATCTTTAATAATTAATTTTATATCCGTTGCCCTTGCATCTACAGCATTTTCGAGCAATTCTTTGACCACAGAAGCGGGTCTTTGAACGACTTCTCCAGCGGCAATTTGGTTGGCAACATGATCAGGAAGTAATTGAATGATACTCGACATTAAAAAAATATTGTTTGATGTTTAAAGTCCCGACACTTCGGGATAAAATTTTATAAAACCAAGGCGCACAAATTTAATGAAATTCTGTTGGGTTTTATTATTAATCTCAGACTAAAATCGTGAGGATTCACATAACTATTCAAGTATTTGATATACAACAATATAAAGTGTTAATTTTGGAGTTTTTTAACGAAATTCTATAATCCGTTTACAGGTTTAAAACTTAAATTTGCTATATAAAGAAGTTAACCATTAAAAACAACAATTATGAAAACGACCAATGAAAAACAAGAAAATGTAAAAGTGGAATCTAAAAAAGGAGCTGTAAAAGCAAAGCCAGATGCTGCACAAGGTTTGAGAGATTTTTTTGAAGATGGATTAAAAGACATCTTTTGGGCAGAGCATGCATTGACGAAAGCCTTACCAAAAATGGCGAAAAATGCTACTTCGTCAAAACTGATACATGCCTTCGAACACCATTTAAAAGAAACAGAGGAACATGTGCATCGTTTAGAAAAAATATTTGAATCTTTAGGCCTAAAAGCAGTAGGTAAAAAATGTAATGCTATGGAAGGATTACTAAAAGAAGCTGACGGTATTATGGCAGAAACACAAATAGGAGTTGTACGCGATGCGGCAATGATTGCTGCAGCTCAAAAAGTAGAACATTATGAAATTGCTACATATGGTACTCTGCGTGCCTATGCTGTAACTTTAGGCGAAACTAAAGCGGTTACTTTATTGGCTAAAACTCTCGAAGAAGAGAAAAAGGCTGATGTATCATTAACAGAAATTGCCATGTCTGATATTAATCTTGAAGCAGCTCATGCAGATGAATAATTCCTTAGGTTAAAATTCTTTTTTAGCTCAATAAAAAACCTACACCATTGAATTCAATTGTGTAGGTTTTTTTTTAAATTTTTAAGATAATAAAACTTTATTTTTATCCCTTTAATTCTAAAGGCGATCCTTCTTCTATTTGAATGGCCCCTGAAGACAATAAATGTTGATTGTCTATTTGATGTGACAATGAAGCTTGTTGTCGAATATAAGCCATTTTTATGGCTGCAATAGCAGCTTCAGTACCTTTATTTCCGTGAATTCCTCCACTTCTATCAATGGATTGTTGCATGGTATTATCAGTCAAAACACAAAAAATAACAGGAATGTCCGTTTGCACATTCAAGTCCTTTATTCCTTGAGTTACCCCTTCACATACAAAATCAAAATGTTTCGTTTGCCCTTGAATTACACATCCAATGGCTATAACGGCATCAACATTCTGCGTTTGCAACATTTTTTTTGATCCATATATAAGTTCAAAACTTCCAGGAACATTCCAGCGAATAATATGCTGGGCCGGAACTTGGTTTTCCAAAAGGGCTTCTATAGCACCTTTATAAAGTCCTTCAGTTATAGAATCATTCCATTCTGAAACAACAATCCCAAAGCGAAAATCTTTCGCGTTTGGGATTGAATTTTTGTCGTACTCGGATAAGTTTTTATTTACTGTAGCCATTTGATTGTATATTTTTGATTTCAGATTTTTGATTTCAGATGTTAAAGATAGATTTTTGAAATCAAAAATCTACAATCTTAAATCACCAATCTTACATCATTTTTTACTATTGTGCTAATCCTATTAAAACATCAACTGAAGCAGCCTCTGGACTTGCATCATAATTATCTTTAATATCTGTAAAATATTTTAGTGCTTCTTCTTTATTTCCTAAACCCAAAGCTGTCTTACCTGCTTTTAATAAGAAACGTGGAGTTGTAAAATCATTTTTATTTACCTCAGCAGCTTTAACATAATTTTCTAAAGCTTCTTTTGGTTTATTCTGTTGCGAATAGGCATCTCCTATTGCGCCTTTTGCCATAGCATTCAATACAATATCTTCTGAGTTAAATTTACTCAAAAAATCAATAGCTTCTGCATATTTACCTGTATTTAAATAAGCCATACCCGCATAATAATTAGCTAAGTTTCCAGCATCAGTTCCTGAATATTCATCTGCGATTTTTATAAATCCAAATTTACCTTCAGAACCATTTAAAGATAATTTATATAATGAATCACTGGCAACTCCGTCTGTAGCTTTTTGAAAATTTTGTTGTGCAACAAACATTTCGTTAGCAGCTTCGTCTTGTTTTGGCGCAGCAATAAATTTTTGGTAGGCTAAATAACCAACAGTTAAAATCGCAACACCGGCAACTAATCCAATAATGATTTTTTGATTTCTGGCTACCCAATTCTCCGTCAATGAAGCTGTTTCATCTAATTTAGAAAAAACGCCTGCAGTTGCGCTGTCTTTTTCATCAACTTTTATCTCTCCAACTGTGTCTTTTACTTCTTTTTCTTTTGGTGCTTTATATCCTCTTTTACTGTAAGTAGCCATTTATTTTTAATTTAGTGAATCGCAAAAATAAAATTTTTATTCAAACCGTCATAAAAAATATGCTTTTATATTCAAAAAAAATATTATGGACGGTTCTTTCTTTCCCATGGCAAAATAATTAACAGAGAAAAAATCTAAAAGGCATTTTTATCGATATTTTTCAATAATTTGCAACCGCTTTGAAAAACTTGTCACAAAACATCAAAGTTCTCAATACCAGCAAGCCTTCCCCATGTATTTAAAAAAGATTTCATTATTCAATTATAAGAATTTTTCGGAAGCAAATTTCGAATTTGACACCAAAATAAATTGTTTTGTAGGTAAAAACGGCATTGGAAAGACAAATGTCCTTGATGCAATCTATCATTTATCTTACGGAAAAAGCTATTTCAATCCATTGGCCGTTCAGAATATTAAACACGGTGAAGAATTTTTTGTGATTGATGCCGAATTCGAAAAAAACAAAAGAAACGAACAAATTCTTTGCAGTCTAAAAAAAGGACAGAAAAAGATATTAAAGCGCAACGGGAAAGCCTACGATAAATTTTCAGACCATATTGGCTTCATTCCATTGGTTATTATTTCACCTGCCGACACGGATTTGATCGTTGAAGGCAGCGAAACGAGACGAAAGTTTATGGACAGCGTAATTTCGCAACTGGATTCCCACTATTTGCAACAACTCATTCAATATCAAAAAGTAATGAGCCAGCGCAATGCTTTATTAAAATATTTTGCGCTGAATCATGTTTTTGAAAACGACACTCTTTCTATATATAATGAGCAGCTTAATAGTTTTGGAAAATATATTTTCGAAAAAAGGAAAGAATTTATCGATCATTTTATCCCTATTTTCAATGTGCATCATCAAGCAATAACCGGCTCGCAGGAAACGGTTCAATTAATATACGAAAGCCATTTATTCGAAAATGATTTATTGACCATTTTACATGAAAACATCAATAAAGACAGGGCTTTACAGTACACAAGCGTAGGAACCCATAAAGATGATTTATCATTTGAAATCGACAATCATCCTATCAAGAAATTTGGCTCACAAGGCCAACAAAAATCATTTCTGATCGCTTTGAAACTAGCCCAATTTGAATTTTTAAAAAAACAAAGTGGCGTAAAACCCATTCTACTTTTTGATGATATATTTGACAAATTAGACGAAAGCAGAGTGGCTAAAATCATCGAAATGGTCAATAGCGATACCTTTGGACAATTATTTATTTCAGATACACATCCTGAACGCACAGAAACCATTGTAAAATCGACACATCAGACCTATAAAATTTTCAATTTATAACTTTTATTTAATAGTTTAAACTATTCGAAAGTTGAAAAATTACCTACTTTAGCCTACACAAATTTTAAACTTATTTACCATGAAATACCGTCTTATATTCCTATTAATTATATCATTTGCTGTTTTATCCTGTAACGGACAACCTTCTAAAAACGTAAAAACGATAGAACCCGCAGCATTTGCTGAAAAAATTGCAGCAACTCCAAACGCGCAAATTCTGGATGTTAGAACCCCGGAAGAATATATATCCGGACATATAGACAATGCAGCTAATGTAAATTGGAACGGTACTGATTTCGTCGTCAAAGCAGCAGCATTAGACAAAACAAAACCTGTTTTCGTGTATTGCAAAAGCGGTGGAAGAAGTAAACAAGCAGCAGCAAAATTAGAAGAATTAGGCTTTACCACTGTTTATGAATTACAAGGCGGAATGCTAAAATGGGATGCCGCCGGGTTGTCAAAACCAAGTGATAAAATAATTGGCCTGTCAACTCAGGAATACAACGAATTATTAAATACCGACAAAAAAGTATTGATTGATTTTTATGCAGAATGGTGCGCTCCATGCAAAAAAATGAAACCGTATCTTTTGAAAATGGAAAAAGAATTAGTAGACAAAGTCGTTATTATTCGATTAGATGCAGATAAAAATAAAACCTTGATTTCTGACATGAAAATTAGCGAACTGCCTACTTTAATCTTATATGAAAATAAGGACGTAAAATGGAAAAATTCTGGTTTTATTAGTGAAGAAGATTTAAAAAAACAATTACAATAACATTTAGATGCTTTCAAAAGACACTTTACAATTTCTGGAAGATTTAAAAGCCAATAACAATCGGGATTGGTTTTTGGAAAATAAAAAAAGGTACGAAGTTTTCAAAAAAGATTTACATCAGCTCATTGCTGATTTGCTTGATGCGATGAAGCCCTTGGATCCATCGTTGGAAATGCTGGAAGTCAAAAATTGTACTTTCAGAATCAATCGCGATATCCGGTTCTCCAAAGACAAATCTCCTTACAAGTCTCATGTAGGGATTTGGATTTCTTCGGGTGCAAAAGGAATGAATCGTTCGGGTTATTATATTCAAATAGAAAAAGGAGCTAGTTTTATTGCTGGAGGATTGTATTGTCCGGAAGCGGAAGATTTAAAAAAAATGCGCAAAGAAATTGCTTATTTCCACGATGATTTAGAAGCAATTCTTAATGAAAAAGAGTTCAAAAAGGAGTTTAATAATTTTGATCGAAATGAAAAAAATACACTTAAAAATCCACCAAGAGGCTACGAAAAAGACCATCCTGCCATTGAATTATTGAAATTAAAAAGCTTTGAGTCTACTCAGAGAATTGATATTTCAGAAGTAACAAAAAAAGATTTTGTTGCTACAGTGAGTAAAAAATTAATCACACTAAAACCGTTGAATGATTTTATCAATCGAGCGCTAACTTCTGAAGAATAATTTATTTTGGCAAAAAAAAAGAAAATACTTTTTCTGGGAGAATCCTACAGAGCTGACGCCATCACATGGATGAATGGTCTGAAAGAATTTGGTGATTTTGAAATTATTACATGGGAATTAAAAACACCCAGTAATTGCCTTCACAAACGCATTTTAAGGATTTTCGAATATAAATTCGCCATTTTTAAAATAAAAAAACTAATCAAATTCCATCAACCAGATATGGTTATTGCCGAGAGAACCACCAGTTACGGGTTTCTTGCTGCCTTATCCGGCGTGAAACCCGTGGCAATTGCACAACAAGGCAGAACTGATTTATGGCCTGAAAAATCCATTTCATTACCGTTAAAAAAACTCCTTCAGCATTATGCTTTTCAAAAAGCAGATTTGATACATGCCTGGGGCCCAGTGATGACTATTTCCATGAAGGAAGCCAATGTAGATATGAAAAAAGTTTTGGTATTGCCAAAAGGAATCGATTTGGTAAAATTCGGAAATAAAAACAATGCCAATCCGGAAAAAATTTGCGCCGTAGTAACTCGTTCCTTGCTGCCGGAGTACCGTCATGATATCATTTTAAAATCTTTTGCTATTTTAAACGAAAAAGGAATCGATTTCGGACTTACTATTATAGGAGACGGAACCCAACTTTCAAAATTGAAAGAATTAGCCAAAAAACTAAAAATTGAAAACAAAGTAAACTTCACCGGAAGAATTCCAAATACAGAATTACCAAAATTATTACAGCAATCTAACATTTACATCAGCATGCCAACAACAGAAGGAGTTTCAGCTTCTTTATTTGAAGCAATGGCCTGTAACTGTTATCCAATCGCAACCGATATAATAGGAAACCAAAGTTGGATTAAGCACAGAGAAAACGGTCAATTAATTGCCGTTGATGATTTCAAAATGCTCGCAGAAGAATTAATATGGTCATTTAAAAATAGAGAGCATAGAAATAGCGCTGTTTTGAAAAACAGAAAATTTGTGGAAGAAAATGCCAATTACAATACAAACATGAAAATTATTGCTGATAAATACCACCAATTAATCAACACAAACAGCCCCAATTAACTATGTGTGGAATTAATGGAATCTTGCATTTACAATCACAAAAAAAAGTCGACGAACGCATTCTGACAAAGATGCGCGATTCGCTGGAGCATCGCGGACCTGATGATAAAGGGTTGTTCGTTGAAAACAATATTGGTTTTGGCCACAGGAGACTTTCGATTCTTGATGTTTCCACAGCCGGACATCAGCCTTTTCTTTCCGATGACGGCAGATACGTACTGGTTTATAATGGAGAAATTTACAATTTCAAGGACTTCTATCCCGAACTAAAAAGCAACGGATTTGATATCAGAACAAATTCTGACACCGAAGTTTTGTTGAAATTATTTCAATTGCATGGTTTAAAAATGCTCAACCGTCTTAATGGTATGTTTGCATTTGCTATTTGGGACAAACTAGAAAAAAAGCTTACTGTTGTTAGGGATCGAATGGGAGTTAAACCTTTATATTATTCGTTTTACAACGAGACTTTCTATTTTGCATCCGAACAAAAAGCGCTGTTCACAGCCGGCGTACCTCTCAAAATGGCGCAAGACGGATTAGAAGAGTATATCTTTAATCGGTTTGTTGCCGGCGAAAACACTTTATACGAAAACGTAAAAAAAGTGTTACCTGGACATATTATGACCATTCACGAAGGAGGAAAAATCACTACCGAAAAATGGTGGAATTTAAAAAAGGAGATTCAAAACCAACCCGAAATAAAAAATCCAGTAGACTGGTTTCGGGAAACATTTGATGATTCCATAAAATTACGAATGGTAAGTGATGTCCCTGTTGGCGTTCTATTAAGCGGCGGACTGGATTCTTCTTCCGTTTTGGCTTCCTTACATCATCAGAATTACAAAGACATACAAACTTTTAATATTGGCTTTAAAGAAAAGGAACACAACGAAGCTCACCTAGCCAAAATGATGGCTGAGAAATTTGATTATGGTTTTCATACGATGCAATTAGAAAATGAAAAACTTTACGATAAATTAATAAGTTCAACTTATTTTCAGGACGAACCTATCATGCACTTGAGTGAACCGCATCTATTGGCCGTTTCACAAATGGCAAAACCATCCGTAAAAGTGTTACTTTCGGGCGAAGGAGCTGATGAATTAATGGGAGGTTACGTGAGATACAAAGCCTTACAATATCCATCGATATTGAATTCAATTGCAACAATTGGCAATTTAGACCTATTTACAAATAAGCCTCGTTATGAGAAGTTATTTCGTTACGCACAAATCAGTAAAAAATCTGAATTGGTGATTTTTAATGGCTCGAATATTTATCCGAAAGATATTGAGGAGAATTATGGAATTAATACGCTTCCAAAAAATGAATACCGAAAACAAATTTACAAAGAAGCAAAATCATTATACCCGGATAATTTACGCAGACAGGCACTTTATTTTGATCAACATACTTACTTATGTTCGTTGCTGGACAGAAACGATCGCTGTACCATGGGCGCTTCCATTGAATGTAGAGAACCGTTTTTGGACCCAAGATTAGTCATTGGTTTGGGCTCATTGGAAGACAAATGGTTATTTGCAGGAAAAAAATGGAAATTCATTCTGAAATCAGCTATGGCAGAACGATTACCAGATGAAATTCTAAAATTCAGAAAAGTGGGATTAAGCGCTCCTTGGGGCGATTATGTCACAAAAAGTCCCGCCTTTAAAGAAGATTTAGAATCATTTTCAAAAAGTGATCTGTTTCAAAACCCCTATTTTGAAAATATAAACATCAAAAAACTCGTTCAGAATTTACAAAAAGGAGACGCAACTATGACTCCTTATATTATGCCTCTTTTTATGATGCATATCTGGATGAAATCCTACGTAAATAAATTTTAATACTATTAGTAAATAATTTTCGCCACAGATTTTCACAAATTACAAGAAAAAAGAATTTGATTTTTTGATAAAAATCGGTGAAATGTGTGGCAAAAAAAATAAAGTTAGTCCGCTTTTCGGACATCCATATAAATTTTAATACTTACTTTTGAAGTTCTAAATTAGAACCGAAAACTTTCAAGATATACTTTAGATAACTATTCAGATGAAACTTATTTCATAAATATCCCCACGGTTGAAACCGTTGGAAATGATATAGATGCCTTGATGTAATATTCATAAATTTATGATAAAAGCATAATCCACAGTTTCAACTTTGGGATAAATCAAGACCACTTTATCAAAGACAAATAGCATTCTGAATGGTTACAATTTTAAAAACAAAACGCACTCCTTTATGGAAATACAACACAATATCTCTTTAAAAAAATACAATACATTTGGCATTGAAGCCAAAGCAAAACAATTCGCAGCGGTTCACTCTGCTGACGAGCTGAAAGTTATTTTAGAAGAAAATAAAGAAAATAAGAAATTTATTTTAGGAGGCGGAAGCAATATGCTTTTGACAAAAGATATTGACGCATTGGTGATTCATATCGACTTAAAAGGAAAAAAAATCATCGAAGAAAACGAAGATTTTGTCTGGGTCGAAAGTCAAGCCGGCGAAAACTGGCATGAACTTGTGATTTGGACCATCGATCAAAATTTTGGCGGACTGGAAAACATGTCACTAATTCCGGGAAATGTAGGCACAACTCCTGTTCAAAACATAGGTGCTTATGGCACTGAAATCAAAGACACTTTTGTTTCCTGCGAAGCAATGGGGATCGAAAATCAAGAAACGAAAACCTTTGTAAAGGCGGATTGTCATTTTGGTTATCGAGAAAGTATTTTCAAAAACGAAGCGAAAAATCAATATGTTATTACCTCGGTTGTTTTCAGACTGACAAAACGCAATCATAAAATCAATATTTCTTACGGAGATATTACGGCTGAATTAGCAAAAAATGACATTACCAATCCTAGTTTAAAGGACGTGAGTAATGCGGTTATTGCGATTCGCCAAAGCAAATTACCCGATCCAAAAGAATTGGGAAATAGCGGAAGTTTCTTTAAAAACCCTATTCTTTTAAAATCTGATTTCGAAAAAATTCATCAGCAATTTCCTGAAATGAAATATTACGAGGTTTCTGAAACCCAAGTAAAAGTTCCTGCAGGATGGCTCATTGAACAAGCTGGTTTCAAAGGAAAACGTTTTGGTGATGCTGGGATACATAAAAATCAAGCTTTGGTTTTAGTCAATTACGGAAATGCAACGGGACAGGAAATTTTGAATGTTTCCAAGAGCATCCAAGAGACCATTTTTAAGACTTTTGGAATTCATATTGAGGCCGAAGTGAATGTGATATAGGTTTTTGTATTCCGTATTAAGTCACAGTGTTCAGCTCCATTAGAAATCAGAACATAGATTGATTTCAAATTGTTAAAACCAAAATAGTATTTCAAAATCCCTAAATCCTAATTAAATTAAAAATGTATATTCCAGATATCTATAAAAATGAAAATCAAGAAGCCATTACCGCTTTTCTAAAAGAAAACAGTTTTGGAATTCTAATCAATCAGACTAATGGAAAATTGTGGGCCACTCATATTCCGTTAGAACTGGGTACCAATAAAGAAGGAAAAACAATTTTAGAGGGACATATTTCTAAAGAAAATCCACAATGGAAAGGTTTCTCGGAGAATGACCAAATATTAGCCATTTTTTCAGGACCACATTCTTATATCTCTCCCTCCTGGTACGATCACGAAAATGTACCAACTTGGAATTACATTGCGGTTCATGTTTACGGAAAAATTAAAATTATCGAAGGGGATGCAGTTATCGAATCGCTGAAAAGGCTAGTCGATAAATACGAACAAAATTCCGAAAACCCTGTTCGAATAGAAGATTTATCTGAGAAAACCATGATGCAAAGTCGGGGAATTGTAGCTTTTGAAATCGAAATCGAAGAAATTCAGGCGCAGCAAAAAATGTCACAAAACCGTGACGATAAAAACTACAAAAACATCATTTCTGAGTTGGAAAAAATCAACAAAAATCAGTCCATTGCCGTCGCCAATGAAATGAAGAAATGTCCCAGATAAATTCTTTTAAAATTCACAGTTTATGATTAACAATTCCTAATTCTATTCATACCTTTGCATTCTCCAGTCCCGAAGCGTCGGGATCGTGGATTAGAAACTCATTAAACACCGATGCTTATAATCATTCTTTACTTTTTTATTTTTATTGTTGCCGTTCAGATTTTGTTTTACTTAGGTTTTTTTGGGAAATTTGCTTTCGCAAAAGCGCAGAAGATAACGCCCAAAAAAATTCCGATATCGGTCATTGTTTGTGCCAAAAACGAAGAAGAAAATGTAATAAATTTTATTCCGTTACTTGCCGAACAAAATTACCCTGATTTTGAAATTGTCTTAATTGACGATGCTTCAAATGATAACACTTTGGCAACATTTGAAGGTTTTGAAAAACAATATCCAAATGTACGTTTGGTAAAAGTGCAAAACAATGAAGCCTTTTGGGGAAACAAAAAATACGCATTAACATTAGGAATAAAGGCTGCAAAAAAAGAGTATTTATTATTTACTGATGCGGATTGCTACCCTACATCAAAAGAATGGATTACCGCAATTAGTTCCCAATTTACGATGCAAAAAACGATTGTTTTGGGTTATGGTAAATATGAGAAAATAGCTAATTCTTTTTTAAATAAAATAATACGTTTTGAAACTTTACTTACGGCCATTCAATATTTTTCTTGGGCAAAAATGGGTCATCCCTATATGGGCGTAGGGAGGAATCTAGCCTATAAAAAAGAAGAGTTTTTCAATGTAAATGGTTTTATCGAACACATGAAAGTTCGTTCCGGTGATGATGATTTGTTTGTCAATCAAGCTGCAAATGCAAGAAACACAGCCATTGCATTTATGACTGAAAGTTTTACTTATTCTAAGCCAAAAACGACATACAAAGACTGGATTATCCAGAAAAGAAGACATATTGCTACGGCAAATTATTACAAAAAGTTCGATAAATTTCAATTAAGCGTTTTCTATTCTACGCAACTGCTTTTTATTTTGCTGGCTATACTTTTACTGACTTTTCAATTTCAGTGGATAATAGTGTTAAGCTTATTTTGCGTCCGATACATAATATCTTGGATCGTTATTGGGTTTTCGGCAGGAAAATTAAAAGAAAAAGATGTGGTATATTGGTATCCAATAATCGAATTAGTACTTATATTCACACAAATTAATATCTTTATAACAAATACATTCTCAAAACCGGTACATTGGAAATAAACAAACAAATAGAAAAAGCGAAACAAGGTGACCAAGTTGCCTTCACTTTTCTATTGGATTATTATTGGAATGAAGTGTATGGTTTCATGCTAAAACGCACGGAAAACGAAACCAATGCTGAGGATATTACTATTGAGACTTTTTCGAAAGCCTTTGATAAAATAGCCACCTATAATTCGGAATTTCAGTTCAACACCTGGCTTATTGCTATTGCAAAAAACGTCCATATCGATTTACTTCGTAAAAAGAAATCGAGTCTTTTTGTCGAAATTACAGACGAAGAAGACCAACAAGCGTATAATATTGCCGACACGACTCCATCGGCAGAAGATGAATTGATTACGGAACAGAACCTTTCTCAGTTACTTCGGTTCATCAAAGAATTAAAACCACATTATCAAGAAGTAATTCAACTTCGTTATTTCCAGGAGATGAGTTATCAGGAAATTTCGAATAAAATTGGTGAGCCCTTGAGTAATGTAAAAATCAAACTCCTCCGCGCCAAGAAACTATTGGCAGAAATCATTCAGAATAAAAGATGATATTACAATTTATTATTCTTTATTTTCTCAATTGCCGTTGGTTTTAACCAACGGATTAAAAGAAGAAATAGAAATTGGCTTTAGCCAAAATTATAAAACTATTTTGGCTAAAGCCAATTCGCTCTGGAATTTCCTATCTGTTGGTTAAAACCAACGACAATTCATATCTGTGGTTATAAAAAAACGCTCCACGAGCCTCGCTTTTCAATTCTTTTTTTAACTGAAAAATAAACAGGTACCTCGAATATGTAAGCGGTTTGATCGCGCGGAAATTTTTCCATGACCACAAAGTAAGAAAACAAGGAAGTTACAAGCGTAAAAAGGGGTTTTGTTTTTTAAATAAAAAATTATCGTGTTTGATTTTGATTGAGGGTAGAGTTTGCAAACCGCTATATTTAGCGGGTAGATATCCATGGGATTGGATCTTAATGCTCTTTTTACTAATCCTCTACAACAATTCTTTCATAATGATAGTATACTTGCGCTGGTCCATAAAGTGAATTTGCAAAATTCCATTCATATTTTAAAATCAATTCTGATTGAGTTACTTTAACAAGATATATATTATTATAAACATAAATTTTAATTCTGTTATTTTCAAGTAACTCCCAATTAACCCTTTCTGAATATAAAATACAAGTTCCATTATCATTGTAATAAGCATTTTCGAAAACTACTCCATTGTTATTGAATTGCAAAAAACTTAGTCCATATTCATTATGTTTATAATCGAGATAATTATAATACTTTATATTTCCATCATTGTTTTCATCAACACCTTCTTTTATAATTTTCCATCTACTTATTATTAAATTAGTGGATGAACTTTCTATAGGCATGATAATATAAGTACTAGAACTACCATCACCATCTAAAAACCCAAAAAAAGGATTTGTTGCATAATTTCCTCCAGTGTTACCACTTCCTCCAGTGTTACCTCCAGAAATCACAGGCGCCTGCAATTCACTTGGAGAATCTGTTGTACAAGAAACCAATACTATTAAATACAATATATAGATTGGTAACTTAATTAAATTTTTCATGTCAATTTTTTTTAATTACCATCAGCTAACTACTTTACATAGAGTTAGTTAAAATAGTAAAAAGAGAATTAAAAAATGATTATTTTCTTATTATTTTTACCTGACTGCTCGGATATGTCAGCGGTTTGATAGCGCAGAAATTTTTTTCGTAAGGTTCGCAAATCCGCGTTATCCAACGTGAACATATCTGCACGGTCGGGGTTATTAAATTGACACTTATTCTAACCGGCAAACGATAAAAGTTTAAAACGATTAAACTAAAAAATTTCACGATTTGTATACTAAAATTCCTGTTATTTACGTTGTTACTTAAAACAACTATGCTTATGATTTAACTGCTACCTAACCATTAAATCCATAAACCATGTCAAAATTAAGTATTTACGAAACCAGCTGGTTAAACCTTGTTTTCGAAAACAGAAATAAAGAATACGGTGCGTATCAGTTACGCAAAGAAAGTACTAAAACTTCCTTATTTGCACTTTTTATGGGAATATTGCTTTTAACTTCTGCAATGAGTATTCCTATCGTTATCAATCATTTTTATCCAGAAAAAAGTATAACCTTAGCCATTCCCGAATTTACAAACACGGTAGTTGAATTGATCGACATTGCACCTAATGAAATTAATAAAGTTGAAAAGCCGGTTCTTCCTGAAGTGAAAATATTAAATACCGAGGCACCAATTCAAAGCGACCAACTTGTGAATCCTGTAATTGTTCGGGCCCAACTGGCAAACCAAGACATAGCAAAGAATATAGATAATGCAACGGTAACAAATTCAAGCACAGAGGGAACTGCAACTATTGGGGTAAATCCGACTTCTTCCTCCGGACAAGGAACAATAACTGATACGCCTTCTGACAAGGGAAATACCATAGTTGCCAGTGTTGCGCTAGACAAACTTCCTGAATTTCCGGGAGGCATTAATAAATTCTATTCTTATGTTGGAAATAATTTTGAAAAACCAGAAATTGATGGTGGCAGCACCATGAAAGTTTATGTGTCTTTTGTAATAGAAAAAGACGGTAGCATGACTGACATTCAAGTAAAAAGAGACCCAGGTTATGGTTTGGGTAAAGAAGCTATCAGAGTATTAAAATCATTGAAAACAAAATGGTCTCCGGGAATGGTTGGTTCAAAAGCGGTTCGAACTGCCTATAACCTACCCATTTCAGTCCAGATGGACTAATTAAACCATAAGAAAAGCAGAGTCGAAAGATTCTGCTTTTCTATTTAAAATTAGTTTCAGAAATATACGGTTGCAAAAAACGGTCGTTGAATTTTTTACCGTTGCAACAACAAAAAGTACTTATCTAGCCCTGATTTGTCTCGTCCCGAAACTTCGGGATCGGGAGCATCCCGCGCTGTCATTGTGAGGAACGAACAATCAGCGTGGATAGAATGGAAAGCAGGACAACTATTACTTAAAAAAACCTGAATATTCTGCTCCTAAATCTTCCATTTCCCTTCATTTAAATAAACAAATAAACGAATCCATAATAAAGTACATTGCTTATCTTTGTGCTTTGAAAATTAATATATGGAAACTGTTTTAGAAAATACTTTACCTGTTGGAACCCGAGGCGGAGCCGAACTGAGCGGAGCTAAACCGAAATGGTTGAAGGTGAAACTTCCAATTGGACAAAAATACACAGAGCTTCGTGGCTTGGTTGATAAATATAGTTTGAACACGATTTGTGCCTCCGCAAGTTGTCCCAATATGGGGGAATGCTGGGGCGAAGGAACGGCAACGTTCATGATTTTAGGAAATGTGTGTACGCGTTCTTGTGGTTTTTGCGGTGTAAAAACCGGAAGACCGGAAACCGTAGACTGGGATGAACCTGAAAAAGTGGCGCGTTCCATAAAAATCATGAATATTAAACATGCTGTAGTTACTAGCGTAGATAGAGATGACTTAAAAGATGGCGGTTCCATTATTTGGATTGAAACCGTTAAAGCTATTCGAAGAATGAATCCCAACACAACTCTAGAAACTTTGATTCCTGATTTTCAAGGTATCGAAAGAAATATAGATCGAATCGTGGAGGCTAATCCCGAGGTAGTTTCGCATAATGTAGAAACCGTTCGCAGGCTGACTCGTGAAGTACGTATTCAGGCCAAATATGACAGAAGTCTGGAAGTTTTGAGATACCTAAAAGAAAAAGGTATTCGCAGAACTAAATCTGGGATTATGCTTGGACTTGGAGAAAAAGAAGAGGAAGTTTTTCAGACGATGAGAGATTTGCGTAATGCTAATGTTGACATTGTTACTATAGGTCAATACTTGCAACCTAGTAAAAAACATTTGCCTGTGAAAGAATTCATAACGCCAGATCAATTTGCGATATATGAAAAATTCGGGTTGGAATTAGGTTTCCGTCACGTAGAAAGCGGTCCGTTAGTTCGTTCTTCGTACAAAGCGCAGAAACATATTTTATAAATAGTTTATTTGTTTAATCGGTTAAGCGGTTAACCAAATAAACGATTAAACGAATACATTTGAAAACAAGAATTGCCATTAATGGTTTTGGAAGAATAGGGAGAAATTTATTTCGTCTGCTTTTAAACCATCCAGATATTGAAGTAATTGCCATAAATGATATTGCCGACACAAAAACAATGGCCCATTTAGTGAAATATGACAGTATTCACGGGGTTTTGCCTTATGCGGTAACGGCAAATGAAAAAGGATTTGTTATAAATGGAAACCATTTTTTGTTTTTTCATGAAAAAAAGATTTCAAATCTAGACTGGAAAAGTCTAAATATAGATTACGTAGTCGAGTCGACAGGAAAATTCAAAACTTTTGAAGAGCTCAATGCCCATATTCTGGCTGGGGCCAAAAAAGTAATTCTTTCCGCACCTTCTGAGGTTGAAACTATAAAAACTGTAGTTCTGGGTGTGAATGAAAATATTCTTGACGGTACTGAAACTATACTGTCTAATGCGAGCTGTACTACGAACAATGCCGCACCAATGATGAAAGTTATTGATGAACTTTGCGGTATCGAGCAAGCCTATATCACAACCATCCATTCCTATACGACTGACCAGAGTTTGCATGACCAACCCCACAAAGACTTACGCAGGGCTCGTGGTGCAAGCCAGTCAATAGTTCCAACAACTACAGGCGCAGCTAAGGCACTGACAAAAATTTTCCCTGAATTGCAAGGGAAAATTGGTGGATGCGGAATTAGAGTACCCGTTCCCGATGGCTCTTTAACAGATATTACTTTTAATGTAAAACGAGCAGTCACAATAAATGAAATAAATGCTGCTTTCAAGATTGCAGCACAAACTAATTTAAAAGGAGTTCTCGATTACACCGAAGATCCAATCGTTTCCGTAGATGTAATTGGTAATAAAAATTCATGTATATTTGATGCTCTACTGACCTCAGTTATCGACAAAATGGTGAAGGTCGTCGGTTGGTATGATAATGAAATAGGATATTCGTCCCGAATAATTGATTTGATAATTTTGATGGAACGTAAAAATAAAACATAAAACAATTCAGCTATAAATGAAGCAATTCTTTGTTTTTATCTTTTTTTGTAATTCGTTTCTGTATTCTCAAACCAATGAGAAAACAGATAGCCTAGCGTATTACAAAAATTTGACTACTACAAATATCAAATCCGATAACTACCAACAAGCTTTATTTTATACACAAAAAACTATTAGTTACTCTAAATTAATTCGGGATGTTCAAGCGCAAGCTGATCAAACGTTCAAATTAGGAAAACTATATTTTGATTTAAAAAAATATAACGATGCTATAAATACATTTCAGAAAAGCATTGCAATCTATAAAAAACTAGAACCAAGTTCGAATTATGCATACGCAACTTATTATCTAGGCTTAAGTTATATTGAAAAAAGAAATTTTAAGGATGCAGAAATTTATTTTAATGATACCAAATTAATAATTGATAATTTAAAAAGCTCTAATTCTGCCCAAATACTCAACTTGTTGTATCTTCAGAAAGGAATTATCAGTAAATCGAAAGGGAATAACGATTTAGCTTCAACAATATTCACAACAATAATCGCTAAACCTTATAATGCGGCAATACTGAATACCAGAACAGAAGCTTTGTATCAAATGGGAACTATTGAAGCATCCAAAAAAAGGTATAATTTAGCTTTAAATTACCTCAATAAAGCATTAGAAACTAATGCTAAAAATAACAATTTGGACCAAAAATCGGATATTTTACTCGCAATGAGTTCTGTTTACGAAAAAATGTTAGATAAAAACAATGCGTATTCTTATTTGAAACAACATCTCAATTTGAAAGAGAGCATCTCAATTTTAAATAACGAAAGACTTGGCATTGATGATTATAATGAATTTAAAGAATCCGAACGGCTAAAAGAAATTGCACAAATTGGCAATCAAAATAAACAGCAGGAAAAAGCGAATAAATTCTCTAAATTAATAAGTATTCTCGCCATTGCTTTGATTTCCATTTTATCTTTATTGAGTTTATCTTTATATAAAAATAACATCATTAGAACACAATCCAATCTAATGCTAGAAGTTAAAAATAAAGAATTAGAAATTGCTAAGGACAAAGCAGAAAAGGCCTCCAATGCAAGATCTGAGTTTTTATCAACGGTAAGTCATGAACTTCGTACTCCACTGAATGCTATAAATGGTATTGCTCATTTATTATTAGAAGAAAAGCCAAAGAGGTCTCAAATGAAATATCTAGCTTCATTAAAATTTTCAGGCGATTACTTGACAAAATTTATAAATGAAATCCTAGAAATAAACAAAATCGATTCCAACAAAATTGAAATTGAATACATCAATTTTAATCTTAAACAATTATTAGAAGACATACAAAACTCTTTAAAAGAAATAGCCGCAGTAGGAAACAACAAATTCAACCTTGAAATCGACCATTCGATTCCGGATTATTTGATTGGTGACCCCACAAAATTATCACAGATAATCCTGAATTTGATTAACAATGCGCTAAAATTTACTAAAAATGGTACTGTAAATGTAATTATTAAACTAAAATCAATAGAGGATGACCATGCTATTATATATTTTGAAGTAATTGATACAGGGATTGGAATTCCTGAAGACAAATTAAAAAGTGTTTTTGATAGTTTTTCGCAAGGCTCGATAGAGGTAAATCGCAAATACGGAGGAACCGGTTTAGGTTTAACAATCGTAAAGAAATTAATTAAAACTCTTGGTGGTCATATACGTCTGAAAAGTATCGTAGGAGAAGGTTCTTCTTTTTCATTTGAATTAAAATTTAAAAAAGGCTCTGAATTATTGAAAGTTGATGAAAAACGTAAAACATATGATGATTCTGTTTTAGCGAATAAAAAAATACTTTTGGTCGAGGACAATAAAATTAACCAAATGATTTCAGCAAAAATGCTCGAAAACAAAGGGATAATTTGCTACATAATTGAAAATGGTGAAGAAGCGATTGAAATAGCTAAAAACAATACATTTGACTTAATACTGATGGATGTTCATTTACCGGGTATGAACGGTACTATAGCAACTGAACTAATTAGAAAATTTGATCAAAAAACACCAATAATAGCACTAACTGCAATATCATTGGATGAAAATCGTGACATGTTATTATCGTTTGGAATGAATGATGTTATTACAAAACCGTTCATTCCAGAAGAATTTTACAGTACGATTGCCAATTATGTCTAGAAATATCTAATATTTCAAAATTAATTCTTTGATTAGGCTTCGTACCATTGGTTCTACTTTTTTCGCGGCTTCTAATACCTCAACATGTGAAATCGTATCAATATTTTCTTCATTTCCCATATCCGTAATAACAGAAATTCCAAAAGTCTCAATATTCATATGACGTGCCACAATGACTTCAGGAACGGTTGACATTCCTACACAATCTGCACCAAGAATATTTACCATTCTATACTCAGCTAAGGTTTCAAAAGTTGGTCCTTGAAGTCCTAAATACACTCCATCGAAAACTTCAATGTTTAAATCAAGCGCTATTTCTTTTACCTTAGTAATCATCTTTCTCGAATAGGGTTCGCTCATATTTACAAAACGAGGTCCAAAACGGTCGTCATTTTTTCCACGTAATGGATGTTCAGGCGTCATATTGATATGATCCTTAATAAGGACAATAGAACCTACTTTATAATTTGGATTTACACCACCGGAAGCATTAGAAACAACTAATTTATCTATACCTAAAAATTTCATTACCCGCACCGGAAAAGTTACTTCGGTCATGGAATATCCTTCATAATAATGAAATCGGCCTTGCATAGCAGCCACTTTCTTTTCTCCAATTGTACCAAAAACTAATGCTCCCTTATGACCTTGAACGGTCGATACCGGAAAATTTGGAATTTCATTATAAGGCAAGGAATATTCTATCTTCATTTCATCAGTAAAACTTCCTAATCCTGATCCTAGAATCACACCGTATTCTGGAGTGAAATCTATTTTTCCTTTAATATAACTAACGGTTTCTTGTACTTGTTCCCACATAATTTAAAATGTTTTTATCAAAATCATCTCCCCGTTCCGACACTTCGGAATCGGTACCGGAAATAAAAGAACTTTGTATGGGTAAATAGAAAAGTTGTTCGCTTGGTAAACTTCCCTTTAATCGTACATAATCTTTTTCGGTAGTGATAATAATGTTGTTTTGAGCTAAATTTTTAATTTCTAAAATGTCTTTATCGGTAAAATTATGATGGTCCGGAAAAGACAAACAGACATCATTGGTATCTTGCAAATAGGCAAAAAATGGTTCTGGCTTTGCGATTCCTGCCACCAGTAATTTAGAAGCGGATTGAATTTCATTTACATTTATCTTTCGGTTTTCCCCATAAATAAAATTGTCATACGCTATAAAAGTAAAGTATAATTCTTGGTTTGCAGAAACCTTTAATCTGTTTCTAATATCATTTTGTTTGTCTAAAGAAAGATTAAAAGGACATTTCGTTACAATAATTACGTTAGCTCTTTTTGCTCCACTTTTACTTTCGCGTGAATTCCCAGTTGGCAACATAAAATCATCTGAATACAAATCCCCGTACGAAGTTAGCAAAATATAAAATCCCGCTTTCACTTTTCGGTGTTGAAAAGCATCGTCTAACAAAATAACTTCTGGTTTTTTGGGTAGTGAAAGTAATTTTCCTATTCCATTTTTTCTGTCGACATCAACAGCAACTTGGATAGTTGCAAATTTTTTATAAAACTGAAAAGGTTCATCGCCAAGAATTGCAGCATTTGAACCGGCTTCCGCCAAAATAAAACCTTTAGATTGTCTTTTGTAACCTCTACTCAATGTTGCAACTTTATATTTATCTGAAAGCAGCCGAATCAAATATTCAATTTGGGGCGTTTTCCCGGTACCGCCAACGCTAAGATTTCCGACAGCAATAATTGGCATATCAAATGAGTACGATTTTAAAATACCTGTATCGAAAAGAAAATTCCGAATACTCGTTATGAGACCATATAAAATGGCAAACGGAAAGAGTAATTTTCGAAGTAAATTCATTTTACGAAAGTAGAATAAATTATCTTTATAAAAAAAAGTTGATTTGGTTATTCGGTGCTTTGGTTATTCAATAAATTGAACAATCTAAAAAATCCAACAATCTAAAAATCGAAATAAAAATGAAAATAAAAGAAATTATTACCTTCCTCGAAGAAATGGCTCCACTCGACTATGCCGAAGATTTTGACAATGTAGGATTATTAGTTGGCGACCAAGAAGCAGAAGCAACGGGTGTTTTAGTTTGTCACGATGCTTTAGAAAACATAATTGATGATGCAATCGCTAAAAAATGCAATTTAGTGGTTTGTTTTCATCCCATTTTATTTTCTGGATTAAAAAAAATAACGGGTAAAAATTATGTGGAAAGAGCCGTAATAAAAGCCATAAAAAATGACGTCGCTATATACGCTGTCCACACTGCTTTAGACAATCATCAAGAAGGCGTAAATAAAGTTTTCTGTGATGCGCTTGGACTAATAAACACAAAAATTCTTATTCCGAAGCAGAATTTTATTCGGAAATTAGTAACCTATACTATACCGGAAAATGCGGAAGAAGTGCGAAATGCACTTTTTGATGCCGGTGCCGGAAATATTGGCAACTACGAAAATTGCAGTTTTAATTCGAAAGGAATTGGAACCTATATGGGAAATGAACACAGTAATCCACAAGTTGGAGAGCGATTTGAGTTTGTCCAGGGAGATGAAATCAAAATTGAAGTCACTTTCGAAAAGCATTTGGAAAACAAAATTCTTAAAGCGTTATTCAAAAGCCATGCTTATGAAGAAATTGCCTATGAAATTTATGAATTGCAAAACAAACATCAGAATATTGGTTTAGGAATGATTGGCGAATTAAAGAATCCGATGAAAGAAAAAGAATTTCTGCTTTTTGCAAAAGAGAAAATGCAAGCTGATGGCATTCGTCATTCCAACTTTATAGGAAAAGAAGTAAAAAAAATAGCCGTGCTTGGTGGAGCTGGAAGTTTTGCCATAAAAAATGCGATTCAGGCTGGAGCTGATGTGTTTTTAACGGCAGATTTAAAGTATCATCAGTTTTATGAAGCCGAAAATCGACTTTTATTGGCAGATATCGGACATTTTGAAAGCGAACGCTATACAAAAAATTATATTGTTGAGTATCTTCGGAAAAAAATCCTTAATTTTGCAGTTATTTTATCAGAAGAAAATTCAAATCCAGTTAAGTACTTATAGAATATGGCGAATACGAAAGAATTAAGTGTTGAGGACAAGTTACGAGCAATTTACGATTTACAACTAATTGACTCTAGAATTGACGAAATCAGAAACGTAAGAGGAGAACTTCCTTTAGAAGTAGAAGATTTAGAAGATGAAGTTGCAGGTTTAAGCACCCGTTCAGAAAAATTGAAAAATGAACTTGAAAGTATCGAAGATCTTATCAAGGTAAAAAAGAATGCAATTGATGAGCACAAAGAGGCGATCAAAAAATACACAAAACAACAAGAAAGCGTTCGTAACAACAGAGAATTTAATTCGTTGACTAAAGAGGTTGAATTTCAAGAATTAGAAATTCAATTGTCTGAAAAACAAATTAAAGAAATGAAAGCTTCTATTGAACATAAGAAAGACGTAATTTCTCAGTCAAAAGAAAGATTAGAAACTAAATCTAATCACTTGAAGCATAAGAAATCAGAATTGGATGCTATCATGGCTGAGACTGCTAAAGAAGAAGCTTTTTTAACAGAAAAATCAGCAGAATACCAAGCATTAATCGAAGAAAGATTATTGAAAGCTTACAATAGAATCAGAACAAGTGTTCGCAATGGTTTAGCTGTTGTTTCTATTGAAAGAGGCGCATCTGCAGGATCATTCTTTACTATTCCACCGCAAACACAAGTAGAAATTGCTTCAAGAAAGAAAATCATCACTGATGAGCATTCCGGAAGAATATTAGTCGATAGTTCATTGGCTGATGAAGAAAAAGAAAAAATGGAAAAATTATTTTCTAAATTCTAATTACATTTAAGTCCCGATACACATCGGGACTTTTTTTTATGAAAAAATCACTTTACTTCCTGTTCACCAAATCTGTCGGTTTATATGTAAATTTATTAAGCTACGTATTTCCTGACAAGGCAACCCAACTTGCCTATTCCCTTTTTAGCGAGCCTAGAGAAGGCAGACTTACAAAGGCAAAGCTTCCTAAAATACTAAAGGAAACGGAGACTGAAACTTTTCAGCATGACGGCCATGATATTCAAACGTATAGATGGAAGGGAAACGATACGGTTATACTGCTCGTACACGGCTGGGAAAGTAACGCCTCGCGCTGGAAAAAAATGTTACCATATTTAAAAAAATCAGGAAGCACCATTATAGCAATCGACGCTCCTGCCCACGGATTATCAAGTGGAAAGGAATTTAATATCCCCCAATATGCCAAATCTATTGATTTTATAGTTCAAAAATTCAAACCACGATACCTCATTGGTCATTCTTTAGGAGGAAAAACATGCCTGTATTACCAATCCGTTTATCAAAATAACAGCATTGAGAAAATGGTGATTTTAGGCTCTCCAAGTGATTTCAAAATTATTCTTAATAATTACATTGCAATGTTGAGTTTGAATTCTAAAATTTCAAAAGGGCTAGAAGCACATTATCTCAACCATTTTAAGCTAAAACTGGAAAAATTCTCTGCTAAACAATTTGCATCTGAAATAAAAACAAAAGGTTTTATAGCTCATGACACCGACGATAAAGTTGTTTTATTTGAAGAAGGAAAAAAAATAGCCAGCACATGGAAAGATTCAATTTTCATCGAAACAAACGGCTTGGGACACAGCATGCATGATGAGCAATTGTACAAAAAAGTCATTCATTTTTTATTTGAAACGGAATAACTAAAAAATACATCGGTAAAATATTTTGCTGACTTCTAATTTTTCAAATAAACAAATAACCGCACAAACGATTAAACAATTTAGTATTACTTTTGCAGTATGGAAGAAAATCTAAAACGCCTTAACAAATTCATAGGAGAAACCGGGTACTGCTCCCGTCGTGAAGCAGACAAGATCATTGAAGAAGGTCGAGTGACTATCAATGGAATTGTTCCCGAGTTAGGAACTAAAGTTTCTCCAAATGACGAAGTGCGTATTGACGGCAAATTAATCCGTGAGAAAAATGAGAAACCTGTTTATCTTGCTTTCTATAAACCTGTAGGAATAGAATGTACGACTAATCTGGACGTTCGAAATAATATTGTGGATTACATCAATTATCCGAAGCGTATTTTCCCGATTGGGCGATTAGACAAAGCCAGTGAAGGATTGATTTTCATGACTAATGATGGCGATATCGTTAATAAAATATTACGCGCCAGAAATAATCACGAAAAAGAATATACCGTAACTGTAAACAAACCTATAACCGATCGTTTTATCGAAAGAATGGGAAATGGAGTTCCTATTTTAGACACCGTTACCCGAAAATGTAAGGTAGAACAAATCAGCAAATACACTTTCAAAATCATTCTGACACAAGGTCTAAACCGCCAAATTCGTAGAATGTGTGAATACCTAGGTTCAGATGTCACTGCTTTAAAACGCATCAGAATCATCAATATTTCACTGGACATTCCTGTTGGGAGATACCGAGATTTGACTGATGCCGAAATCAAAGAATTGAACGAATTGATAGAACCTTCGAGCAAAACAGAAGAAGCAAGTTTACCTAAAGCGGAACCTGCTAAAAGAAGAACAGAATTCATCAAAAGAGATGATCCCAGGTTTAAAGGACGAGGAGATTATTAGCATAAAGAAAATCGGCAATATTTAAAAGTAAAACACGAATTTCACTAATTTACACGAATTAATTTGTACAACTTAGTGAAATTCGTGTTTGAATATTACGCCTAATTGTTTTCTATTGCAAACTGATTTTACTGAATTTTTCTTCTTCTCGCTTTAACAATTTGGTTATCTACCAAAATTGCTTCACAGATTTCCTGTTTCAATAATGAGACATCAATTTCTTTAACAGAATTGAAATTCAGTTTTGTAACAAACTTTGTAGTTTCAAAAGTTTCGTCTAAAAATGAAGCGTCTTTGCAGAAGCCAATTGCTACTCCTTTTTCTACTTTCCCCCAAGGAACGGAAGCCGGCCAGATATAACAAATTCGGGAATGGCGGTAATAAAAAGGAACATTGTATGCCAATTTCTCTTTACAATCTGGCATACATTCCAAAATAATTTTACGCAAAAAAAGAACAATTTCCAGTTCTTCTTCACTTAGATAGTCCAGAAACTCCTCTATGGTTTTAAATTCTTTTCCTTGTGTATTTCCCATAAATATAAAAAAAGCCTATTCGAATGAATAGGCTAAGTGTTTTTATTATTCTAATTTCAATATTTTCATTTCCCTAGCCAAAAGCGTGTTTTTCAACAACATGGCAATCGTCATAGGTCCAACTCCTCCGGGAACCGGGGTAATAAAAGAGGCCTTTTTACTCACATTTTCAAAATCAACGTCACCGGTGATCACATATCCTTTGGCATTTGTTTCATCAGCAACTCTGGTAATACCAACATCTATAACTACTACCCCATCCTTCACCATATCAGCTTTTAGATAATTGGGTACACCAAGAGCAGTAATAATGATATCTGCCTGAATCGTGATTTCTTCGATATTTTTAGTGTAACTATGTGTCAGGGTAACTGTTGAATTTCCAGGAAAACCTTTTCTTCCCATCAAAATGCTCATCGGTCGGCCCACAATATGACTACGCCCAATTACAACGGTATGCTTTCCTTTAGTTTCTACTCCATATCTTTCTAATAATTCCAGAATTCCAAAAGGAGTCGCCGGAATAAAAGTACTCATGTCTAATGCCATTTTTCCAAAATTCTCAGGATGAAAACCGTCAACATCTTTACTTGGATCAACAGCCATTAATACCTTTTGTTCATCGATCTGTTCTGGAAGCGGCAACTGAACAATGAATCCATCAATATTAGGATCTTCATTCAATTCTTTTATTTTTTTTAGCAATTCCGTTTCTGATGTAGTGCTCGGCATTTTTACTAAAGTCGATTCAAAACCTACTCGTTCACATGCTTTTACCTTACTTCCCACGTAAGTTAAGCTCGCTCCATCGTTACCTACAATAACTGCTGCTAAATGAGGCACTTTCTCCCCCTTATTTTTGATCTTTTGTACTTCTGCAGCGATTTCACTTTTAATATCTTCCGCCGTTTTTTTCCCGTCTAGTAGTTGCATTTTAATTTAGTTTAAAGTTAAAAAGTTTAATGCTTAAAGTTTTCCTTGGAATCGAAAAACAAAAAACTTCTAACTGAATAGTAGTGTGTTGTTGTATATAAAAAGTAAAGGTTTAAAATTTCAAGAACTTGAACTTTTAAACCTATAACTAATAATTATCTCATTCCTGGCATACCACCTGGCATTCCGCCCATCATCTTCATGAGGTTTTTTCCTCCTGGTCCTTGCATCATTTTCATCATTTTGCTCATCTGCTCAAACTGTTTCATCAGCTGATTAACTTGCTCTATTTTGGTTCCCGAACCTTTTGATATTCTGGCTTTTCTTTTAACATCAATAATCGCTGGTTTACTTCTCTCTGCTGGAGTCATTGAGTGAATAATCGCTTCAATATGTTTGAAAGCATCATCCTCAATTTCTACATCTTTCATCGCTTTTGAAGCACCTGGTATCATTCCTACCAAATCCTTCATATTACCCATTTTCTTTACTTGCTGAATTTGAGATAAGAAATCATCAAAACCAAATTCGTTTTTGGCAATTTTCTTTTGGATTTTTCGTGCTTCTTCTTCGTCAAATTGCTCTTGCGCTCTTTCTACCAAAGACACAACATCTCCCATTCCAAGGATACGTTCTGCCATACGAATAGGATAAAACACATCAATGGCATCCATTTTTTCACCGGTACCAACAAATTTTATAGGTTTGTTTACTACTGATTTAATCGAAATAGCAGCTCCACCACGAGTATCACCATCTAATTTGGTTAAAATAACCCCATCAAAATTTAAGATATCGTTGAAAGCTTTAGCAGTATTTACCGCATCTTGACCTGTCATTGCATCAACTACAAATAAAGTTTCTTGTGGTTCAATCGCTTTATGAACTTTAGCGATCTCATCCATCATTTCTTTGTCGACAGCCAAACGACCAGCCGTATCGACAATCACTACATTAAAGCCATTTGCTTTTGCGTGTTTGATGGCGTTTTGTGCAATCTCAACAGGATTTTTATTTTCAGGTTCTGAGTAAACCTCAACACCTATCGAATCTCCAACAACGTATAATTGCTGAATTGCAGCCGGACGATAAATATCACAAGCCACCAAAAGCGGTTTTTTATTCTTTTTTGTTTGTAGATAATTCGCTAATTTCCCGGAAAATGTTGTTTTCCCAGATCCTTGTAAACCCGCCATTAAAATAACAGTTGGATTTCCGGAAAGGTTTATTCCCGCAACATCGCCACCCATCAATTCCGTAAGTTCATCTTTGACCAACTTTACCAATAATTGTCCTGGCTGAAGCGTAGTTAATACGTCCTGTCCAATTGCTTTTTCTTTTACTTTAGTGGTAAAATCTTTGGCAATTTTAAAGTTGACATCGGCATCAAGTAAAGCTCTACGAACTTCTTTCAAAGTTTCGGCAACATTTACTTCTGTTATTTTTCCGTGACCTTTTAGTATATGGAAAGCTTTGTCTAATTTATCGCTTAAATTATCGAACATAATTTTTTTTCTCTTTAATTAAGGTGCAAATTTAAGCATTTGATTTTGAAGTTTAAATAGTATTATACATAAAAAGAGGCTGTCTTTTTAAGATAGCCTCTTTTATTATGAAATCAATTAACCTGAAGGTTAATCCTTATCGTCTAAATCTGTTTCATCCTTTAGTAAATCTTTTATCAACTCCCCAATATCATTGTGACTATCATCACTGCCAGTACTAATTTCGATAACTCCATCTCCATCGGTATCTAACAATAGACCTTGGTTTGCCAAAGTAGTTAATCTCGCCATTAAAGTATCAAGATGTATTTTAATGTTTAAAGATATATCATTACCATTGATAGTGAAATCTTTGTTATGGTCTTCAAAATCCAATTCATGTTCCGCATCCTTGTCGCTCCAGATAATAAATGGTTTCCCATTAATAGTTCCTTTAATCAAATAAGCCTTACCATTCATTTCACCTACTAAAGTTGATTTTTCGAACTTAAATTCGATTTCTTCATATCTAGCATTCGGAACATTTACAGAAGTAATAAAAGGACTTAAGGTTAAGTTAGGATCAAGCAAGTCCAATAAAAAAGGCCCATTAAGTTTAACATCATCATGCTTTGGATCCGTACTGTACATTGCATCTTCCATATCGGTTTCAAATTTGATCTTCCCAATATTAATTTTAAAGTCGGTTATAATTACTGTAGAAGTTGCTGTAGTTCGTGCCGTTAAAGAGGTCTTACCTGTTGAGGAAACTGCAGAAGCCTTCAATGTTACATTCCCTCCTGAAGTGGAATCATTTGTACAAGAACTTATTATAAGCGCAAGCAAAGCTAAAATTGAAATTTTTTTCATAATGGTATTTTTAAATTGTTAATTAATTCATAACGCAAAAGGCATGCCATTATTACATTCTTTCGGGTACACCAATACCTAGTAGTTTAAATGAAGCTGCGATAGTATCAGCAACTTTTTTAGAAAGTTGTACTCTGAATATTTTTTCATTTACCACATCTGATCCTAAAATAGGAACCGCTTGGTAAAATGAATTGTATTCGCGCACTAAATCATACGTATAATTTGCTAACAATGCAGGGCTGTGATTTTGAGCAGCATTTTGTATGACTTCTGGAAATAACTCGAGTTGTTTCAACAATTCTTTTTCCTTTTCATGAAGGGTCACTATCTCTGCTTTATTAGAAAAATCGAAATTTGCTTTTCGAATTATAGATTGAATTCTGGCGTAGGTATATTGGATAAACGGCCCTGTATTTCCAGCAAAATCAACTGATTCTTCCGGATTAAAAAGGATTCGTTTTTTAGGATCCACTTTCAAAATATAATATTTCAAAGCACCAAGACCAATAGTATTGTATAATTTAGCTTTTTCTTCTGTAGAATAGGTGTCTAATTTTCCTAAATCTTCAGCAATTTTTTGAGCGGTATCCGTCATTTCCTGCATCAAATCATCTGCATCAACAACCGTTCCTTCACGGCTTTTCATTTTTCCCGTAGGCAAATCCACCATTCCGTACGATAAATGGAATAGGTTTTTAGACCAGTCAAAACCGAGTTTTTTTAGAATTAAAAACAATACTTTGAAGTGATAATCCTGTTCGTTACCCACCGTGTAAACCATTCCGCCAACATCTGGATAATCTTTCACACGTTGTATTGCTGTTCCTATATCCTGCGTCATATAAACCGCAGTTCCATCAGAACGAAGCACGATTTTACGATCCAATCCTTCATCAGTCAAATCAATCCAAACAGAACCATCAGGATCTTTTTCGAATACTCCTTTTTCTAAACCAATCTGAACTACGTCTTTACCTAATAAATAGGTATTGCTTTCGTAATAATAACAATCAAAGTCAACTCCCAAATTTTTATAGGTAATGGCAAAACCATTATAAACCCATTGGTTCATGGTTTTCCAAAGCGAAATCACTTCTTCATCACCGGCTTCCCATTTTAATAGCATTTCTTGGGCTTCCAGAATTATTGGCGCTTGTTTCTTGGCCTCTTCTTCTGTTTTTCCATCGCTCATCAGTTGAGCAATCTCTTGTTTGTATGCTTTATCAAAAGCCACATAGTAATTCCCGACTAATTTATCTCCTTTTAAACCTGAACTTTCCGGAGTTTGTCCGTTGCCAAATTTCTGCCAAGCCAACATCGATTTGCAAATATGAATTCCTCGATCGTTTATGATTTGTGTTTTGTATACTTTTTTACCGGAAGCTTTGATAATCTCTGCTACGGAATAACCCAAAAGATTATTACGAACGTGACCTAAATGCAATGGTTTGTTTGTGTTTGGCGAAGAATATTCAACCATTACCGCTTTATCGTCTGGGGATGGAGTAACGAAACCATATTTGGCATCATCCTTAATTTCATTAAAGAAATTGATATAATATTCGTCAGAAATAACAATATTTAAAAATCCTGAAACGACATTAAAACGACTTACTTCAGTTACATTTTCTAATAAATAGTTCCCGATTTTATTTCCTAATTCTACCGGATTACTTTTTACAACCTTCAATAAAGGAAAAATAACCATAGTGATATCTCCTTCAAATTCTCTCCGAGTAGTTTGAAATTCTACTTTGTCAATAGCAATGCCAAATAAGGCTTGAACCGCTTTTTCAATCGATGGCGTAAGAATTTGTGATAATGTCATTTTATGTGTTTATTTTAAGGTTGCAAATATAGTCATATTGCATCGATTTGAAAATTGGAAAACAATATAATTTCCCATCCAAAATATCCTGCTAAACTATTTATTGATTAAAGTTCCGTTATTTATTTTAGAAAAACTTGTAACAATATATCCACTTAAGAGTCTATTAGGTAACTTTTAAAACAGCAAGTATCATCAATCAATTTTAATAAAAAAAAACAATCTCAAATCTCAAATTAATTTTAGTGTGCGTATTTGGAACCATGCTTTCTATGAAAGTGTAAAATTCGGTCCAGCTTACAAGTCAGGAAAACCTCGGCAGTATTATGGAAAAGCAATCGAAAAGAAAAGTAACAAACATTATCGAATGGCGACAGACCTTACAAATCAAATGGACAATTTAACTGGGAAAGTCAAACAGCATAAATAGGATTCAATTACCGTTTTGGTAGTGGTAAAAACAAAGCCATTAAAAGAAAATAACGTGACAAAAATGAAACCCAAGGTAGTGGTGGGCTTCTTTAAATTATTTGTTACTAAGAAAAACCCGGAGTTTGCCAACTCCGGGTTTTTTACTTCAAAATATAAGATGAAGTTATACTACCATTTTATAATAGCACTTCCCCAAGTGAATCCACTACCAAAAGCAGCCAAAACCACTGTATCTCCTGATTTAATTTTTCCTTGTTCCCAAGCTTCCGTCAAAGCAATAGGAATAGAAGCGGCTGTTGTATTACCATATTTCTGAATGTTATTATAAACTTGGTCATCCGTCAATCCAAATTTCTTCTGAATAAATTGAGAAATTCTTAAATTGGCCTGATGCGGAATCAACATATCAATGTCTGAAACTTGTAAATTATTCGCTTGTAAACCTTCATTTATTACTTCCGCAAAACGAACTACTGCATTTTTAAACACAAATTGTCCATTCATATATGGGTAATAGCTTTCATCATCCGGATCATTATCAGCAATAATATCGGTAACCCAACGCGCTCCCATTCCAGGAGCAACTAGTGCTAATTCCTCGGCATGTTGCCCTTCTGAATGCAAATGCGTAGACAAAATTCCTTTCGTCAAATCTTCTTCTCTGCTCAAAACCGCGGCTCCTGCTCCATCACCAAAAATTACCGAAACGCCTCTACCACGAGAAGTCATATCCAGTCCTGTCGAATGCACTTCGGATCCAATAACCAAAACATTTTTATACATTCCCGTTTTAATATATTGATCTGCCACTGATAAAGCATATATAAAACCCGAACATTGATTTCTGACATCTAATGCGCCAACGGTTCTTAAACCTAAATCACGTTGCACTAAAACTCCTGGTCCAGGAAAATAATAATCCGGACTTAAGGTCGCAAAAACTACAAAATCAATATCTTCTTTGGCAACTCCGGAGCGCTCAATGGCAATTTCTGCCGCTTTCACTCCCATCGATGTGGTCGTGTCCTCACCTCTTATTATGTGTCTTCTCTCTTGAATTCCTGTTCTTTCCTGAATCCATTCATCGTTGGTGTCAATTATTTTCGACAAATCATCGTTAGTGACCACATTTGAAGGAACATAAAATCCTAATCCTGCTATTTTTGAATGGTACATATTTTGTTATTTTATTATAATCAAGGATGCAAATTTAAATATTCTTTAAAACATCAGGCCACAAATTACTACTTTTTTAGGAATATGCAATTATATTTTTCAGAAGCTATTTCCCGCTGTACGCTATATCTTTCATTCTCGTTAAAAAACGATAATAAAAGGATGCCGCTACCATCGGGGCTAGCAAGTTTCAATTCCAACAAATATTCGTTTTTGTATGTAACAATATTCAATTATTTCAGACAAATCAGAACAATAACATTTCTATTAATCGATAACATTTCAACTTATGAAATTACAAGTTACCTTATTATTGTTTCTTGGTCTTGGCTTAACCGCATTGGCACAAGAAAATTTGAGCTACCAAAAACCATCTAAATCCATTTTAGATTTAGCAGATTATGAAAGAGCTCCTTCGGTATCCATGGATACCAAAAAAGAATACATGCTCTTAAGCTATAGAAATACTTATAAAACTTTAGATGATTTAAACCAGGAAGAATTGCGATTAGGTGGTTTGCGTATCAATCCGGTGACGAATATTTCAAGCACCGTTACCTATATCACGAACATCAAATTACGAAAAATAAAAGGAACAGACGAAGTACAAGTTTCGGGATTGCCTGAAAACCCTCGTATCAGCAATATATCTTGGTCACCAAATGACAAGAAAATTTCATTCTCTCATTCTACAAATACGGGAGTACAACTTTGGGTACTGGATGTTGATTCGGCGAAAGCCACTAAACTAACAGAGGCTAACGTAAACGCTAATCTAGGCAATCCGTTCAGTTGGTTCAATGACAACGAGACTATTTTGGTAAAAATGCTGCCAAAAAACAGAGCCGAACTTTTGGATGCCAAAAAAGATTTGCCAGCCGGTCCGATTATATCTAATGCTGACGGTGCCAAATCTCAAAACAGAACCTATCCAGACATGTTGAAAAACAAAAATGACGAAATCAATTTTGAAAACATCATGACCTCTGAATTGTACAAGGTGAACCTCAGCGGAAACATCACTTTATTCAAAAAAGCCGACATGTATGCCGGAGAAAGTTTCTCTCCTGACGGCAATTTTTTAATGCTGAACACTATTCAAAAACCGTTTTCATACATTGTTCCGTTGAGTCGTTTCCCTTTAAAATCGGTTATTTACGACAAAGCTGGTACCGAAGTAAAAACAGTAAACGAAGTCCCTTTAACTGAAATCATTCCAAAGGGTTTCATGGCCGTTAGAAAAGGAAAAAGAAACATGAGCTGGAGAACAGACAAACCTGCCACCTTAGTTTATACTGAAGCTCTAGACGGTGGAGATCCTGCTAACAAAGTGGAATTCAGAGACGAAGTTTTTCTTTGGAACGCGCCTTTTGACGCAGCACCGACTTCATTGGTAAAAACGCCGCAGCGCTTCGAGCGAATGATTTGGGGAAATGACAATATCGCTATTGTTTCAGATGAATGGTACGATACGCGTAATACCAAAACATATTTAATCAATCCATCGAATCCAAGTCAGGCTCCTAAAGTAATTTTCGACAGAAACTCTCAGGATGTTTATTCCGATCCCGGGAACTTTGAAACCAGAAAAAACCAATACAATAGATATGTTCTGGCGATAGAAAATGACAATGCATTCCTTATTGGAAACGGATACACTAAAAACGGACAATTCCCTTTTATAGCGGAGTATAATTTGGAAACTTTACAATCAAAACGACTTTACACTTCGGCGTATACCGATAAGAAAGAGGATGTGTTGGAAATTGAAGATTTCAAAAAAGGAACGGTTTTGGTACAAATCCAATCTAAAAACGAATATCCGAATTATTATCTTAGAAACATAAAACAAAAGAACGAACTGACTCCGATTACCGCATTCAAAAATCCTTTTGAAAGCATCAAAAATGTCAGCAAAGAAGTGATTAAGTACAAACGTAAAGATGGCCTGGAATTATCAGGAACTTTGTATTTACCCTTGGGTTATGACAAAGCTAAAAAAGAGAAAATGCCATTGTTGATTTGGGCGTATCCGGCAGAATACAAAGACAAAAATTCAGCAGGACAAAGCACACAAAACCAAAATGAATTCACGTTTCCTAATTATGGTTCCTTCGTGTATTGGGTAACCAAAGGATATGTCGTACTGGATGACGCTGCTTTTCCAATTATTGGGGAAGGAACAACAGAACCAAATGATAATTTCATGACGCAATTAGTAGACAATGCAGAAGCAGCGATTAATGCTGTAGATGCTTTGGGGTACATCAACAGAAAAAAAGTAGCTGTTGGTGGTCACTCGTATGGCGCTTTTATGACGGCAAATTTATTGACACACTCTAATCTTTTTGCCTGTGGAATTGCCAGAAGCGGTGCCTATAACAGAACCTTGACTCCTTTTGGTTTTCAGACAGAACAACGTAACTACTGGGAAACTCCTGAAGTGTATAACACAATGTCGCCATTCATGAATGCGGATAAAATGAAAACGCCAATGCTTTTAGTACACGGTGAAGCCGATAATAATCCGGGAACGTTCACCTTGCAAACCGAACGTTATTTTCAAGCTTTGAAAGGATTGGGAGCTCCAGCCAGAATGGTAATTTTACCAAAAGAAGCGCATAGTTATGTGGCAAAAGAAAATATTTTGCATTTACTTTGGGAACAAGACCAGTTTTTGGAAAAATATTTAAAAAATAATGAAGAAGTAAAAACAGAAAAAACAAAAACTGCTAAAAGTTTATAATTCAGTTGGTTTCTTTTGTACTGTAATCAATATAACATATTGATGAAAAAGGACATTCATTAAAAAGTAAACCCCAAAACTCATCTAGTTTTGGGGTTTTTAAATTTTTGCTGTAATACGATTTCACACTAGATATTTCCAGACAGTTTCTATGCCGTCCCCCTGCTAATCACTGAATACTAATTACTTTTCTCTACCTTTGCCTCATGTTTACACTATTCAAATCAAAACCCGTCCTTAAAGATCTAATTCCTGATAGTCATATCGATATTCATTCCCATCTTTTGCCGGGTATTGATGACGGAGCAAGAACTTTTGAAGACACTTTACGACTTACACAAGCTCTTCAGGGTTTTGGGGTTTGCCAGTTTATTACTACGCCTCATATTATTCAATATGTTTGGGACAACACGCACGATCAAATCCTGTCCAAGAAAGAAACAATTGTTCTTGAATTAGAAAAAAATAAAATCACTATTCCCTTCAACGCTGCTGCCGAGTACTTAATGGACGATCAGTTTGTGCAACTTTTCCAATCACACGAATTATTAACACTGAAAGACAATTACGTATTAGTCGAAATGTCCTATATCAACGCGCCTATCCAATTGTATTCTATCCTTTTTGATCTACAGGTGGCTGGCTATATTCCTGTGTTAGCCCATCCGGAGCGTTATCTCTTTTATCATAATAATTTCAGTGAATATGAAAAACTAAAAAGAGCAGGTTGTCTATTTCAATTGAATTTATTGTCGGTAGTTGGTTATTATGGCGCTGAAATCACAAATATAGCCGAGCAATTACTAAAAAAAGGAATGTACACCTATGTAGGTTCTGATGTACATCATGACAATCACATTGCTTCTTTTGAACAAAAAGTAAAAATAAAAGACTTGGTACCGTTAAAAGAAGCAATAGCTAACAATCAGTTCTTCAAGTTATAATAATTTTTTTTTTTTCAAATCTTTCAGACCTCGTATTAGTCAGTTCGACTTTAAAAGCTGAGATACTATTCCTAAATAAGCGACAGATTTAGCTTTAAAAAATGTATCGAGAACCATTTTGCTACCAATACTTCTCGTTACATTTTGACGGAACAAATTCGTATTTTCAAATAATACATTCAAGTCAAAAACACTCGAAGTGACGTTCCAGGGATGCGTTCCATTTAAAAAAAAAAAGTCCGCAGAGAACAAATTCTTTGCAGACTTTTTTTATTCAATCCTTTTTTTTATTACTTATCCAATAGTTGAAAAGTGGAATTCATACTTATAAATTCAGGTACAATTTTTTTCATTTGCATTACGATATCGTCATTACCAAAGAAGTTCGCTTTTTCTATCAGTTCGTCAATATCGGCATGCAGGGTCTCAAATTCATCTTGAATTTCCTGTGCAATCATAATTTTTTCGTGATGGGTGGCTAATGTTTTTGAAGTATCATTGAGCAATTCTTCATATAATTTCTCCCCTGGCCTTAAACCAACTATTTGTATCTTAATATCTTTATCCGGGATAAATCCGGCCAGCTTGATCATCTTTTTGGCCAAATCAATAATCTTAACCGGTTTTCCCATGTCAAAAATATAAATCTCCCCTCCATTACCCATCGCCCCTGCCTCCAAAACCAACTGACAGGCTTCGGGTATCGTCATAAAATACCTAATAATATCAGGATGCGTAATGGTAACCGGTCCGCCTGCAGCGATTTGCTTGGTAAACAAAGGCACTACAGATCCATTAGAACCTAAAACATTTCCAAAACGGGTGGTGATGAATTTCGTAACAATGTTCTCTCCTTCGTTTTGACTTTTTAATTGCAATGATTGCACATACTTTTCGGCTATTCTTTTACTGGCACCCATTACATTACTGGGGTTTACTGCTTTATCAGTAGAGACCATTACGAATTTCTTGACCTTATACAAACAGGACAAATCGGCCAGATTCTTAGTTCCCTCTATATTGGTAAGTATAGCTTGTGAGGGATTCTCTTCCATCAATGGCACGTGTTTATAGGCAGCTGCATGATAAACCACTTGGGGAAGATGAGTTTTAAAAACCATATTCATGGCGCTTTTATTTCTTACATCAGCAATTACAGCATATATTTTTGAATTAGAACCTGTGTTTTGCATTTCTAAACACATATGGTGCAAGGGAGTTTCAGCCTGATCCAAAATAATTATTGTTTTAGGGTTGAAACTTAATACCTGACGTACAATTTCGCTTCCAATAGACCCTGCAGCACCGGTAATCAGGACAGTTTTATCCTTCAACTGCTTAGATATCGATTTATTGTCTAATACAATAGGTTTTCTCTCCAGTAAATCTTCAATTTGGATGCTCTTTACTTTTTGGGAAATCTCTTTTTGATTTTGCCAATCGGAAATAAGAGGCACTGTAAACACACTATAATTGAATTCTAAACACTGATCTACAATGGTCAACTGTTCTTCCTTAGACATGCTTTTATCTGCAATAATTACTGCCTGAGCATTTACGGAGCGCATAAGAGGCGGTAATTTTTTCTTTTTAATTAAAATAGGCAGATCCAACATTCTTTTGGTTGCATTTTGGCTGTTTTTATCCACAAATCCAACGATTTTAAAACGGGAAGGCGTTTCAAATTTTAAGGCATTGGCTACGGATATGGCATTGGCATCCGTACCATAAATGATAGTCCGTATTAATTTCTCTTTTCCAATTTCTGAAAAATACCGTTCGAAAGTTTGTTTAATTATCACACGATACAAAAACAGACCACAAAAAGAAAGCACTATATTAATAAAAAATGCAGTGTTTAAAAAGGCTTTTTCACCATAGAACAATTCGTATGAAAAGTTAAAAAAAAGAAAAATCACCAGAACAGCCATTTGTGAAAACAAAAGCTTAATCGCATCAATATAGGACGAGTGTCTGATAATTCCGGAATAGGTTCTAAACAACCAGAAAAAGAAAATATTTATTCCAAAAAAAGCTACGATAAATCGGACGGTATAAGGAGTAATAATATAATCCAATCCAGTGCCTCTAAAAATCAGAATAGTAAAGAAAAAGGAGATGAGTAAAACGGAGAAATCCATCATAACGATTACCCACCTAGGAAGATAACTTAAGTTATGAATGTTAAATTTTAAATTCGCTCTAGAAAAAAAATTTGCTTTTACCGATGATGATTCAGAATTTTCAGTAGTACCCAAAATTTATTTTTTTAAAGATTAATGCCTTTATCCGAACAAAAATAAGACTAAATAAGTTAAAAAAGGAAAACCTAGCAATCCATTTCATTTTTTTTTGACTTAAAAAAAGAAAAAGGATGAATATCACCCTTTTACAATTTGTTAAAATTTATGTTTACTAGATTCAACTAATTAATGCAACTTTAGGGAAAAGATAAAGATATTTTTTCAAAAGAAAGGACTTTAAAGTCCTCTCTCTCGAATGGAATAAATGTTCTTTATTTGCTCC
>NZ_JBHZPZ010000019.1:0-75129 GCF_042787345.1 Flavobacterium xylosi | reverse complement strand
GAAAATTATAGAAATACAAGAGAAATTAAACAATAGACCAAGAAAAAGATTTAATTTTGAAACACCTAATTATATGTTTAATCAAAAAGTTGCATTTATAACTTGAATCCTGCTATTATAAAATTCAATATTTACAATAACTTTTAAAGTCTTCCCTTAAGAGAACTAAATACCCAAGCATTAGCTAAAAATCCAACACCTACGGCGGCAAATCCCCATCCTGAAACATCACTGTATCGGAAAGCTCCTAATCCTATTAAGAGTAATCCCATCAGAATCATTATTAAAGTTGCCCATCCTAAAATAGTGTTTTTATTCATTCCCATAATTGTGGTATTTTATTTTTTAATCCTCGATTCCGAAGCCTCGGAACGGGACTGCAAATATCGGGATTTTTTACCCTTTAATTAAATATTTTATAAAGCATTTCTCTTAATAGATCCGATTGAGATAAGGCATTAGCACCAACACCTTTACTTTTGACGTCAATATCTCTTAAAGCTCCCACAATCTGGCTCACTTTTTTCATTGGATAATTCTTCAATGCCACATCATATTCTTTGAGGAAAAAAGGATTTACACCTAAAACTGCTGCCACATTTTTAGGATTTCTATCTTTCAAACCATGGTATTTCAACAACTGGATAAAGAAACCAAATACCAAACTCGTAGTCACGACCATTGGGTTATCTTTTGGATTTTGGGCGAAATTTTCGGCTATTGTATAGGCTTTCAATTGGTTGCGCTCTCCCAATGCTTTTCGCAATTCAAAGACATTAAAATCTTTACTAAAACCTATATTTTCCTCAATATGCTTAGGAGTTATTGTACTTCCGGCAGGCAGAATAATCTGTAATTTTTCGAGTTCATTGTTTATTTTACTCAAATCCGTTCCCAAAAATTCTACCAGCATTGCCGTGGCTTTAGGCTCTATTGCATATTTTTTACCAGCTAAAACACGTTTAATCCAATCCCCAACTTGGTTTTCGTACAGTTTTTTACTTTCGAAAACAACACCATTTTTAGCTAACAGTTTGGTTATTTTTTTTCGTTTATCCAACGTTTTGTATTTGTAACAAAAAACTAAAACCGTTGAAGGCATTGGATTTTCAGCATAACTTTCCAGTTTATCAATCGTCCGGATTAAATCCTGTGCTTCTTTTACAATTACCACCTGACGATCTGCCATCATAGGATAACGCTTGGCTGTTGATATAATGTCTTCTATAGAAACATCGCGGCCATATAAAACCGTTTGATTGAAACCTTTTTCCTCTTCGGTAAGGACATTTTTTTCAATGTAATCGGATAATTTGTCAATATAGTACGGCTCTTCACCCATCAAAAAATAGATTGGTTTGATGTTGCAGCTTTTTATATCATTTACAATTTTTAATACTTCGTCCATTTTCTTTTTTGTTTAAAGTCTAAAGTTTAAAGTTTGTTGAATCGTATGAAACTTTAAACCTTAAACTTTAAACTAAATAACTATTTTTGCTTAATGCAGCAATTAAATTTTCCCTCCTATACTTTCCGTTTCAAAAATAGCGAAAATAAAGTCTCCATTTTTGATGAAATCAGGAAAAAATTTATCATTCTCACACCCGAAGAATGGGTGCGTCAGCATGTTGTCCAATTTTTATTGGAAGAAAAAAAATATCCTAAATCATTAATAAATGTAGAAAAAGTTTTAATAGTCAACGGATTACGAAAACGATATGATGTTGTGGTTTTTAATTCTGATGGTTCTATTTTTGTTTTAATCGAATGCAAAGCCCCAACGATAAAAATAGCCCAAGCTACTTTTGACCAAATTGCCCGCTATAATATGACAATGAAGTCGCAATTTTTGATGGTCTCCAATGGTTTGAATCATTACTTTTGCCAAATGGATTTTGAGAATGAAAAATATCAGTTTCTAAAAGAATTGCCAGATTACACATTAATTAATCTAAAAACGGAACCTTCTGAATGAAAATAGCTGTTGTCATACTCAATTGGAACGGAGTACAATTATTGGAACAATTTTTACCGTCGGTAATAAAATACTCGCCTGAAGCCACTGTTCACCTAGCCGATAATGCTTCAACAGATGATTCCATTTCGTTTGTAATGGCTAATTTTTCTTCGGTTAAAATAGTGAAAAATGATTCTAATTTAGGTTTTGCCGGCGGATATAACGAAGCATTAAAACATATCAATGCCGAAATTTATGCTTTGGTAAACTCAGATATTGAAGTTACCGAAAATTGGTTGCAACCCATCATTAAAACTTTCGAAATCGAATCTCATACGGCTATTATCCAGCCTAAAATATTAGATTTTAAACGTAAAGAATACTTTGAATATGCTGGGGCTGCAGGTGGATTTATTGATAAATATGGTTACCCGTTTTGTAGAGGCCGCATTTTTGATACTTTGGAAAAAGATAGCGGACAATACAATGATAATAGGGAGATATTTTGGGCTTCGGGGGCTTGTTTTTTCATACGAAGTTCTGTTTATAACGAATTGAAAGGTTTTGATGCTGACTTTTTTGCGCATCAGGAAGAAATTGATTTATGTTGGCGCGCTTTCAACAAGGGATATACAATAAAATACATTTCGGAATCAGTGGTTTTTCATGTTGGTGGAGCTACTTTACAACAGGGGAATCCCAAAAAAACGTATTTGAACTTTAGAAATTCATTGTTAATGCTGACCAAAAATTTACCAGAAGATAGATTGTATTGGATTTTATTTTGCCGAATGGTGTTGGATGCAATTGCTGGATTACAATTTATTCTTCAAGGAAAATTCATGCATTTTATGGCAATATTAAAGGCACACGGTTCTTTTTACACTCTTTATTACGTTCATTACCAAAAAAGGGACAAATTTCAATCGGAAAAATACTATAATGAAAAAAGCATCGTTTATTTATACTTCATCAAAAAAGTCAAAATATTTAGTGATATATTTGGCATAGGAATAAATATTAAAAACTAAATTTGTAATTCACGTCTAATTAAATTAACATTTTATGAAAAGAATAGTAATAGCCTTATCCGTATTAGCACTTTTAACTTCTTGTGTTTCAAAAAAGAAATACACTGATTTAGAAGCCAGAAACAAAGAAACTCAAGATTTATTGAATACTTGTACCGTAAAATTAAATTCTTGCCTAGAAGAAAAAGCCGGACTTACTGCTACTGTAGCTGGTTTGAAAGAGCAAAATACCGGTTTGATAAGTACTTCTAAAGACATGACGATCTTGTCTACGAAAGGAGCTGAAAACATTGAAAAAGCTTTAGAATCTATCAAAGAGAAAGATTTGAAAATAAGCAGAATGCAAGACGCATTAACTAAAAAAGACAGTGTAACTCTTGCTGTTGTTACTAGTTTAAAAAGTGCTGTTGGAATTTCTGACCCAGATATCGAAATAAATGTTGAAAAAGGAGTGGTATTTATATCTATTGCAGACAAACTATTGTTTAAAACTGGAAGTTATGATGTAACTGACAGAGCAAAAGGTGTTTTGGCTAAAGTAGCTAAAGTGATAAATGACAAACCTGATTTTGAATGTATGGTTGAAGGACATACTGATAATGTTCCTTATAATGGTTCAGGAATTTTATTGGACAACTGGGATTTAAGTGTAAAACGTTCTACTTCAATCATTCGTGTGTTAACGAATCAACTAGGTGTTAAACCAGAACAATTAATTGCTGCAGGAAGAAGTTCATACATTCCTTTAGTAGCTAACGATTCTGCAGAAAACAGATCGCGTAACAGAAGAACTCGTATTGTTGTATTGCCTAAAATTGATCAATTCTATGAAATGATTGAAAAAGAAATGAAAAAACAACAAAAGTAATTAGATAGCAGTTTACATTGTTGAAACAAAAAACGTCTTGAGAAATCAAGACGTTTTTTTTATATGATTTTTACTGAATATAATCTAAAGAATATCTAAACTCCCTTTTCCTTCTCTGACAACTATAGGCTCATCTCCTGACAAATCGATAATCGTAGAACCTACATTATCTCCATAACCACCATCAATTACAATATCAACTAAGTTTTGCCATTTTTCGAAAATGAGTTCCGGATCTGTAGTGTATTCTATCACATCATCATCGTCACGAATCGAAGTAGAAATGATGGGATTTCCCAGTTGCTTAACAATTTCTAAAGCTATTGAATTATCGGGAACCCTAATTCCGACTGTTGTTTTCTTTTTAAACTCCTTAGGTAAGTTATTATTACCCGGTAAAATAAAAGTGTACGGACCAGGTAAAGCCCTTTTTAATATTTTGAAAGTTGCCGTATCAATTTGCCTTACGTAATCTGATAAATTACTTAAATCATGGCAAATGAAGGAGAAATTTGCTTTTTCCAGCTTAATTCCTTTGATTTTTGCTATTCGTTCCAAAGCTTTGGTATTCGTAATATCGCAACCTAATCCGTAAACAGTATCGGTTGGGTAAATCACTAATCCGCCATCTTTAAGAACCTTAACTACTTTGGCAATCGCCGCTTCGTTTGGTTTATCTTCGTATATTTTTATAAATTGAGCCATGAGATTGAAGATTTTTGATTAACTATTTTTGATTTCCTGATTTAAAAGTTTAGACATCTAGTTTTAGATTTACTTCAACTGTCACTGAACACTGAAAAACTGACGACTGGATACTATCCTATAATATCCAGTTTTGCAAATCGCAATAATAATTTCTTGATTCCGCCAACTTCAAACTTGATTTCTGCTTTTTTATCCGCACCAACGCCTTCCATATTAACAACTTCACCTTTTCCAAATCGTTCGTGCATAACAATATTTCCTGCAACCAGTTTGTTGTCAAATAAATTCGCACTTCCAGAAGAGGCTGCATTACTGGAAACCGGTTTCAATTTACGAACATTAATATCCGAATTAGTTTCATTAGTAACAATTGATTTTGGCGGTGTCCCTCCTATTGGTTTTGCCAAACGCAATTTGGATTTGTCCACATCACCAAAAATATCACTGTCAATCATCGGTTTATAACGGTAATTATTTTCAGGCGGTGTCATATATTCCAGATATTGACTGTCGATTTCCTCAATAAAACGGGAAGGTTCACTATCAGTCAATTTTCCCCAACGGTAACGCGATTGCGCATAGGTCAAATACGCTTGATGCTCCGCTCTTGTCAAAGCCACATAAAATAAACGACGTTCCTCTTCCAATTCACTTCTGGTACTCATACTCATCGCACTCGGAAACAAATCTTCTTCCATTCCTACCACGAAAACATGAGGAAATTCCAATCCTTTCGCCAAGTGAATCGTCATTAACGCTACACGATCTTCGTCACTTGTATCTTTATCTAAATCAGTTGCCAAAGCCACATCTTCCATAAACTCCGCTAATGCACCTCTAGCGCCATCAACTTCTTTTTGTCCTTCAGTGAAATCCTTGATACCGTTTAATAATTCTTCAATGTTTTGGATTTTAGCCATTCCCTCAGGAGTCGCATCTTTCTTTAATTCTTGTACCAATCCCGTTTTTTTGGCAACGTGATCCGCAAGATAAAAAGCATCCTGATTTTCATTTATAGCTTGAAAACTCTGAATCATCGTCACAAAATCAAGTAGTTTTTGTTTCGTTCCTGAGTTTAATTTTAAGTCAATTTTTTCTATATTCTGCATTACTTCAAATATCGAACGCTTGTAATGATTGGCGGCAATGGTTAATTTCTCGATTGTAGTATTCCCAATTCCACGAGCTGGATAATTGATTACGCGCACTAATGCTTCCTCATCTTTTGGATTGATAACTAATCGTAAATAACACAAAACATCCTTAACTTCTTTCCTTTGATAAAAAGAAAGTCCTCCATAAATTCGGTACGGAATATCTCTTTTTCGCAAGGCATCTTCCATAGCTCGAGATTGTGCATTGGTACGGTACAAAATAGCAAAAGCGCCATTAGGCAACTGGTTTTGCATTTTTTGCTCCCAAATCGTACTCGCAACAAATCGGCCTTCTTCGTTGTCCGTTAAACTGCGGTGCACTTTTATTTTTGGACCAAAATCATTGGCGGTCCAAACTATTTTATCCAGTTTTACTTTATTTTTATCGATGATGGTATTCGCCGCTTCCACAATATTTTTTGTCGAACGATAATTCTGTTCCAATCGAAAGGTTTTTACCCCTTCATAATCCTTCTGGAAATTCAGGATGTTGTTGATGTTTGCTCCACGAAATGCATAAATACTTTGTGCATCATCACCTACCACACAAATATTTTGAAATTTATCAGACAATGCTCTAACAATCAAGTACTGAGAGTGGTTCGTATCTTGGTACTCATCTACCAATATATATCTGAATCGGTTTTGGTACTTAGCCAAAACTTCTGGAAAACGAGTCAGCAACTCATTGGTTTTTAAAAGCAAGTCATCAAAATCCATTGCTCCCGCTTTGAAACATCGGTCTACATAGTTTTGATAAATTTCACCCATTCGAGGTTTTTTAGACATCGCATCGGCTTCTTGCAAATCGGGATCATTGAAATACGCTTTTACCGTAATTAAACTATTTTTGAAATTGGAAATCCTGCTTAAAACCTGTTTTGGTTTGTATACATCTCTGTCCAACTGCATTTCTTTGATAATCCCAGAAATGGCACGAAGTGAATCTTGGGAATCATATATGGTAAAATTCGAAGGATAACCTAAATGTTCCGCTTCTGAACGAAGAATTCGGGCAAAAACCGAGTGAAAAGTTCCCATCCAAAGGTTTTTGGCCTCACCGGCTCCAACAATATCAGAGATACGTTTTTTCATTTCTCGCGCTGCTTTGTTGGTAAAAGTCAAAGACAGAATGCTAAATGCATCCACTCCCTGATTCATCAAATAAGCAATTCTAATTGTCAACACCCGCGTTTTACCGGAACCTGCTCCTGCAATAATGATCATAGGACCGTCTTTTTGTAGAACCGGTTCGCGCTGCGCTTCGTTAAGTTGATCGATATATTTATGCATGGAAATTTTTAAATTATATTATGCAAAAATAGCGATTTTGAATGAGGTTTTGAGTACCAAAAAGCAACAATTGGCTAATTCATTTTGCTATTAATTTTAATAAGACATTCTGTATTTATTATTTGAAAAACACATCATAGGCAAAACGAATTAACGTACCGATTACAACCACTAAAAAGAAAATCCGAATGAAACTATTTCCTTTATTGATGGCTAATTTTGCGCCAATCCATCCTCCAAAAGCATTACTGGCCGCCATTGGGATCGCTATTGCCCAAATAATTTTACCTTTTAAAATAAAAAGGCAAATAGATCCAAAATTAGTCGACAGGTTCACCATTTTAGCATTTGCGGAAGCGTGCAGAAAATCAAATCCCATGATTGCGATAAACGCTACGACTAGAAAGCTACCAGTTCCTGGACCAATAAATCCATCGTACAAGCCCACTACAAAACTGATTGCAATCGCATTCAGGATTTGTGTTCTGGGAGAATGAGTCTTTTCAATATGTTGCCCAAAATTTTTCTTTGCATAGGTATAAACTACTAAAAACGAAAGAACAACTAGTAATAATGGTTTCATGAAATCATTACTCACATACGTCAATAATGTAGAACCTAAAAATGCAGAAGGAAAAGCCAAAAGCATCATGATTCCCAGCAACTTCCAGTTCATATCAACCTTTTTAAGATATTGATAGGCAGCAAAAGAAGTACCACTAAAAGCAGGAACTTTCAAGGTTCCAATTACTGTTGAAACGGGTAAATTAGGCAATAATATCAAGCCCATAGGCGTTTGTATCAGTCCGCCGCCGCCTACAATAGCATCAATAAATCCCGCAGCAAAAGCAGCTAAACAAAGTAAAACCAATACGTATGTTTCCATTCTAATAATAGATATTAAATATTCAGGTACAAATGGTAAAAATACTATTCGAATTGATTTATTGCTAATAAAATGAAGTTGATTTGTAGTCAAAAAAGTATATTTTTGCTTTTAATAAATCTTAAAAGAAAAATGGAATCATTACCAATCATAGAATTACTAAGTTATACTTTACCAGCAGTTGTCACAGGACTTGTTGCCTATTATTTTTTTGATCTCCATACCAAAAACGAAGAAGGAAGACGCCGTTATTTGTTAAACAAAGAGGCTCAAAAAAACGCTTTGCCCTTACGCTTGCAAGCATTTGAGCGTATGACATTGTATATGGAACGTATCAATCCAACAAAATTATTGATTCGAATAGCGCCTCTTTCACAGGATAAAAATGATTATGAAAACTTAATAATCGCACAAATCGAACAGGAATTTGAACATAATTTGACGCAACAAATATACATGTCAGAGGAATGCTGGACGATTATTGTGACAGCCAAAAATGCTACCATTCAAATGATTCGTAAAGCAAATATGAACGACCGTGTAGATAGCGCTGATAAATTACGTGAAGTGCTTTTGAATGATTTAATGGAAAAACAATCTCCAAGTAATGCTGCTTTGGCTTATATCAAAAACGAAGTGGGACAATTGTGGTAGAAAATTTATTGTATTTCCTATAATGAACTTACATGGCTTATATGTTAATAAATTTAACCTTATAAGTCATATCAGTTCTTTTCAAAAAAAAAGAGCACAAAATTCCATTTTTAATTGCTACTCTTGCAACAACCGATTCAGTTGAAATTGCTCCGTTTCATTTAAATTTGGTAGAATCCTTTCGAAGGAAACTCTCATTTCCTTATTTTTCAGCAGTTTTCTGATATTGTCTCTTCCAAATTTCGAAAATTGCCACATGTGATGCGTGGTTGCGCTGACCAAATTTTTCAAAACAATATCGTTAATTATATTAAAAGCCAATAATTTCTCTAAGGAATTTTGTATTGTATTCGCCTCATAATTAGTTGAAGAATAATTTATTAATTCCTTTACCAATGCTTCTTTATCCACAGCATAACCAGAGGTAGATAACGCCAGAGATAACCAGAGTGTTCTTAAATTATAATCATTGAAACCTTGCCAATCTTTTGATTTATCCAAATATTCAGAGCGTTGTTCAGAAAAATTATTCCACAAATTATATAACGCTGTTTCTTGTGTCTGATACGATTTATCATCTACTAAAGTTTCATATTCCATTCTGAAACTTTCCGGTATTTCATTTACTGTTGCCGCAACTATTTGGCGAACTTGTACATTTTTAGTAGCCAAAGCCAAGCTTAAAAGCGCTGATTTATCTTGAAAATCTTCTTCTTTTAATTGATTGACAATTGCTTCTTTCACTGAAAAACAAACATCAGACTGTAGCGTTTTCGTGAAAAAATATTCTTTCTCAGATAACGGTTTATTTTTTAATTTTTCTACTTCAAACAGTACTTGAATCGATTTATTTTTATTTAATAAAGTGTTAGCATGTTGTGTATTAAAAATAGCTGTCTCAAGCCATACTTCACTAAAATTATTTAAATCATAATCAGATACTTTCTTGATTTCATTAAAGAAATCTTGCGTATTTACGGTTTGAAACGAATGTTTTTTCAAATAAGACTTTACCGCTTTTTTAAATGCCTTGTCACCTATTGCTTCGTGTAAAACAAACAATGCCCAAGCGCCTTTTTGATAGAAAGTCAACGAACTCGCTTTGGCATTCAAAACTGGAATCGTATCTGTTCTGGAAGCAAATTTCAATTGTTGCGCCGATTCATATAATTTGGAATAAAAATAATCTTCGCCATAAATTTCCCTCTCAGCCAGCAATGCATAATAAGTCGCAAATCCTTCCTGGAGCCAATGATGCTTGCTGCTTTCGGCAGTGACGAGATTTCCAAACCACTGATGCGCCAATTCATGCGCGTTGACATTGGTATAGCTTCGGTCCTCAAAACCTTTATTATCCACCACATAACGCGTATTGAAAAGCGTTGCCGATGTGTTTTCCATTCCTGCGTATAAAAATTCTCGGACGGGAGCTTGTTTATAAATTCCCCAAGGATACTTCACTCCTATTTCTTTTTCTAAAAAATCAAACATTCTTTTTGAATAGCGATACGTGGGTTCAAACTTAGATTTGTCTTTAGGTTCATAGTACATTTCTAATGGAATTCCCGAGTTTGATTGCTGTGTTTGTTTTTCAAATTTCCCAATGGCAAGCATTAGTAAATACGAACTCATTGGTTTTTGCATGTTGAATCTCCAAAACGTCATCGAATCGTTATTTACCTTGCTTTTTAAAATTCCGTTCGAAATTACTTGGTATTTTGAATCAACAACTACTTCTAGACTAAAGATTACTTTCTCTTTTACATCATCAAAGCTTGGAAGCCAATTGCTGGTGTTTTTTCCTTGTCCCTGTGTCCAGATTTGTACATTATCATTCGCTTCAGAACCAACAAAATACATCGCTTGCTTAGGTTTAGCAACATAATTAAAACTAATGTTATTGGTCCCTTTTTTGAAGGACGAAATCAATACAATTTGTTTTCCATCAGTAGTAAATTGGATTTCTTTCTGATTCAATTCTACATCGGTAAAATTCATATTTTGAGCATCGATTTTAATGGTATCTACGGGTAGTAATACATCAAACCAATAACTAACCGCCCCTTTAACCGATTTATCTTGAGGATTTATTGTTATCTGTCCACGAACCGATTTAAAATCAACAGATTTGGTTTGTTGCGCAAATGTTATGGCTGTGAGTAAGAGGAAAATGTATTTCATTCTTTTGAATATATGGAATCTGTATTCCAATTTTTTGGATTATTTTTTATGTAATTATATATTTTATCGAATGAATTATAATTTCTGACGATATGATCGTGATAATTTGATTGCCAAATTGTGTTTACGATTAATCGTTCCGGTTCTTCGGTAGAGATGCACTGCAGTGAGTCTCTACGTTCTGTACCATAATCCATCAATAAATTTATTTGTTTGGTTGTAACCGATTTAAAAATCGCAACAAACGAAGAAATGGATTTAGGTTTTCGAGATAATTTGAACGATTTTGATTCTGATTTCAATTCCAATTGTAGAGACGCACTGCAGTGCGTCTCTACATTGTGCGTCTCTAAAGACGAGATGGAATTATCCTTTTTTATTTCAATCAACAAATGAATATGATTGGGCATAATGACCCAATTATGAAAAAACCAGCGTTCTCTAATTGCTATTGATTTACGCAATTCTTTTTCTATGATTTTTCCATTATCGTTTAATACCATATTGTCATCATCAATGGTTCCAAAAACATATTCTCTATTTTGTGTAACCAAAGTTATAAAATAGATAGCTTCACTGGAATAATCCCGATTTTTTAATCTATTCGATTCTATATGATATTTATTTTTAAATAATGGCATTTAAAATTATTACATGATTTCCAAAGTTACAAAGGTTTCCATAACTAATCCGACTAATTTTGTAAGTTTACCTCCAGAAATTCACAAGAAAATTACATTGAAAAAGAAAGCCCTTTTTAATTGGAGCAGCGGAAAAGATTCTGCGCTGGCCTTATATAAAACCTTACAAAATCCAGAAATTGAAGTTGACTGTTTGCTCACCAAAGTAAACCAACAATATCAGCGTATTTCTATGCATGGCGTTCGGGTAGAATTATTGGAACAACAAGCCCAAAATTTGGGATTACCGCTTGAAATTATGCAAATTCCCGAAATGCCTACGATGGAAGTCTATGAAAAAGTCATGCGGGAAACATTGGCAAAACTAAAAGATCAAGGTGTAACGCATTCTATTTTTGGAGATATATTTCTGGAAGATTTACGTAAATATAGGGAAGACAAATTAGCTGAAATTGGTTTTGAAGGTGTCTTTCCGCTTTGGAATATCCCAACTCACGAACTCATTCAGGAATTTATTTCTTTAGGATTTAAAACGATTGTGGTTTGTGTAAACGAACGCTTTTTAGACAAAAGTTTTGTTGGAAGAATTATCGACCAGGATTTCATCAACGATTTACCCGAAAATGTAGATGTTTGTGGGGAAAACGGAGAATTTCACACCTTTACTTTTGACGGACCCATTTTTTCTAAACCCATAGATTTTGAAATTGGCGAAATCGTTTATAGAAAATACGAAAAACCAAAAGAAGACGATTCCTCAAATACCGCTTGCGACACAAGTGCTTCCGATACCTTTGATTTTGGGTTTTGGTATTGTGATTTAGTAGCTAAATAATTCAATAAAAAACTCCGAAGTCATGAGACAACGGAGTTATATTTTTTTAGATAATCCTCAAGATGGTTCTAATCCAATTTTGGTAAATTAAAAGTATCAAAAACACTTTTTTCTTTCATAAGTGCTTCAATTTCATTTGATTTTCTTGGTGCTTCCCCAGATAAATTCACTGGACCATTAACCGTTACCAAAATATCATCTTCGATTCGTATAGCGATTCCCCACCATTTTTTATCACAATCGCTTCCATTTGGGATGTAAATTCCAGGTTCTACTGTAACAACCATATTTGCTTCAAAATTGTTGTATAAACCCGGATCATGAACGTCTAAACCGATGTGGTGTGAAGTACCATGCGGGAAATATTTTCGTGAATCATCCGTAGTTTTAGTAATTCCTAATTTCATCAAACCATCACTGATTATTTTACGTGCTGAATCATCATTAGCACTAAAGCTATTTCCTATTTTGGCAGTGGCAATTCCTGCTTCTTGAGCATCATAAACTAAATCATATATTAACTTTTGCTCTGGGGAAAATTTCCCATTAGCAGGAATAGTACGAGTTACATCGGCAGTATAGCCATGGTATTCAGCGCCTAAATCCATCAAAACCAAGTCATTTTCCACTTTCATTTTGCTGTTTTCTATATAGTGCAAAACACATCCATTATTTCCGGCTCCAACGATGGACGGATAGCCTTCAAACTCACTTCCATATTTTTTATATACAAACTCATGTACACCTTGTATCTCCGTTTCAGACATTCCAGGATGCATCGCTTTCATGATTTCACGTTGCCCCATTGCCGAAATCCGGACTGCTTTGGTAAGTAAAACCATTTCTTCTTTGGATTTTTTCTCACGCAAACTCGCCATAAATGTTGTAATCGATTTAGTATCGATAACTGTTTTTTTTGAAGTAATACCTTTTTTAGTATTAATTTCATTTTGCAAATTAGAATCGGTCTGTTTTTCAGTTTTTACATCATACCCTATTTGAGTTTTAAAAGCTTCAATTAATTTATACAGGTCGGCTTTATCACGTTTTGAATTTTTGTTGTCTCCTTCAAATTCTTTAAAGAGTACATTATTAAAACTCCTAAAGTCAATTCCGGAGTTCAGAAAAGCTGCTCCATTCAAAGCATTTTCAAAACCTAACTCTTTTTTCGCACCTTCGGTTCCTAAACGCACACCAGTCCATTGCTCTGCTTTCGGATTTTTTTCTTGAACGTAAAGCATTTCGTTATAGCTTTTTCCTTCTTTATCCGTTTGATTATTCGAAAAAACAACCAATACACAATTCGGCTCTTTGTATCCTGTTAAATAATAAAAATCAGGATCTTGATGATACACATAATCCACATCATTGGCGCGGTTCCGAACAGGATTCCCAAAAAATACCGCCACACTATTCAGAGGCATTTTAGCACGCAAAGCTGCTCTTCGCTCCATGTGAAATTGAGCCGATAAGTAATCATTTGGATTTCCGTTTTGCGCTATTGAAGAACAAATAAAAAGAACGGTAAGGAGGAAAGAAAGTCTAAAAGTCATCTATTTACAGGTTAGAATTAAAATACTAAGCATAATGCTGCTAGTTAATTATTAAGAGTAAATATAATTAATTTTGTATTTACCATCCAACTTTTTCGTCAGACGATTATTTTTGGTTTTAGTATTCCGTCCTATTATGTGACCGATATTTTATTTTTTATATTCCAGTCCAGGACCATCGCAGTTTTTCCAAGTACTTGACAAAGTATTGTTGGCAGTTAAATAAAGTTCCTCTTTAAGATTTCCATAACAGCTTCCTATAAGTTCGCTGTCATTGGGATACACTAATTCAAAATAAATTGCGTCCGAATTATTTTCAGTGGTGTAGGTTCCGGAAATAGTAGTTTTAATCCCATTTCGATTTCTGGTTTTTGTAAATGTTCCGTTAGTATTGAACAAATAAAATTCTTGCCATTCCATTGCTGCACCCGTAGTTTCCGAATTAGCCATTGAACCTGACATTTTTACCAAAGTCCATTTTCCGTAATATCCTGTACTATCTATTGGTACAGCATCCTTTGAACAGGAATTAAAAAAAGTAAGGAAAGCAATAAGAATAATAAGATGTTTCATGGGGGTATTTTTTACAAAACTGAATTGGCGTTATTTATCGATAGTTTTTTATAACTCTTTATCTCTCCTCATACATTTTCAACAACTGCGTTACTGTATTCCAGTTTCGGATAGTTGCGGTAACGTTTAGTTTTTTTTCGATGTATTTTTGATCAAATCTGGTTTTTCCGGCTCCAACAGCGTATTTAATAAAAATTCTGATGCCGTCAATGCTGGCTTCATCCGGTTTGAACTGACTAATTCTCAAATCGTTCATACTGGTACTTTGCAATGTGGTCGAAATAAACGCAACATATAACTTTTTTGTATCAATATCCTTTTCCTTCAAAAAAGGATTGTTCTTGAAACACGCTTCTAAATCCGCAGGACCAATAACCACGACAGGCACTTCATGACCAAAAGCCTTGAAAATTTCCTGCTTAATTTTGAAACCAACAGCAGCAGCATTTTCTTCTTCGGTATCCACAAAAACATTTCCTGATTGAATATACGTTTGCACATTTTGAAAACCAATAGCTTCCAAAGTCGTTTTTAGCGCCTCCATTTTTATCATACTATGACCGGAAACATTAATGCCGCGTAGCAATGCGAGATGAGTTGTCATTTTTTAGGTGTTTTTAGTATTTGTTTGATAACCATAAAATTCTTGTCTTTCATTTATTTCTAAAATAACTTGATCTATTGTAGATTGAATTTCTGGCGGAATCTTTAATTCTAAATTTTCTTCCTTTGAATTATTTAGTAATAAAGTTACATAATATAATACTGAATATTTATCTTGTAATTCTTCACCTATTTTCTCGTTTAAGAAAAGTTTTAAAACTAACATTTTTTGGTGGTGAATTAGCAAACCCGTCAAAAATGCATCTAAATCTAAAGTCTCATTTGATTCTAAATTTCCACTTATTATGCTAATAATTCTAAGCTCAATATCATCAAAAATTCCATTCCAAACTGAAATTAAAATCTCAAGGTAAATTGATTTACTATCAGGACTTAATTGATTGAATTTTTTAATATTTTGTAGTGATTCAACCTTTTTAGTATTTTGATTTAAATATAAAATTGCAATATTGTTGTGAGCCATAATAATTCCTTTATCTATTGCTTCAAGATAATATTTTTTTGATTTTTCATTTTCATTCATATCAGAATACATTGATGCCAGATTATTTAATGAATTCTTATCACCAACTTTAATTGCTTTTAAAAAATATTTTTCTGCTAATTTATATTTTTTAAGACTTTCATATAAAAAACCTAAATTATATAACGAATTTATTTGCCCATTCTTAATAGCTAACAAAAGATATTTTTCACAATTTTTATAATCCTTTTTATAAAAATAAATATCAGTTAATAATACATATTTTTCACCGTCTTTCTCATTTTCAATTTCCTCCACTAATTTTAGTGCTTTTTCAAATTTATTTTTATCTATTAATTGAAAAACTTCTTGTTCAATTATACTGTATTTTTTAGGTAATTCTAACAAACTTTTATTAGTCTTTTTACCGTTTAAATTCTCTGTTAATTCAATTATTGTATCACGTTCTAATGTAGAAATATATTTGCATTGACACAATGCTTTTGAAAAAACAAGTGCTTGATTAAAACCTAATTTATTGTCTTTTAAGTTATGAATATGCTCATCTGTGAGTTTTTTAAAATCATTCGCATCATACCAATTCTCTAAAAAAATGCTCAACCATTTGGCTTTTCGTTTTTGTTCTGGATTCCCTTGTGTAATTATCAACCACATATTAAAGAATCGTTCTGAAATTCTATAAAGGTGGTTCCTTTTTGAAGTTTCTAATTTATCTACAATTCCTTTATCAATAAGCGTTTTTAGATTAGCAGAAATTAATTTACTTTCCATTCTGCATTTTTCAACTAATTGTTTGGTAGTGCAAGCTTCCCAAATAAAAGCCATTTCAGAAATTATTTTTCGAAGTTGTGGCGGTAAGTAATTCAATCTTTCTTGATATAATGGCGTTACATTATCCATCACTTTTCGTAAATAATCATAACCATACAATTGTGGGTTCTGTAATAACATCTGAATAAATAGTTGCAAAGTTCTTGGTAATCCATCTGTTAGAATTCTAATGTTTTCAATTTTACCACGGTTGCTTTTTACAAAATCTTTCAATTCTGGAATTTGTAAAGTTTCACTCCAATGGTTAATTAACATATTAATCTCATCAGAACTTAACGCTTCTAAACGATGCCTTCTGAAGAACTCATAAAAAGGTTTGTCGTATTGCCAAAAATGCTCATCCATTCTAGTACTTCCAGCAACAATTTCAATATCATTAAAATTAATTAATGTTTCACGCAGCAAATTCCCATCATCTGTAAAATTCTCTACAATTCTATCAAAATTATCTAAAAGAAGAACAATCCGTTTTTTCTCTTTTAAGCAGATTTCATGAATAACTTGATATAAATATCTTGTAAATTCTTGCTCTAACTTAAATTCTTTATAATCTTTTAGTTTTATTTCTAAATTTAATTTAGAAATTAGTTCTTCAATAACTTCTTCCCACAAATCAAACAATCGATAAATTCCTGCTTGTTCTTCGGCTAAATTTACTGCAATATATTTTGAGCTAAATTCAGGGGTTTCTTCAATTTCAATTTGAATTCTTTTCAATAAAGTAGATTTTCCGCTTCCACGTCTTCCTAAAATTAATTCGTGTTGCAATGGATCTTTTTCATTTTTATCTTTCAAAGAGTTTATAATTAATTCAAACTCGTTTCCTCTAATTATAAAATTTTTCTTAATTGATTCATTATCACTATTGGCAGCTTGATACAAATTGAGTTGCTCAATAAACCATTTTCCTTTATTATTGCTTTGATTATCCATTGTAAATTGGGTTATTACGTTTCCAAAATTCTTTCAAAAAGGGAGATATAAAAATATACTTTTTATCGTTTTCTATAATATAACCATCTTGTTCTAAGTCACTAATAAAATCCATATAGTCAGAAGTTTTATTATGCTTATTGGCTTTGTCATAAATTGTTTGTATTGTAATATACTCCTTGTGAGCAATGTGAATAAGTATTTCATTTACAAACATAAAATTGTCATTTGTCAAATAATCTGACAATCTTTTTTTCCAATCCTTAAAATGATCGTTATTTTTAATAACCATTTCAAAAGCATCGTCAACATTTCGATTTGATATTTCAGGATTGTTGCTTCGTTTCGCTGTTTTATCAATCTCACTTAAAAGTATATTTATAAAGTAGGGTACAAAATATTGTATTTTATTAAGAAAATATTCTTTTATTTCATCATTATATTTCACTGTCGCTTCCCTTGTTGCCCAATCAATATATTCATTTGGCTGCCTTCCATTTAACGGATTACAATATACTTTCCTTAAGTCATTCAAATCTGAATTCCTGCCTTCAATTGTATTTACTACGTAATGAATTCCTATCGAACCCGCTAATACAAATTGCAATTTTTTAAATCGTGTGTCCTGTCTCCACCTTCTCAAATTTTTTAAAATTGAAATTGCCTGTTCTTTCTTATTACTTTTATAAAGATTGTGCAAAACTTCTGGAAGTTCGTCTATTAACAAAATAATGGTTTCACAATCAGCACCTAATTGAGGTATAATTTTATTTATTTCTTCTAAATAATCTATTTTTTGATCTGATATTTTAAAACTACCTGTAATATCAACTTCACTAATTGATTTTGATTTTAAATACTTTAAAAACCAATTTTTTATTTTTTTACTATCACTCAAAAAACCCAAAATAAGTTTATAAATCATCTTATAAAAATCGTCTTCTGAGTTTATTCCCTGAATATTTTCAAATATTAATTTATAATTTTCTTTAGGGTTTTCGACCATAAATTTCATTACGGATGTTTTCCCTACCCTTCTTGGTGCTGCAATTAAAACAAAATTACCTTTTTCTAATTCTTCCCAAATATCTTCTACAATTTCCAACCTATGATAATAATAATCACCTGTTGCAACAGGGCCAATTATTATTTTAGGGCTAATCCATTTATTTATCATTTGACAATTATTTTGCTGTTAAACTTATTTGACAACAAACTTACTGTTAAATTATTTCAACAGCAAATTTATTGTCAAAAAAAACCAACAATTTCAAATTCCAAATTTCCAAACAAAAAACTATCTTCGCTCCATCAAATTAAAAATCCGTTTTAATCCGCAATTTTGCTTTTGCAAATCCGTTTTATCCGTGTCCAAAAAAATATAAATGAGCAACCTCCTACTTACTCCCATAGAATTCCTCAAAGGCGTTGGTCCCAATCGGGGCGAATTGCTGCGTAAGGAATTGGGAATTTATAAGTACGTTGATTTGGTTAATTTTTTCCCCAACAGATACATTGACAGAACGCGGTATTATAAGATTAATGAACTGCAGAATAATATTGCCGAGGTTCAGATTATCGGTAAAATCATCAACATCAAAACCGTTGAATTTGGCAGAAACCAAAAACGTTTGGTCGCTACTTTTGTGGATGATACTGGACAAATGGAACTCGTTTGGTTTCAAGGCCACAAATGGATCCGGGAGAGTTTAAAACTCAATGAAATGTGTGTGATTTTCGGGAAATGCACGTCTTTTGGGAATGCATTCAATATGGCGCATCCTGAAATTGAGTTGATGAGCGAGCACGAACAAAGTCTGCGTTCGGCTATGCAACCCGTTTATCCTTCGACAGAAACCTTGACCAATCGCGGGATTTCAAACCGAGTGATTAATAAACTGATGCAACAATTGTTTCTGGAAACGCAAACCTTGTTTACCGAAACTTTGCCGGATTATTTAATCAACGAATTGAAGCTGATTCCTAAAAAAGCAGCTTTATTCAACATTCACTTTCCAAAAAGCACTGAAGTTTTGGCGAAAGCCAAATTCCGATTAATTTTCGAAGAATTGTTCTTTATTCAGTTGCAATTAATCACAAAAAATCTGATTAGGAAACATAAGATAAAAGGACATCCGTTTGATAAAGTAGGAGAATATTTTAATGATTTTTATTTGAATCATTTGCCTTTTCAACTGACCAACGCCCAAAAAAGAGTTATCAAAGAAATACGAACGGACATGGGCAGCAACGCCCAAATGAACCGATTGTTACAAGGCGATGTAGGTTCCGGGAAAACTATTGTGGCTTTTATGAGCATGCTTTTGGCACTCGATAATGGCTTCCAAGCCTGCTTGATGGCACCTACGGAAATCCTCGCCAATCAGCATTTTATTGGTTTATCAGAATTAGCCGAAACTTTAAATATCAATATCAGAATATTAACGGGTTCCACCAAAATAGCGCAGCGAAGAATTATCCATGAAGAACTGGAAAACGGAACGTTACATATACTTATCGGAACGCATGCTTTACTGGAAGACAAAGTAAAATTCAAGAATTTAGGACTAGCTGTTATTGATGAACAACACCGTTTTGGAGTAGAACAACGCTCTAAATTGTGGCGAAAATCCACCCCTGACCCCTCCAAGGGAGGGGAAATAATTCCGCCACACGTTTTGGTGATGACCGCCACCCCTATTCCGAGAACTTTGGCGATGAGTTTGTATGGCGATTTAGACATTTCTGTAATTGATGAATTACCTCCGGGACGAAAACCAATTCAGACTGTTCACCGTTTTGACAGCAATCGTTTGAAGGTTTGGAAATTCCTGCGGGACGAAATCGCTTTGGGTCGCCAAATCTATATTGTTTATCCGTTAATCCACGAATCGGAGAAAATGGATTTCAAGGATTTAATGGATGGTTACGAGAGTATTTCAAGAGATTTTCCTTTGCCGCAGTATTCCATTTCCATACTTCACGGAAAAATGAAACCGGCGGACAAAGATGCGGAAATGAAGCGCTTTTCAGAAGGAAAAACCAATATTATGGTGGCCACAACCGTAATTGAAGTCGGCGTGAATGTTCCCAACGCCAGCGTGATGATTATCGAAAGTGCGGAACGTTTTGGATTATCGCAACTGCATCAGCTTCGCGGTCGTGTGGGTCGTGGTGCAGAGCAAAGTTATTGCATCCTGATGACGAGTCACAAGTTGAGTTCCGACAGTAAAACCCGCATGGAAACAATGGTAAAAACCAATGATGGTTTCGAAATTGCCGAAGTCGACCTTAAGCTTCGTGGTCCGGGTGATTTAATGGGAACACAACAAAGTGGCGTGCTCAATCTTCAAATTGCAGATTTGGTTCGAGATAGAGACACTTTGGCATTAGCCAGAAATTATGCTTTGAAATTACTCAAGGAAGATTCGGGAATGCAAAAACCGGAACATTCTAATTTGCGAGCTGTTTTTATCGAAATGACCAAGAAGAAAAACATCTGGAATTATATTAGCTAATCACCTCTAGTTTTTTAAACCATATAAGAACTTTAAGTTCATACTAGTTTTCATTAATAAAACAGGCTTATAAGTATAAATCAATTCAGCAGTTCCTCTTCCATGAATAAATTCTCAAAAAAAATACTTTTTATTTTCAATCTCAGATTAAACCATTTCCGTTTTAATCAGTCTTACATGGATAGTGTTATGGATATTTGATCCGATTTATGTGCGAATATTTTCTTAATATTAATATTTGTACGTACAAACGTTAAAAAAAAATCAACAAATCCACTAATCCCAATTCTATAACCTAAATTTGTTTTTAACTGAAATTTAACCCTACTTTAGACTCTATAATATGAAAATAAAATACCTAGTTTACACCTTATTAATAGCCGGCATCGTTGGTTTTGTTGCTTATCGAATTTCAGCTAACAGTGCTAAAAATGCCGATTCTAAAGAAAAAGACGGAAAAAGCAAGCCAATGAGTGTAAATGGAATTATTGTACAGCCGCAAACTTTTGATAACAACCTATCGCTTTCCGGTTCGATCGAAGCCAATGAACAGGTAGAAATTAGAAGTGAAGTCTCAGGGATTGTTGAAGGCATTTATTTTCAGGAAGGAAGTAATGTCAGTAAAGGCCAAGTGCTTTTTAAAGTAAATGATCTAGAGTTAAGAGCACAATTGAGACAAACAGATACCAAAGAAGGTTTAGCCTCAGAAAATGAAAGAAGAGCTAAACTTTTATTGCAAAAAGAAGCCATCAGCCGAGAAGAATATGATATAGCAAGAGCAGATTTGAAATCGGCACAAGCACAAAGCCAGCTGATTAAAGCACAAATTGCTAAAACATCCATAAGAGCGCCGTTTTCAGGAAAAATAGGATTGCGTTCTATCTCGCCTGGAACATATATTACTCCAGCTATTTTAGTTGCCAAATTGGTCAATACCGGCAAACTAAAAATCACTTTTTCAATTCCTGAGAAATATGCTAATCAAGTAAGAACTAATACTGTTTTAACCTTTACAGTTGCCGGTTCTACGGAAAAATATACGGCTAAAGTATATGCAATTGAACCTGGAGTTGAAGTAGCGACCAGAACCTTACAAGTTCGCGCAATTGCAGAAAATAGAGATGGTAAATTATTACCCGGCACATTTGCTAATGTTGAATTGCCTTTGGATATTATTAGGGATGCAATTGTAGTACCAACCGAAGCAATTATTCCGGTACAAAACGGGAAAAAAGTTTTTATTTCTTCCAATGGTCAAGCCAAAGAAGTGATGGTAGAAACGGCCACCAGAACTGATGCTTCAATTTTAATTCTTTCTGGTTTGAAAGCAGGCGATACCGTTTTAACGAGCGGAGTAATGGCTTTAAAAGATGAAACGCCTGTTAAAGTGAAAGTAAAATAGATTTCAGAGATCAGATTCTCAATCGTAATCTCAATTCTTAAATCGGAAATCAATAATCTAAAATCTACATGAGTTTATCTACTTTAAGCATAAAAAGACCCGTATTTACTATTGTTATTAATTTAGCAATCGTATTATTCGGAATTATTGGCTATACGTATCTTGGCGTAAGAGAATTTCCTTCGATAGATCCTGCTCAAATTTCAATTCGAACCAATTATACCGGAGCAAATGCAGATATTATCGAATCACAAATCACGGAACCTCTTGAAAAAGCAATCAATTCAATTGACGGGATCCGGAATGTAACTTCATCAAGTGCGCAGGGAAGTAGCAATATTACAATTGAATTTAACCTGGATAAAAATCTGGAAGAAGCCGCAAACGATGTGCGTGATAAAGTTTCGCAAGCCGTTCGAAATTTGCCGCAAGATATTGATGCGCCGCCGGTAGTTTCGAAGGCTGATGCCAACGGTGATGCTATTATTTCGATGACGGTGCAAAGCGATTCCAGAGATGCATTAGCACTAAGTGACTATGCCGAAAACGTAATTGCGCAACGATTAGAAACGATTCCAGGCGTAAGCGGTGTCCAAATTTGGGGACAAAAAAGATATGCCATGCGGTTGTGGATTGACCCTGTAAAATTAGCGTCTTATGGATGCACGGTTTCAGAAGTTCGTGCAGCGCTGATCAAACAAAATGTGGAATTGCCTTCCGGTAAATTGACAGGAGCCAATACGGAATTGACAGTAAAAACAGTTGGAAATCTTTCTACAGCTGAAGAGTTCAACAATATCATTATCCGTTCTGAAGGAGAAAAAATAGTTCGATTAAGCGATATTGGAACGGCAAGTATTGGTCCTGAAAATCCAGAAACAAAAATGACCCAATCCGGAACACCATTAGTTGGTGTGGCCATTGTTCCTCTTCCCGGTGCTAATTATTTAGATATTTCAAAAGCATTTTATAAAGAATTTGGAAAATTAAAAAAAGATTTACCTAAAGATATCAAGTTAAACATTGCGATAGATAATACCATATTTGTAAAAAAATCAGTTATTGAAGTAGCTGAAACATTGGGGATTTCGATCATTCTGGTTATTTTAATTATCTATTTATTCTTTAGGGATTGGGCCATTGCTTTTAGACCTTTAATCGATATTCCGGTTTCCTTGATTGCTACCTTCTTTATCATGTGGCTTTTTGGTTTTTCGATAAATGTCTTGACTTTATTGGCAATTGTTCTTGCTACAGGACTTGTAGTCGATGACGGAATTGTAGTCACCGAGAATATTTTCAAAAAAGTAGAAGAAGGAATGTCACCAATTGAAGCCGCAATTAAGGGTTCTAATGAGATATTTTTTGCTGTAATTTCGATTTCGATCACCTTGGCAGCGGTATTTTTACCGGTAATTTTTCTTGAAGGATTTGTCGGCCGACTCTTTAGGGAATTTGGCGTCGTCATTGGTGCGGCGGTATTAATATCCGCTTTAGTTTCCTTGACCTTAACACCTATGTTAAATGCCTATTTGATGAAAGGCGGAGAGCAAAAAAAATCGAAGTTTTATATTAAAACAGAACCTTATTTTCAAAAACTAAACAATGGTTATGCAGAGGCCTTAGGGCGTTTCATGAAGAAAAAATGGTTGAGTTTTCCTATTTTGATTGCCTGTTTTGGTTTGATTTATTTATTTTTTAATTTAATTCAAAAAGAAACGGCACCTTACGATGACCGAAGCGGGTTTGTAATGCGTATGACGACACCCGAAGGTTCCTCCTATGAATACACCGATCGTTTCATGCAAGAAATATCTAAATTAGTAGATGATTCCATTCCAGGGAAAAAAGTCAGTTTGGTCATCACTTCTCCCGGTTTTGGGTCTTCTTCCGTAAATAGCGGTTTTATTCGAGTATCCTTGGTTGAACCAAATGAAAGAAAAGATTCTCAAAAAGAAATTGCTGATAAACTAACCAAGTGGACCAAGAAATATCCAGATGCAAAAACATCAGTAATCGAACAGCCTACAATAGCTGTAAACAGACGTGGTGGTTTGCCTATTCAATACATTATTCAAGCTCCCAACTTTGAGAAATTGCGTGAAAAAATTCCTTTGTTTATGGATGAAGTGGGAAAAAACGAAACTTTTGCTGTTAGTGATGTCAATTTAAAATTCAACAAACCGGAAATCAACGTAACTATTGATCGTGAAAAAGCGGAAAGCTTAGGGATTTCCGTTATAGATATTGCCCAAACTTTGCAGCTATCATTAAGCGGACAGCGATTTGGTTATTTTATGAGAAATGGGAAACAATATCAGGTTATTGGACAATTTGATCAAAAAGACCGTTCTAAACCGCTCGATTTAACCTCTATGTTTGTCAAGAATAATAAAGGTGAATTGATTCAAATGGATAATGTTGTTACCATTGAGGAGAAAAGTAATCCTCCACAATTGTATCATAATAACAGATATATGTCGGCAACGGTTTCTGCAGGACTTGCTCCAGGCAAAAGTATCAGCGATGGAATTGATGCGATGAATGAAATAAAAGCTAAAGTTTTAGATGATACTTTTACAACGGATTTAGGTGGAGAATCCAGGGATTTTGTGGAGAGCAGTTCAAATACTTCATTTGCATTCGGCTTGGCTTTACTGCTGATATTTTTGATTTTGGCAGCCCAATTTGAAAGTTTTATCGATCCGTTCATTATTATTTTAACAGTGCCAATGGCTGTCGCCGGAGCCTTATTCTCGTTATGGTTGTTTGACCAGACTTGGAATATTTTTAGCCAAATTGGAACTGTAATGTTAATTGGTTTGGTAACCAAAAACGGAATCCTGATTGTCGAGTTTGCGAACCAGCTGCGGGAACAAGGCAAACCAAAATTAGAAGCCATATTAGAAGCTTCTGAAGCGAGATTACGCCCAATTTTAATGACAAGTTTGGCTATTTCATTAGGCGCATTACCTATTGCGATGTCACTTGGAGCGGCTTCAACCAGTAGAATTGGAATGGGAGTTGTAATTGTAGGAGGAACTATTTTCTCTTTGGTTTTAACTTTATTTGTAATTCCTGCTATGTATTTAATGTGGTCTAAAGCCAGAAAACACTATCCTGAATTTGATCATATTGAAGAATATGAAAAAGATTTCAACTAATTTTAATGGAATGTTGATGATTCGGATTATATAGATGTAAAGAAACTCTTCAATCCGAGTCAAAAAAATATAATTATGATACATACTAAAATACTTTTTCAAAGTTTTATAATACTGTTGATCTCCGCGGCAAGAGCAAATGCACAGGAAGTGCTGACCTTAGAAAGCGCAGTAAAAATAGCTTTGGAAAACAATTACGAAATAAAAATTGCCACCAACAATTTAACTATTCAAAAAACAAATGTAGCAATTGGAAACGCTGGAATGTTACCAACTGTTACTGCTAATGTAGTTGATAATAACAGTATTCAAAATAGTTCACAAACGCGTCAGGACGGAACAGAAACTGAATTAGACAATGCCAAAAACAATAGTTTGATGTATGGCGTTGGACTGGATTGGACCATTTTTGATGGTATGCGCATGTTTGTCCGAATGGATCAGTTGAAAGAGTTGCAAAAACTGGGTGAAGCACAATTAAAATTAACCGTAATCACAAGAATCAGTGACGTGAATGCTGCGTATTACGATTTGGTACAACAGCAACAACAATTAGCGGCCTTGGATACAACAATCGTAATTTCGAATCAGCGACTGAATTTGGCACAAAATAGATTTACCATTGGAAAAGCATCTAAATTAGAAGTTTTGAATGCCCAAGTAGATTTGAATACGGATCAAGTGGCGTTGTTAAGACAAAAAGAATTGTACGCTAACAGTAAGATTTTATTAAACCAACTTTTAGCTAGAGATGTTGCTACTGATTTCAAGGTTCTAGATCAACTTAAGGTGAACACCTTGCTATTATTGCCCGAATTAAGAGCATTAGCAGAGAAACAAAATCCTCAATTAGAAGCTCAAATAATCAATAAACGAGTAGCGGAACTTGAGTTGAAACAAGTAAAAGCGGGTCGCTATCCAACTGTTCGAGTAAATACTGCCTATAACTTTTCAGAAAGCCAGTCGAGTTTAGGATTTGTAAGTCAATCGCAATCAAGAGGTTTTAATTATGGATTCAGTGCTTCCTTAAATATTTTTGATGGTTTTGCACAAAAAAGAAGTGAGAAAATAGCAAAAATTCAAATTGAAAATTCCAAATTATCTATTGACCAGCAAACTTTAGCACTGAATTCTCAATTAGCGGCATCGTATCAAACCTACTTGACCAACATAGAATTAATTGCACTCGAGAATATAAATGAGGGGATAGCCAAGCAAAATTTAAATATAACGCTTGACAAGTTCCGAATTGGGACTATTACAACACTCGAATTTAGGACTGCGCAACTGAATTATGTAAATTCAAAAGTGCGTTACAGCAATGCTCAATTTCAAGGCAAATTATCTGAAATTGCACTTAGAGAATTGGCCGGAAATCTTGTTTTTTAATTTACTTTTGTTAAAAATAGTATCTTAAATGATTTCATACAATACAAAAGACTGGTTTACTTTCATTTTTCGTTTTCACAAAGCAGATACTTTTCGGACTTTGTTTCCAATTATGCTTGCCATTGGTGCTTATGCTGGAATTATCGGTTATTTAGAAGTTGAATATTGGCAGCTTGCTGATGACAGTTATGTAAAAAACATCACTATCATGCATGGAATGTTGGGTTTTGTGATTTCGTTATTATTAGTTTTCAGAACCAATACTGCCTATGACCGTTGGTGGGAAGGAAGAAAAATATGGGGAAGTTTAGTCAATAATAGCCGTAATTTAGCCATCAAACTTTCCGTAATCTTAACAGATGAGAAAGATCGAGCTTATTTTAGGAAAATAATTCCTAGTTATGCTTCTATTTTAAACAAACATTTAAAAGATGAGGAAACTGGAAAGCAATTATTTGATGATGTCGATTTAGAAATTGATCATCATAAACACAGACCCAATCAGGTTGCGAAAATATTATTTCAAAAAATCAATGATTTATATGTCTCCAAAAAAATTACTGGAGACCAATTGATTATTCTAAATGCCGAAGTATTATCCTTTACCGAAATTTGTGGTGCTTGCGAAAGAATCAAAAACACCCCTATTCCCTACTCCTATAGCGCTTTTCTTAAAAAATTCATCTTCTTTTATGTAATGACTTTACCGTTTGGCTATTCTTTTAGTTTGGGTTATTATGTGGCTCCTGTTGTGGTTTTTATTTTTTATGTTTTGGCCAGTTTAGAGTTAATTGCCGAGGAAATTGAAGATCCTTTTGGGAATGATGAAAATGATTTACCAACCCAAAAAATTGCCGAAAACATAAAAAAACATATAGAAGAATTAATTTAAAATTTGTTAAAATTTGTTTCGATTCTAATTATTTTCATTAAATTTAGACTTTGCCTTCTTTAAGTTTTAAACTATGAATAATAACCGTGCTTTTATAAATCCACCGCATTTATCGAACGAGAAATCGTTAAAAACATTAGTAGAAAACAGAACTGTCTATTCTCTAAATCATTGTGAACTGAATCTTTTTGAAACCTATGAATCTTCGGCATTGGTTCCGTTAAAATTCAATGATTTGGTGGTGACAAGCATGTTAAGGGGTAAAAAAGTGATGCATCTTTTTGACGATCCAAGCTTTGAGTATTTACCCGGTGAGACAGTTGTCATTCCTTCGAATGTAGAAATGAAAATCGATTTTCCAGAGGCCACAAAAAGCAATCCAACGCAGTGTTTAGCTTTGGCGATAGACCAGACTAAAATTACCGATACCTTGCATTTCTTAAACGAACGCTATCCAAAAGAAGGGAATTCCCAATTTTGGCAACTAAATTACCAAAATTATTTTTTTTATAACAACGTAGAACTGGCCGCAACAATCAACAAATTAATAAAAGAATGCATGAGCACTTCGATTACCAAGGATGCCTTGGCCGATTTGACTTTACAGGAATTATTGATTCGGATTATTCAGACACAAACTGCAAAAGCAGTTGATGACGGTTTATTTACGGATCCAAAAAATCCCATCACGCAAGTCGTAGAATTTATTCGTTTGAATTTGAAGGAGAACATCAGCATGAAACATTTGAGCGAAAAAGCATGCATGAGCACCACTTCTTTCTACAGACTTTTCAAGAGAGAATTAGGAATGAGTCCGATCGAATTTGTAATCAGCGAAAAGATAAGATGCGCTAAGCAATTATTGAAAAATCCCACCATACAAATCAATGAAGTATGCTATTTATCTGGATTTGAAGATAGCAATTACTTTATTCGTTTGTTTAAAAAATACGAAGGGATTACTCCAAAACAATATCAATTATTGCATGTAAATTAGACTATTCAATATATTTTAAAGGCTCAAGTGATTGCTCCTCTTCTGGAGTAAAAATTCGGTATTCAATTCGGAATGTTTTTTTCAATGGTGTTTCTAGCGAAAACCCTCCTACTCCAAAGGCATCAATTACATCCAAAGTAAAATGAGCATGTTTCCAATATTCGAATAAATCCTTATCCACCCAAAACTCCGTATTTTCGATTGTTCCAATACAAACGTCACCCATTCTTTGATAGAATCCGCCTTTTTCAAAACATTGTGGCTGCGTGCCTTCACAACAACCTCCGGCTTGATAAAACATCAAATCACCATGTTTTTCCTGTAAAATTTTGATTAATTCTACTGCTTTTTCTGTGGCATCGAGTCTTTTTGTCATTTTTTTAAATTTAAAATATAACCTGACAAATTATACAATCTGTCAGGTTTAAGATTAACCAATAATCTTTAACTACTAAAAGAAACCTAATTTCTTTTTGTCATAAGAAATCAACATATTTTTTGTCTGACGGTAATGTCCAAGCATCATTTTATGATTTTCACGGCCAATTCCTGACTGTTTGTAACCCCCAAACGGAGCACCAGCAGGATACGAATGGTATTGATTAATCCAAACACGGCCTGATTGAATGGCTCTTGGAACCTGATAAATTTCATGCGCATCGCGTGTCCAAACTCCAGCTCCTAAACCGTACATCGAATCATTTGCAATTGCAATTGCTTCTTCCGTTGTTTTGAAAGTGGTAACCGCTAAAACAGGCCCGAAGATTTCTTCCTGAAAAATACGCATTTTATTATTCCCTTTGAAAAGAGTTGGTTTAATATAATAACCATCTGCAAGATCTCCATCCATATGGTTTTCTTCACCGCCAGTTAATAATTCCGCGCCTTCTTCTTTTCCTAATTTAATATAGCTTAGAATTTTTTCTTTTTGAACCAATGAAGTCTGTGCTCCCATCATAGTCGTTCTGTCCAATGGATTACCCATTTTAATTGCTGCGGTTCTTTCGATTACTCGGGCAATGAATTTTTCATAAATGTCTTCATGAACTAATAATCTGGACGGGCACGTGCAAATTTCTCCTTGATTTAAAGCAAACATTACGGCACCTTCAATCGCTTTGTCAAAGAAATCATCATCAGCATCTCCAACGGATTTCATGAAAATATTTGGAGATTTTCCACCCAATTCCAATGTAACAGGAATAATATTTTCAGTAGCATATTGCATCACTAAACGGCCCGTTGGTGTAGAACCTGTAAACGCGGCTTTCGACACTTTTTTGTTTGTTACCAAAGCTCTTCCAAGCTCAGCTCCAAAACCATTTACAATATTTATAACTCCGGGAGGAAGAATATCCCCAATCAATTCCATCAATACCAAAATCGAAATTGGTGTACTTTCTGCCGGTTTCAAAACGACCGTATTTCCTGCAGCCAATGCCGGTGCTAATTTCCATACCGCCATTAAAATCGGAAAATTCCAAGGGATAATTTGGGCAATTACACCCAAAGGTTCGCTTAAAGCAATAGAAACGGTTTGAGAATCAAGTTCAGCAATAGAACTTTCCTCTGCACGAATTACACCTGCAAAATATCTAAAATGATCAATTGCTAATGGAATATCAGCCGCTAAGGTCTCGCGAATCGCTTTTCCGTTATCTACGGTTTCCACGGTAGCTATGTATTCTAGATTGTCCTCAATAACCTGAGCAATTTTATTCAATAAATTACTGCGTTCCGTAACGGATGTTTTTCCCCATGTCTGAAAAGCTTCATGCGCTTTGTCAACAGCCAGATCTATATCAACTTTAGTTGAATGTGCAGCTCTTGTAAATACTTTTCCATCAATTGGAGAAACAACATCAAAATACTGTCCACCGATTGGTGCAACAAACTTTCCTCCTATATAATTATCATATTTTGCCTTAAATTCAGGTCTTTTTACTACGTTATCCATATTGTTATCTATTTATATTTTATCAAATATACCGTCCTCTTTAGCATTAGAATAGCACAATTCGTTCAACTAGTAGCATTAAATTTTCATATGTGTTTTTTTAACGTAATTTTATTATTTTATTCGTAGCTATTTACGTTTAAAATAATTAAATCTCTATTTCTAATACTACCAAAATGTGACAAATCAGTTATAAAAAACCAAAAAAATTGTTTCTTTCTCCAACCTGCAATCCTTATATTTGCACTCTTACTAAAATTGACAGATGAAAATATCTTACAACTGGTTAAAACAATTCATTAAAATAGACTGGAAATCCGAAGAAACAGCGGCACTACTAACAGATTTAGGTTTGGAAGTAGAAATTGTTGATAAATACCAATCGGTGAAAGGCGGATTAGAAGGTATTGTTGTAGGACATGTACTTACCTGCATACAGCATCCAGACGCTGATAGACTAAAAATAACCACAGTTGATTTAGGCGATGGAGTTCCTGTTCAAATTGTATGTGGCGCCAATAATGTTGCTGCGGGACAAAAAGTACCAGTTGCTACTATCGGGACAACATTATATGATAAAGAAGGAATTGCATTTTCGATTAAAAAAGGAAAAATACGCGGACAGGAAAGTCACGGTATGATTTGCGCCGAAGATGAATTAGGTCTTGGCGAAAGCCATGATGGTATTATGATATTGGACGACGCTTTAGTGGCTGGAACTCCCGCTGCAACAGTTTTCAAAATTGAAAATGACGAAGTATTCGAAATTGGATTAACACCTAATCGTGCGGACGCAATGAGTCATTTAGGTACAGCCCGTGATTTAAGAGCAGGAATGTTACAAAGTGGCGTGAATGTAGAATTGATTACGCCATCAGTAAGTAATTTTAGAGTTGACAAAAGAACTTTAAAAATTGATGTTGATGTAAAAGAACCTAAACTAGCACCGAGATATTGTGGTGTGACTATTTCAGGAATAACTGTTAAACCTTCACCAGAGTGGTTACAAAACCGTTTAAAAGCGATTGGATTAAACCCTAAAAATAATGTTATTGATGTAACTAATTATGTTTTACATGAATTAGGTCAGCCTTTACATGCTTTTGATGCTTCAAAAATTAACGGAAAAGTAATCGTTCAAACTCTTCCTGCAGGAACAAAATTTACAACTCTTGATGATGTAGAAAGAACGTTGCATGAAGAAGATTTGATGATATGTGATGAGAAAGGACCTTTATGCATTGCAGGGGTTTTTGGTGGAAAAAAATCAGGAGTTTCTGAAAATACAAATTCTGTTTTCTTAGAAAGTGCTTACTTTAATCCTGTAAGTATCCGTAAAACTGCAAAAAGACATCAGCTCAATACCGATGCTTCTTTTAGATTTGAAAGAGGTATTGACCCAACTATTACTGAATATGCATTAAAACGTGCGGCGTTATTAATACAAGAAGTAGCTGGTGGCGAAATAACATCAGATGTAGTTAATTTTTATCCAAAGAAAATTGAAGACTTCTCTGTATTTTTAAATTTCAGCAAAGTGGATAAAATCATTGGTCAGGAATTACCAAAAGACAACATTAAGAAAATACTAGTTTCATTAGATATAAAGGTAAACAGCGTTTCTGATGCCGGATTAGGATTAACAATTCCTGCTTACCGTGTTGATGTACAACGAGAAATAGATGTTATTGAAGAAATACTTAGAGTATATGGGTATAACAATATCAATTTTTCCAAAAAACTAAATGCTACGGTTTCTAATTCTCCAAGAAACGAAGATTATAAAATACAAAATACGATTGCCTCTCAACTAAATTCTCAAGGATTTAATGAAATGATGGCTAATTCATTGACTACAGCATCTTATGTTGAACTTTCTGAAGTATTAAATTCAGCGCATAATGTGACAATGCTTAATCCCTTGAGCAATGATTTGGCAACAATGCGTCAATCGTTATTATTCTCCGGATTAGAAGCAATATCTTACAATATTAATCGCAAAAATGCCGATTTAAAATTATTTGAATTTGGAAAAACGTACCATAACCTCCTATCAGGTTATGAAGAACGTAAACATCTGACTTTGTTGCTTTCTGGAAACAGAAATCAGGAAAGCTGGACCAGTGCTCAAAAACCTTCTGATTTCTTTTTGTTCAAAGGTTATGCAAATGCTATACTTTCAAGATTAGGTATTCAAAAAACACAAAATCTACCGGTAACTTCGGATGTGTTTTCTGAAGGAATTGCTATTGGCTTTGGCCAAGAAATAATAGTGGAATTGGGTGTTGTGAAAAAATCAATTTTGAAAAATTTCGGAATAAAACAAGAAGTATTTTTTGCCGATTTTAACTGGGCTTTGATTTTAAAATTAATTTCTACTAAAATAAAATATACTGAGATTGCTAAATATCCGGAAGTTCGCAGAGATTTAGCTTTACTGATTGATCAAAATGTGACTTATGACAGTATTTACTCGATTGCAAGACAAACGGAAAAAACACTATTAAAAGATATTAATTTGTTTGATGTATATGAAGGGCAAAATCTTCCTGAAGGGAAAAAATCATATGCTTTGAGCTTTACCATTCAAGATAATTCAAAGACATTGACCGACGCTCAAATTGATAAAATCATGAGCAAATTGCAAAATAATTTTGAAACGGAGCTTGGAGCAAGCCTCAGATAAAAAAAGCTTTTATAAAATGTAAAACGCTCAATTCTAATTCAGAATTGGGCGTTTCTATTTGCAACAACGATGACAAACAAAATTTGGATTCTAATATTTATCTGAGCTATAAATTTTTAATTACAAATTCACTTCGTCTGTTCAATTCATGTTCTTCTTCTGAACATGATTCACTTGGTTCACATTTTATGATTTGGACGGTTTCTCCATATCCTTTAGCAATAATTCTTTTTTCAACTATTCCTTGATCTATGAAATACGCTTTTGTTGATTCCGCTCTATTTGTAGAAAGGTTCCTATTGTAATTATCATTTCCTCTATTATCAGTGTGAGAACCAATTTCGACAACCATATCTGGATATTTTTTCATTATTTCAATAACGCGATTTAGAATTGGTTTTGATTCTTTACGGATGTACCATAAATCATAATCAAAATAAATAGGATCCGTTTTGATGATTAAACGGTCTTTATCTTTTACCACATCTTTTTCCGAAGCGATAATATTATCTATTTTTTCTTTTTTCTTAATTTGAGCAATTTCAATTTCTTTTTGAGCAGCAATTTGCTTGTCCGTTTTATCTTTTTCAAGTAAGGCTATTTCCTCATTTTTCTTTTTCTGAATTGCTATTTCCTCTTCTTTTTTAATCATCGAAGCAGACTTTAAAGACATGGAAGCGTCACTGATTTTACTTCTTTCTTTGTTCAGTTTGAATGATCTTGAATCCTTTGTATAATCCTCTTTGGAGGCCAAAACAGAATAACCCGTTTCACAAGCAACGGCAAAACTGAATTTTCCATCTTGAGTAGTTACAACTTTTTGTATTTCAACTTTATCCAAATTCTGTAAACTTACTAAAGCATTTTCTAAAGGCAGTTTTGTATCTACATCTGTAATTATTCCGGCAATTAATTGCGCACAATCCTCTATTACTAAAGGTTTCGTTTCTTTTAACTCGTAAATATCATCATTCCCTTTTCCGCCCGGTCTGTTGGACGAAAAATAACCTTCTTTTGATTCTGAATCAATAGTAAATGAAAAATCATCGAAGCCTGAATTCGCCGGAAGTCCAATATTTAATGGTTTCGAAAAACTATTGTTCTCTATTTCAGATACAAAAATATCCAAAGAACCATATCCTGTAAGACCATTAGATGAAAAGTACAGCTTATCGTCTTTTGATATAAAAGGGAATTGTTCTTTTTTTGGAGTATTTATTTTATTTCCCAAATTTTTAGGAGTTCCATAATCGACACTGTTTATTGAAACACTAAAAATATCAAACGAGCCCATAGTGCCGGGCATATCTGAGGCAAAATACATTGTTTTTTCGTCATTGCTCAAGGCAGGATGCTCCGTAGAATAATCATCACTATTGAAAGGTAGCGAGACAACAGAAGTCCATCTATTATTAATTAGTTCTGCTTTAAAAATCTGTAAGTTGGAGATTTTATTGCTGTTTTTTGCTCTTTTCCCTTTTTTAAAATTATTTCTGGTAAAATAAACCGTTTTGCCATCTTTTGTAAAAACAGCATTTGCCTCGTGCATAGATGTATTTAATTCATCCGAGAAAAAATCTACAATTGAATCGCCGGAATTTCTGTTTTCTATACGAATTGTCAATAAATCAAGATACCGCTCATTGTTCCACTTGTATGTTTTATCAAATAAGCCAGCTTTCTTTTCGATACCTGAAAAAACTAGGTTTTGCCCTTGTTTCACGGCTCCAAATTCAGAATTAACTGTGTTTATCGCTAAATTTTTTATTTCAAATCTATTTCCAATGGCGGTTACATTTTCTAGAACCTTATTCTCTTTTTCAAAATCGTTTAAGGATTCTTTGTTATTTGTACTAATGAGATAATTTCGGATAACAGTATTTGATTCTTCGTAATCTCCAGTAGCTTTAAGCGTTTGTGAATACCGGAAGTAATATTGCTCTTCAAAAGTTGTGTTAAATCTCGTCATAAGAAAACGATATTGTCTTTGCGCATTTGCGTAATCATTTGTAAAATAATAACAATCCGCTAAGTTTTTTACGACCTCAATAGAATGATTTCCTTGAATAATGTTTTCATACAATGGAATGGCTTCGCTATAAAAAGTTTTTTCAAAAAAGCGATTGGCTCTTTGCAAATCCTGTGTTTGTGCATTTGTAAATTGTATCGAAAATACGATTATAATGAAGTATATTCTTTTCATATGTAGCTAATATTTGTTTTTTAAAGGAATATGGTATCGCCATTCTAAAATATCATTTGTAATTTGAATCATGGCGATTTCATCTTTACTTTTTTAGAAGAATCTTGGTGATTTATCATACCCTTTGCCTAATAAATCTAAATTAAATAGGAGAAAAATTTCATGAGTACCAGAATTGAATTGGCCTAGATTAGAAATCGTATAATCGTAACCATACCCTACTCTGACACTTGGAGTTACTTTTATGTTAACCAAAGTGCTAATTGCATCTCCCACTCTATACGCTGCACCAAGCTCAAATTTGTCGTTATACAACACATTAGCAGAAATATCTAAAGCTATTGGTGTTCCTTGCACAAATTTTGACATAAAAGCAGGTTTCAATTTGAATGAATCAGACAAGGTGAATACATACCCCCCAGTAAAAAAAACATGAACATTTTCAGATCCATAATCACTAATTCCAGAACGTTCTTCAATATGTTTTGAATTGAGTAGATTAGGCGCAGATAGTCCAACATAATAGACGTCATTATAATAATAAGCCCCAATTCCAATATTTGGTTTTAAAATATTCACGTTTTCAAATGCAAAATCAGCTGATGTACTTTCAAATTTAAAACCATTAAAATTTGTTTGTATAGCTGTTGCGCCAGCCTTTAATCCCAATGAAAGTCGATGCGAATCATTTAGCTGAAGTACATAAGCAAAATCTACATAGAAGTTATTTTCTTTTTTTGCCCCATCACCAATATCATCAGAAATTAAAGAAAAACCCATTTCTATTTTTTTATTTACAGGCATGTGAGCAAAAACATTTAATGTCTTTGGAGCTCCAACAGCTCCAACCCATTGCGTTCTATATAATGTACCAATATCTAACATGGATTGCATACCCGTTGCATAAGCTGGGTTTATCACATTCATATTATACATGTATTGTGTGTATTGTGAATCTTGTTGGGCAGCGACATTTATTATAAAAAATAAAAAACTTACAAATAGTATTGTTTTTTTCATTTGAAATTTAGTTTAAAGTAATGAGTGGCATTTATTTATCTATTTAAATAAAGTCGTCCTTGTTTGGGAGATATGTTCCCTTTATTAAAATTGATAATATAAAAATAAATGCCATTAGGAGCCATCCCATCTAAATTCATATTTGAATCAGAATTTTTCCCATCCCATTCTGCTTTATTTTTATTGCCTGTAAACATCAAAGTACCGTATCTGTTGTAGATTTCTAACGAATAATCTGGATATATAAACTCGATATCAGGAATTCTGAAAGTATCATTTACAGCATCACCGTTTGGCGAAAATCCGTCAGGAATAAAAAAACCGGGAGTTTCATCGCAATTCGAAAGAGACACGGTTACCACCAAAGCACTAGAATAACAATTGGTGGCACTAGAATAGTCGAAGCCATAATAGGAAAAACCATCCTTAAGCAAATCTGTTAATACTATTTGATTTCCATTTGTGGGCGCATCAAACCAGGTTATGGTTCCGTTTGTGGTGACATTATCAGTCAAATTTTGCAAGGTGGGATTGTCCAAACCACAGAAATTTTGTCCGTCTTGGTTTAATGTTGGAGCTTGCACTTCGCTTATCACAACCACAGCTGATACCCTGCCAGATTCACAGCCAGTTACTGCATTAACCTCTTTAACGTAATAATTTCCGGAAACCAAAAGTGTGTTACTGGGCAGTATAGTGATATTTGTGACTGAACTGAACCATTGGTATTTGGTTCCGTTTGGAGTTAAATCAGCAATTGTTTTTTTATCGTTTTTACAAAATAGCTCATCCTTAGTTGCTGGAGTATTAGGAATTGAATTAATCATAAAACTTTTGGTCCCATTACTTATTGATGATCCGCAACCACCTACATTATCAATAATATCAGTAATAACCAGAGAAGTAATTCCAGCATTGATAAGAGAACTGGATGGAACTATAAAACTTGCATTTCCTGCACTAACTGGTATTATTAACGATTGGTTTGTTGCATTATTTACTCCAGTTAGATTATAATTTATGGTAATATTAGCTAAAATCCCTAATCCACTTAGTGAAACAACAACAGCTTGATTTTGACACACCTCTTTTATATCTAATTTAAGATTTGAAAAATCCGGCAAAGGTTTAACTCCAAATTCTTTGGTTATATTTGCAACATTTGTACAACCTGTAAAGAGATTCGTGATGTTTGTAATCGAAATTTTGATGTTGCCAACAACTGGAATCAAACTTGCCGGAATAACAAAAGTTCCGGTTCCTATTGCAACTTTAAAAAAAGCCTGTTGCGCAATAGCTATGTTACTGTCTGACAGATTATAGAATATACTGTAATTCCCTTCTGTTAAATTTGTGTCTCCCGAAATTTTAACTATAGCATCAAAACCTTTACAAACTGGGTCAATCGTCAACGTTGCTTTATCGATTTTAGGTAAAGGAAAAACATTTAAAACATCAGAAATAGAACTTATTATACTTTTGCAGGCACCTAAACTACCAACTCTGGCAATATCGATTACAGTAACAGTGTAATTACCGACTTGCGGAAAATTGAGTCGATTTATACCAAAGGTCAAAACTCCATTATTGAAATTAGAAATAATGGTTATTGGTTCCACAATTTCTGAAATAGTATAAGTAACGAAATAACTTCCATTCGGGATTTTTTGAATTCCTTGATTTAAAACAGCGTTATAGGTTGCTTTAGTAATTTCATTTTCACAAATATCAGAATTTACGACTAGTTTAGCACCCGTTAAATCAAGTTGCTTTTCGATGATAATAGTTACGGCCGATGTTTTAATATCGCAAATGGGATTGGAAGGTAAAACGGAATAAATGAAGTTATATGCACCAGCACCAAAAGTATCATAGATATGCCGAACATCAATTGTAGAATCAAAAGAGCTTGACAATTCTGAGGTACCAGAGACCTCCATCCATTTACCATTTGCATCTTCTCCAATCAATATATCATTTAAGTTTAAATTGGTATTAAAGGTTAAAAAGTCAGAATCGCACAACAATACAACATTTCCAATTCCTGGATCCGGAGCTCTAAATACAGTTACATTAACAGTTGAAGATTGTGCCGGACACGTTCCTATTGCCCGCATAGTGTAGGTAAAAGAATGAGTTCCCAGTCCAGCCTTAGTTGCATTTAGAAAATTATCCGTTAATGCCCCTGTTCCATCATTATCAGACCAAGTTCCGTTGGACTGTGGGCTAAGGAAATTTCCATTAAAACCCTGAAATAAATTAAACTTAAGGTCATCACTACAAGCCGAAACATTAGGACTTGATATTCCTGAATAGCCTCCTATTGTCACTGTTATGGTAGCAGAATCATTACAGCCTGTACCATTGTCAACACTGTAAGTATAAGTGTAAACACCACTTTTATTGATTATTTGAGCATTTAAAATTCCCGTTGAAAGGTTCAACCCTCCAGAAAAAAAATTATCTGTCCAAATACCGCCTGTAGTATAAGAGCCTAAAAGACTAAATAGGTCAATCGATTTACTGCTGGGATCAGGAATATTGCAAACGGTTACACTGTTATCACTTCCTGCACATTGAGCATTAGTATTTATTGCAGAAAAAAATAACAAAAGGAGAATGATATAATGTAACAAGTTGGCCTTTGAAGGGAAGAGTATTTTTAAAATCATAAAAATTTCTTAATTTTTAACCAAATTTAAACTATTTCCTGGCTAAATGTTATAAATATAAAATAAACCAATGAATTCTCTTTGCCTTAAGGTAAAATTGTAAAATAATTAAGAAAAAAAGACACTTGAAACCAACTATGAACTTTTGATTTGTGGGCATTTTCATAATTATGTTTTTTATGCAGCATTATTTCCAGACGAGATAACATTATACAAATAAAAAGCCCTGCAAAATGCAGAGCTTTTTCAATATACAATTCTCAACCTTAATCAAATAATTTATTGTTTTGGCAATACTACTGCTTCAATGACATGAATCACTCCATTTGACTGCTTTACATCTGCAATTGTAACTTTAGCAGATTTACCATTTTCGTCAATAATATATATATCTTTCATCCAAGACAATACAAAAACCTTGACCGATGTTCAAATTGACAAAATTATGGGCAAGTTGCAAAAGAATTTCGAAACTGAATTGGGTGCTAGTTTGAGGTAATTATTCAACCACAAAAGGCATTTAAGGTCACTTAAGTTGGACTGCTTTTAGAATAATATAAAAATGTAAAACTCCCAATCTTTAATCGGGATTGGGAGTCTTTCTTTGAATTGTATTTACATAATTTATTCCTTCATAAACCTCGTATTCGAAGTCCCTTTATCGGAATTGATTTTGATGAAATAATTCCCGGTTGTCAAACTCGAAACATCAATTTTAGAGACTTTCTCCGCATTAGGCATAACCAAAACCAATTGCCCTAAAGTATTGTAAATACTGATGGATTGTACCTCAATAGTTTCTTTCGAACTAATATTCAAAACAGTTTTGGCAGGATTTGGATACAAAGAAAAATAGCTCGAAAACTCAAAATCCTGAACCCCTAAGGTTTTAAAAGTTGTTGTTGCTTTATTTGTTACAATTGGAAAATTATAATCAAAAAATATATTTGCTTCGTTGGTAAAAGAATCTCCGATAACAAGTGTTGGTTTTGTTTTTATTTTAAATGCAATATAACCATCATTATTGGCATCATCAAAAGGAAGATTAATGTTTTCAAAGATAAATTCAACTTTATTTCCTTCAGAAATTTTAGTGATATATGAATGACTAGAACTTGCTGGAATTAAAGTCGAAATATCAAATTTGGATAAATCGATCATATCTTTTACTACAATATTTTCGGCTGGAAAAGTCCCAGTATTTTCAAAACGAACCATGTAATGCACATATTGACCAATCAAAGATGGAGAAATAGTGGTTCCTTCTAAACAGGTTTTATCATTTGGATCGAATGAGTTTACCACTGTCTGATTAAAATCAAAAGAATTATCCATTGGTGTATCGTCTGTTGCTGCACTTGTTATTGTTGTTTTGTAAACTAAAACAAAACCACTATTCACAGCCGGAGTTTCTGTTGGGGAATTTACATTTAAAGTTAACGTGATTTCTCGAGTTTCAAATGGCAATAAATTGGTAAAATTCCAAGACAAATTATTTGCGGTTTGAGATGAAGCTATTGGATTAGTAACAACTAAATCTAAAACAGCATCATTAAAAGTTAGATTAACGGAACCTGATTGGGTTGTGTTTCCTTTGTTTTTATATATGACTTTATACTTAGCGTCAAATCCGGGTCTTGCAGGTTGTAAAGGCAATAAAGTAACTTCTAAATCAGGATGAGAGCCATTAGCTGTAATGCAAAAATCTTGATTAAATGGACTGGCTTGTGTTGGGAAACTAACATTAAGAGTTGTTGGAGAAATATTAAAATATACTTCGTTTTCTATAACCGGAGTTACAGTATAGTTTCCAGCAATTAGCGAATAAGAATAGTTTCCTGATTCTTTCGAAATAAAAAAACCACTATTAATTCCGTTTGTAATAATAAATTTTAAATTAGGATAATTGATATCATTTACCTCACATCCGTTATTATTACTATCTATTCTCTTACTCCCCTGAATTGTATAGTGTTTTGCACCTGGCTCAAATGAACAATAAGAATTAATATGACAGTTGGTGTATCTATATTGATTAACTAAATTCTGGACTCGACTAACTTCAACATCGTCCACACAGATATATTGCAAATTTGGATTATTGTCGAATTTAAGAAAATTGTTGTCCAAACCGTCTTTTATAAACAAAGTAATTAATTTATTATAAGAACAATATATCGTAGAATTATTAACATTATGCATTTCTAAATTTGTCAATTGATTATAACTACAATCAAAATTTGCAATTATTGTACAATTACTTACATCTAAATTCGTCAAAAGATTATTACTGCAATTCAATGCGTTTAAATTTACGGAGCCTAGATTCAAACTTTTCAATTTATTATTACTACACCATAAATGAACCATTTTTGTATTATTACTAATATCTAAACTTGTCAATGAATTACTATAACAATATAAGGTGTTCAAATTAATAAAACTTTGTATACCTTCTAACGATGCAATATTCGAGTCATAAACTCTTAATTGACTAACTTGTTCTGCTTCAATTTTTTGTATTTCCCCATCATAATTACTATCAATTTTGAATTTGCTGCCGCTTAGATTAAATGCGGTAACACCATAAGGACTCGAATTAATCAAAAGCGCTTTAAAATTCGCATCTGGAATAGTAACAATCTGCGCACTCAAACCATTAAAAAAACACAAAGCCAATACTAAAAAGTAGATTTTTTTCATATTTACGATTATTAGAGTTGTAAATATAATCCAATAAAATCATTTAATATTTTTTTTCTTACAAAAAATTTATGTGCTAGTACAATATTAAAAAAAAAAATAAATAACTCAACAACAAACTCTTAAACAAAAAAAGCCCCGCAAATTGCGGGGCTTTCTATATTCAAAAAGTTTAAGAAATTATTTTTTCTCTGACTTTTCCATTTTAGCTTTCAATGCTGCTAATACATCATTGTTATCACCTAAAGTTGCAGCTGGTGCATTTGAAGATGTTGAAGCTGATGAAGTATTTTCAGTAGCTGTTTTCACATTTTTCTCTTCTTCTTCACGGAAGATAGCAGTGTGAGAGGCAACTACTCTTTTGAATTCTTTGTTGAATTCGATTACTTTGAAATCAGCTGATTCTCCTTTTTTCAATTTCTTTCCGTCTTCTTTTTCAAGGTGACGTGTAGGAATGAAAGCAACGATATCATCTCCGAATTCTACAGTAGCTCCTTTGTCAACAATTTCAGAAATTTCACCTGTGTGGATAGTTCCAACTGCGAAAGAATCTTCATATTGATCCCAAGGATTAGCAGTAGTTTGTTTGTGACCTAAAGATAATTTACGTCCTTCAACATCTAATTCTAATACTACTACATCAAGTTTTTCACCAACATTTACAAATTCAGATGGGTGTTTGATTTTCTTAGTCCAAGATAAGTCAGAGATGTAAATTAATCCATCAATTCCTTCTTCTAATTCTACGAAAATTCCAAAGTTTGTAAAGTTTCTAACGATACCTGAATGTTTAGAACCCACAGGATATTTAGAAGTGATATCAGTCCAAGGATCTTGAGACAATTGTTTGATACCTAATGACATTTTACGGTCATCTCTGTCTAAAGTTAAGATAACTGCTTCAACAACATCTCCTACTTTTACGAAATCTTGAGCAGAACGTAAATGAGTAGACCAAGACATTTCAGAAACGTGGATTAAACCTTCAACACCTTCAGCAACTTCGATGAAAGCACCGTAATCAGCGATTACAACTACTTTACCTTTTACTTTGTCTCCAATTGCTAATTTAGCATCTAGAGCATCCCAAGGGTGAGCGTTTAATTGTTTCAATCCTAATTGTATTCTTGTTTTTTCGTCATCGAAATCAAGGATTACAACATTTAATTTTTGATCTAATTCAAGAACTTCACTTGGGTGGTTAATACGACTCCAAGAAAGGTCAGTAATGTGAATTAATCCATCAACTCCACCTAAGTCAATAAAGACACCATAAGAAGTAATGTTTTTAACAACACCTTCTAATACTTGTCCTTTTTGTAATTGACCTATGATTTCTTTTTTCTGGATTTCGATATCCGCTTCAATAAGCGCTTTATGAGAAACAACAACATTTTTGAATTCGTGGTTAATTTTTACCACTTTGAATTCCATCATTTTGTTTACATATACATCGTAGTCTCTAATTGGTTTAACATCAATTTGAGATCCTGGTAAGAAAGCTTCAATTCCGAAAACATCAACGATCATACCACCTTTAGTTCTGCATTTTACAAAACCATTAACGATTTCTCCTGTTTCGTTAGCCGAAATAACTCTATCCCATGACTTGATAGTACGTGCTTTTCTGTGAGATAACACTAATTGACCAGTTTTGTCCTCACGGATGTCAATTAATACTTCAACAGTATCACCTACTTTTAATGCTGGGTTGTAACGGAATTCGTTCAATGAAATAACACCTTCCGATTTTGCGTTGATATCAACGATAACGTCTCTATCTGTAATTCTAACAACTGTACCATCAACCACTTCTTCTTGATCAGTAGCGATAAATGTTTTTGAAACTAGTTCTTCGAATTCTAATAAGTTTTTCTCATCAACAGCATCAATACCTTCTTCGAAATTGTGCCAGTTAAAATTTGCTAAAAACTCTTCTTGTGATTTTACTTGTTCAGACATGCTGATTAAAAATTTGTATTCTGCATTCTCTCGAGTTTCTTAATGTGCTAGAAAACAACAGAAGTTGTTTGTATAATTAGTTGAACCCTAAAGGAAACTCTTATTCACCAAAAGGACTGCAAAAGTAACACTTTTATATGAAATTGCAAAATATTTATGTTGCGATAATCGATTGATATTTAGGAGCAGAACTTTTTGGGTTTTTAGGAACTCTACTCCCGCTTTCCGCTATATCTTTTATATAGCTTCCAGCCTTCAGGAGGCTGCAAGCTATATAAAAGGATGTCGCTTCACTCGGGGCTAATCACAACGATTAGAGGTTTCAACACCTTTGTAAAAGTTTGTCCGGAAGCGTTGGGATTGGCAAAGGTCATTTATTTCAAATTATATATTATTAGGAAGCCCAAAAGCTAATAATTAGTAAAAAACATATAAAACCTTTTAAAATTTTGTAAGAAAAAAAATCTATATTTGATTTTTAATAAAGTATGATGATTTATATGCATATCTCCCCAATAAAGGATGTATTATGATGATACGGTCATCGCTATAAACTAGTTAGGCGACAGTTAACCCAAAAACCGTAAAGAAAACAAGAAATCAAATTATGCAATATAATAAACAATTATTCCTAAATTTCATAGTTCTATTACTTCTGACAAATAATGTATTTGCTCAAACTAAACAAATTAACCAAATTGACTCTTTAATGAAGTGGTCAAATCAAATTGGAATTTTTAATGGAAATGTACTTGTTTCAAAAAATAATAAAATTATATACAACGCTTCATTTGGATTTACTGATGCAACTAAAACGAAAAAATTAACGACTGAGTACAGATTTAATATTGGATCAATTACAAAAGAATTTAGTGCGGTTGCTTTAATGCAATTACAAGAACAAGGTAAACTAAAACTGAGCGATAAGGTTTCAAAATTTATTCCCGAATTAAAAAAATGGGCAAATGAAGTTGCGATTGAAGATTTATTACAGTACAAAAGTGGAATACCTAATGTAAATTGGAAAAGTATTAAAAATGACAAAGACCTTTTTGATGGTTTAATGCTCATTGACACGCTTGATTTTAAACCAGGTACAAATTACGATTATAACAATAATAATATTTTTTTAAGACAGTTTATTGTAGAACGATTAACTAAAATGCCTTTTAAAACTTATGCGGAAAAATTCATATTCAAGCCTTGTGAAATGGATTTGGCTGAATTGACTCCGTTAGTCGGCGAAGAAAATATAGCTAAAGGATTTAATAATAATTTAGTCCCTGACAAAACAGATTTACCAATAACAGGAGGAACTTACCTCACAACTATTGATTTATTAAAATGGTCAAATTGTCTTCATAGCAATAAAGTAATTAATAAAAAGTCCCTTTATGAAATAGGTCAACAATTTGATTTGGAAGAAACTCAATCAGCTTTGGGACAAGCAAAATATAAAAGCGAAAACTTGATTGAGCATTTACATCATGGAAGAGCTGGAAATTATGAAGCAATTTTAGTTTCAGATATTAATGAAAAGTTCACAATAATTTTGTTAGACAATAACTATAACGGAAAAGTTTTTGAAATTTCAGATGCGATTATGGCCATATTGAAAAACCAAAAATATAACCTTCCGAACAAAATAATTGAAAAATAACCCAATCGCTCTGATATAAAATAAGTATCAATTCGTTAGCGCGGTTTTGCAAACCGAGCCCACAAACACAAACAAACCCATTACTTGACTACAAAATCAAATAATAATAAATATGGAAAATAAAAAAGGAATAAACTGGTTTTTTGCATGTATCGCATTTACTTTAGGTTTGACATTATTCAAACACATTGACTTTGCAACTTTCACGTTGAAAGACCCTGCTATCGATATTCTTTATTTAATTGTATTTGTACTATCTATTTACTTTATGCTTAAAGGTAAAAACCAGCCTGAAAAATAGTCCCCGGGGCTACCAGCTCTGCGAACTCTCCCGACTTCGTACCCACTACTATATGCCGCTACAACTTTAGCAACTTATTTAATGATTTGTGTTTCTTGCCTATTGAAATAGCTACTAAGTCGGGTTTCGATAGCGATCGGAATCACCGAACAACCCGACTTTACAACAACTTTTCATTTTTTCAAATAGCACTTCGCACAGGCTGACGTTGTGCAACTTACTGAAAAAATTTGAACGTAAAAACAATAATGATGCACAAAAAAGATATACCTTTGTGATATACAATTAAAACATATGAAAACAATATCACTAAAAATAGATGATTCAATATTCGGAGAAACTGAAAAAATTCTTTCAAAGATCTGTATTCCAAGAAATAGATATATCAATGAAGCAATTGAATATTACAACAAGGTTCAAAAAAGACAAATTTTAGAGAAAAGACTCAAAGCCGAATCTGAATTGGTCAAAAAAGATTCTATGACTGTTTTAAAGGACTTTGAAAAAATTGACTATGCAAATTAATCAGTATGAAATTTGGATAGCTGACCTTAATCCACAAATAGGAACCGAAGCCAGAAAAACGAGACCGGTTTTAGTCGTTCAGACTAATTTATTGAATAAAATTCCGCATCCATCAACAATCGTTTGTCCCGTAACTACAAATATTCAAAATGATTCGGACATTTTAAGAGTTCATTTAAAAAAAGGAATGGCAAATCTACTTGAGGATTGTGACATTATGATTGATCAAATTCGCGCAATTGACAATAAAAGATTAATTAAAAAAGTTGGAATGGTACCCGCTGATTTGATAGAAAAAATAAAGGAAAATATTGCCATAATTGTTGATTTGGATTGATCCAAAATCTCGCAACAGCAGTTTAATGAAATTCCCCGTTTCGAAGTACCTACTTTACAACAAATTTAACCACAAAAAAACCTCCTTTAAATCGAATTCAAAGGAGGTTTTGTTTTATAGAAAAGTTTTTTAATGACTTATATTTTCAACATCAATAGGATTATGTTTGTGCTTGAATAAAACAGCAAATGCAACCGCAATTATCAACGCATAAATAGCAAAAGCCAGCCAAATCGTATGCCAGTCCTTCATAAAAATGACTTTACTAAACAATCCATCTGCTCCTATAATATTTCCCTGACCCGTTACAAACTCCAACATTTTTGGATTCGTTGTTTCTGTTTGAAGGAAACCAGCCAGATCAGTTGTATTATTAAAAGATTTTGTGAAATATTTATCAATAGCCCATCCAGAAGTAAAACTTCCTAGAACTGCTCCAAAACCATTGGTCATCATCATAAACAACCCTTGTGCTGAGGAACGATTTTTAGGGTCTGTATTCGTTTCCACAAATAAGGAACCTGAGATATTAAAGAAATCAAAAGCCATTCCGTATACTACACAAGACATAATAATCATCCATAAACCACTTGTTGGGTTTCCATAAGCAAATAATCCAAAACGCAATACCCAAGCAAACATGCTTATCAACATCACTTGTTTGATACCAAAACGTCTTAGAAAAAAAGGAATTGCAAGAATAAATAAAGTCTCTGATATTTGAGAAATTGACATTATAATAGTCGAATATTCCACAACAAAAGAATCTGCATATTTTGGAAAATGTTTAAATTCATCCAAGAATACATCTCCGTAGGCATTTGTCAGCTGCAAAGCGCCTCCTAAAAACATAGAAAAAATAAAGAACAAAGCCATTTTATAATCTGCAAATAACTTAAAGGACTCTAATCCCAATGTTTCCATAATAGAAGCATTCTCTTTAGACAAACGTTGCGGTTTACACTTTGGTAAAGTAAAAGAATAAATCCCTAAAAGTACTGCTGCTAAACCTGCTATATAAAATTGATATTCTGTTGCTTTATTTCCAGTTAAATTAGTAATCCACATGGCTACAATAAAACCTACTGTTCCCCAAACCCGAATAGGCGGGAAATTTTTAATAACGTCTTTATTGTTTAATTTTAATGCGGTAAACGATATCGAATTACTCAAAGCAATCGTTGGCATATAAAAACACATTGCCAAAAGCATGATATAAATAAAGGTTTCCGGAGTGGAAACTTGTGGAATATAGAATAGAACCGCAGCATATAATATATGAAGTATCCCGTATAATTTTTCAGCATTTACCCATCTGTCGGCAATAATTCCCGTTAGTGTTGGCATAAATAAAGAAGCGATTCCCATCGTACCAAAAACTAATCCAAACTGAGTTCCTTCCCAGTTTTTTGTTCCAAACCAGTAATTTGCAATGGTAATCAACCAAGCTCCCCAAACAAAAAACTGAAGAAAACTCATTATTACCAATCTATTTTTAATTCCCATAAGATGAGTTGTATTTTATTTTTAAAAAATTAACAAGGCGTAAATCTAGTATTAAAAAAGAGATTTCCAAAAAATTATAACGTTTTAGTAGTATCATTTACTAATTCTAAAACAACTTGAAATTGTTCTTCCCGATTCAGATAAGAATTATCAATTTCTATAGCATCATCAGCGTTTACCAATGGCGAGTCAACTCTATGAGTATCAATATAATCACGCTCTTCCACATTTTTCAGAACAGCTTCATACGTCACATCATCCCCTTTTTGCTGCAATTCGTCAAAACGTCTTTGTGCTCTGGTAGTTGCACTTGCTGTCATAAATATTTTCAGTTCTGCATCCGGAAAAACAACAGTCCCAATATCTCTGCCGTCCATAACGATTCCTTTATCCTTACCCATTTCCTTTTGTTGCTCCACTAATTTGGCTCGAACTTCAGAAACTTCAGCGACCTTGCTCACAAAATTAGAAACTTCGATTGTTCGAATTTCCGTTTCGACATTGACATCATTCAAATACATTTCGGCAAAACCCAAATCAGCGTTAAATTTGAATTGCAATTTTATATTTGGTAAACTATTTATTAATGTTTGTTTATCAAAAGAATCCACATTTATGTATCCGTTTTGCATCGCAAAAAAGGTTACTGCACGATACATCCCTCCGGTATCTACATAAACATATCCTAAATGTTTGGCGAGTTGTTTTGCTAAAGTGCTTTTTCCTGTCGACGAGAAGCCGTCTATTGCGATAGTAATTTTTTTATCCAAAATGATATTATTGTAAGTTAATAGTTAATCCAAACAAACTCGTATTTCCTGCTAATGTATATCTCGAATACGAATAATTAAATTTTAATTTGTTCAATTTTAGCCCGAAACCAACTGAAATTCCGGAGAAATTCCGTTGTTCTTCTAGTCGTAATTCTTCTGCTCTTCGAAAATTATATCCCAATCGCAGATTAAATGCTTTTTTAGGAAAAAGTTCAACTCCCACAACTACATGACGCAAAGCATTATTTATTGCTGAAACTTTTTCCTCACTTGAACTTCCATCGATTGCCGATTGCGCTCTTACTGGATTTGAAAAAGCAAGATTCCATTGTTGCAAATTTTCTAAAGTAAGATGCCAGCGAATAGGGACATTATCTAATTCCTGAGAAACACCAGCTATAATTTCTAAAGGTAATTTTTCGGATGTACCCGAATAAGTAGTGAATTGTGTTCCTATATTTCGGATTACTAAACCCCAATTCACATCGTTTCTTTCGTCTATAAAAAGAGCACCTAGATCAATTGCTCCACCAAGAGAACTATAACTTTCTAAAGTCGAAGATATTAATTTTGCGTTAGCGCCTAAATGAACAGTAGTATTCGGGATGTTATATGCATACCCAAGGGAAAGGGCAATTTCACTTCCGGTAAATTCTGATGTAGGCTGACCATTTTCGTCATAACCTTCAAAATTGCCATAATTCACGTAATTGACACCAGCCTGAAAAGTTTGTAAATGCCGATCGTAAGTATAAGCGTAAGAAGCGGTTCCATAAGTGACTTCTTTGTAATAGCTTCCATAATTCAAAGCCAAATGATTATCCATCTCTACATTCAATGTTGCCGGATTAAAATTAACCTGATTCACATCATCGTCATATATTGTAATCGTTTTTCCTCCCAGCGCCGCTTGTCGAGGTGAGGTAACTAAATTTAAAAACTGATAAATATGCTTCCCTCCTATTTGACTGTGAGACACAGACCAAACTAGAAATAAAGAGAATAATAAAAGTTTTTTGAGCATGCTTGAATAGCTATTTTGGTATAGTAAAACGCAAATGCGAAGATAAAATTATAATATAAATATAATCCTATTTACACACCTAAGTTTTGGACTAAAACAGAATTAAAATAAAAATTCCAAGTTCAAAACTTAAAGTTAAGTAATGAACTTGGAATTCAATTATAAAAAAGCGGTATTACAATACTTTTGCGTTTTTAACTTTCTGATCTGTCAAAGCAAATTTCAATACTTCATTCATTTCCTTCACATAATGAAAAGTAAGTCCTTCAAGATATTCCGGTTTTATTTCATCAATATCACTTTTGTTATCCTGACATAAAATAATTTCTTTGATGTTCGCTCTTTTGGCAGCCAATATCTTTTCTTTTATTCCGCCTACAGGCAACACTTTCCCTCTCAAAGTAATTTCCCCGGTCATAGCCATGTTTTTCTTCACTCTCTTTTGCGTAAAAAGCGAAACTAATGAAGTCAACATCGCAATTCCTGCACTTGGCCCGTCTTTTGGAGTAGCACCTTCCGGAACGTGTAAGTGAATATTATATTTTGATAATATCTCTGAATTTAGTCCTAACAATTCGGTATTGGCTTTAATATATTCCAATGCAATTGTTGCTGATTCTTTCATCACTGTTCCTAAATTTCCAGTAATAGTCATTGTACCTTTTCCAGGAGAAAGTAACGATTCTATAAAAAGAATATCACCACCTACGGAGGTCCAAGCTAAACCTGTAACCACACCAGCGACATCATTATTTTCGTATTTGTCACGTTCTAATCTTGCAACGCCTAGAGATTTAATTATATCCTGATCTGTAACTTTCTTGTTGTATTCCTCCTCCATCGCAACTGATTTTGCTGCATTACGGATTACTTGAGCAATTTTAGCTTCCAGACCACGAACTCCGGATTCACGAGTATATCCTTCTACAATTTTTTCCAATTGTTTTTTCCCGATAGTCAAATCTTTAGAAGTCAAACCGTGTTCTTTCAATTGTCTTGGAAACAAATGCTGACGAGCTATTTCTACCTTTTCTTCAATGGTATAACCTGACATATTGATGATTTCCATTCGGTCTTTCAACGCAGGTTGAATCGTAGCCATATTGTTGGAAGTGGCAATAAACATGACTTTTGACAAATCATATCCCATTTCCAAGAAATTATCATAGAACGAATTGTTTTGTTCCGGGTCTAAAACTTCAAGTAAAGCAGAAGAGGGATCGCCTTGACTGCCGTTTGATAGTTTATCTATTTCATCCAATACAAAAACAGGATTTGATGTTCCGGCTTTTTTCAAACTTTGAATTATTCTTCCAGGCATTGCACCTATATAGGTTTTTCTATGTCCGCGTATCTCCGCTTCATCACGCAAACCACCCAATGAAATCCTGACATATTTTCTACCCAATGCTTCCGCAATCGATCTTCCTATCGAGGTTTTTCCAACTCCCGGAGGTCCAGTCAAACAAATAATCGGGGATTTCATATCATTTCGCAATTTCAAAACTGCCAAATGTTCTATCATTCTTTTCTTTACATCTTCAAGACCAAAATGATCTCTATCGAGAATTTTTTGTGCTCGTTTTAAATCGAAATTATCTTTTGAAAACTCATTCCAAGGCAAATCTAAAAACAATTCCAGATAGTTTCTTTGTATTCCAAAATCAGGTGCCTGCGGATTCATTTTACGCATTTTAGCCAATTCTTTATCGAAATGTTTTTTCGTTTTTTCGTCCCATTTTTTTGATTTGGCTTTCAAACTCATTTCATCCATCTCCTCTTCCTGTGAAACGCCGCCCAATTCTTCTTGAATGGTTTTCATTTGTTGGTGAAGGAAATATTCGCGTTGTTGTTGGTCTAAATCGAAACGAACTTTAGATTGAATATCGTTTTTTAATTCGAGTTTTTGCAACTCAATATTCATATAACGCAATGTTTCTAAGGCTCTTTCTTTCAATTCATTAATCGCTAGCAAATCTTGTTTTTCTTTAACAGACAAATTCATGTTTGAAGTAACAAAATTGATCAAAAACGACTGGCTTTCAATATTTTTGATTGCGAAAGTTGCTTCCGTGGGAATGTTTGGACTTTCTTTAATGATTTGAATAGCTAATTCTTTAACCGAATCAAGAATTGCTACAAATTCAGTATCATTTTTCTTAGGTCTTTTTTCTGTAACTTCTTTAATATTCGCTGTTATATAAGGAGTTTCCGAAACAACACTGTCAATTTCAAAGCGTTTTTTTCCTTGAAGAATAACGGTTACATTTCCGTCGGGCATTTTTAAAACGCGTAGAATCCTGGCTACAGTTCCAATTTTATGGATATCATCAGTTGTAGGATCTTCATCCTCCTCATTTTTTTGAGCAACTACACCTATGATTCTGCCAGCAGCATTGGCATCATTAATTAATTTTATGGATTTATCGCGTCCTGCTGTAATCGGTATTACAACTCCAGGAAACAAAACCATATTCCGCAATGGTAAAATAGCTAATGTTTCAGGCAATGCCTCATTATTCATCTCCTCTTCGTCTTCAGGAGTCAACAATGGTATTAAATCTGCTTCGGAATCAAATTCTTGAAGTGACAGATTGTCAATAGTAAGTATTTTATGATTTGACATATATTTATTTAAGTCTTTTTGTCATTAAAAATTTTCATTTGTCAAGCAAATATAAGATATCATAGTATTAATTTAAATAAAATCGTTGTATGACACTAATAATTTGTACAACCCTAAAAGAGACAATCATTATGCCAAAATAAAAGTGAAATCAATTAGATCTTCTTACAAATAAAGAAAAATTCACGAATCAATATTTAAATAAAAACCGCTATATAAAATGCAAAAACTGCAGTACTAATTTGTATTTAAAATCAACTAAAAACTAATTAGTGCTGATTTTTGATGGTCATCAATTTGAACCTATTTTCTTATTGGTAATAACTATATACTAATCTTTTCGGTCTTCATTTTTACTCATAAAACTAAGAGCAATATAACCCAGCACAAAGAAAATCGCTAATATAAAAATTGAATTCCTAATCGAATTTGTAATAGAAGCTACAAAACCAAAAATAAAAGTACCAACTACTATGGCAATTTTTTCAGTAACATCAAAAAAACTAAAGTAGGTAGCGTGATCTTCTGTTTCAGGCAATAACTTTGAGTAAGTTGAACGTGATAAGGATTGTATCGCTCCCAAAACCATTCCTATCATTGCTCCAAGAGCATAAATTTGAATATCAATATATTTACTTTTAGCATCTAAGAAGTACACAGTAAACCAAATAAATGCCCAAATTGCAATAGTCAGTTTTAGTGTTTTTATATTTCCAATTTTCTCTGATATTCTTGAAAATAAATAAGCTCCGAAAATAGCGATTACATTTATTAATAAAATTATAATGATTAATTTACTGGTAGTAATTCCCAGTTCTTTTTTAAAAAAAATACCAGCCAGTAATATCATTGTTTGTACACCTATACTGTATAGAAAAAAAGCTGTTAAGAATTGTTTCAATTTTGTAAGTTTCTTTATACTTTTTGAAACAACTTTAAGCTCTCTTAATCCTTTAAAAATATAATCTTTTTCGGGTTTTTTATGAAATACATTATTAGGCAAATAATAAAAAGTTACTTGGGCAAAACCAATCCACCAAATACCAACAGATAAAAATGAAATTCTCGCAGGTAAAGAAGGATCGGTTATCCCATACCATTGAGGCATCATAACCATAGTCAAATTGAAAGTCAATAAAATTACAGAACCAAAATAACCATACATAAATCCTTTTGCACTTACTCGATCATGTTGTTCTGGAAAAGCAATTTCAGGCAAATAAGAATTATAAAAAACAATACTTCCCCAAAAACCAACACTAGCTAAAATAGTACCTAAAATTCCAATCCACAATGTATCTTGTCCCTTAAAAAAGAATAAACCCATTACTGATAACGAACCCAAGTAACAAAAAAACTGCATAAATCGTTTTTTATTACCTGTATAATCAGCAATTCCAGACAATATTGGCGATAATAGAGCAACTACCAAAAAAGAGAATGATATAGAATAAGATAATAAAGTTGAATTTATGAATTCTGTTCCAAAAAAACGAACAATACCATTGTTGTCGCTAGTTACAGTTTCATAATAGATGGGAAAAACAGCTGTTGAAATTACTAAACTATAAACGGAGTTAGCCCAATCATAAAAAGCCCAAGCGTTAATAACCTTTTTATCTCCTTTTTGTAATCCTTTCATATTTCATTTTTTTTACGATGCGAATTTATTTATTTTTTGTTTAACATTTGACAAAACGGTATGAAATCGTATATTAATAATTTGTTATCAAAAGTAATGTTAGGATAAAAAAAAAGCTATTCTAAAAAAGAATAGCTTCTGTATAAAATTAGATCTACTATTTAAATTGATTTTTATCTGTAAATAATTCCAACTTTAGCAGCTGTTGCTTTAGCTTCTGGAATTAAAGCTTTTAAATTTGCAATTCTTGTCGCATCCGATGGGTGTGTACTAAGAAATTCTGGTGGTGATTGCCCATTTGATTTCGCTGCCATTCTTTGCCAAAAAACGATAGACTCATCTGGATTGTACCCTGCAATTGCCATAAGTGTAAGTCCAATTTTATCCGCTTCACTTTCATGATTTCTGCTAAAGGGCAACATTACTCCCACTTGAGAACCTAATCCATAATATTGTTGCCACATTTGTTGATTTTCAGCACTTTGACTACCAGTAGCAGCGGCTACTCCAACGGCTCCTAATTGTTGCAATTGAGCAGCACTCATACGTTGAGCACCATGATTTGCCAATGCATGCGAAACTTCATGTCCCATTACAGTTGCTAAACCAGTGTCATCCTTAGTTATTGGTAATATTCCAGAATAAATGACAATCTTTCCACCTGGCATGCACCAAGCATTAACTTCTTTATTGTCTATTAATTTGTATTCCCAACGGTAATCATTCAAATATTGTGTTTGTCCTAAATAAGTCAAATATTTTTCGGATGCCGCTTTAATTCGCATTCCAACTGTTTCTACTCTTCTTGCATCAGCAGTTCCTGTAATCACTTTATTTTCTTTCAAGAAAGTGCCATATTGTTGAAAAGATGATGGAAACAACTCACTGTTTGAAACAAAATTTAGACTTTTTTTTCCTGTAATAGGATTTGTGGCACATGAATAAACTAATCCTAGTGCACAGACTCCTAATAATAAGTGTTTTTTCATAATTTTAAGTTTAAGTTAGTATACAAAAATACAAATAGTAATGAATTTTTCTCTTATATAATTAAATTCAAAAGTATCAACTTTTTTGGTTATTCACCAATAATGTGCAGCTCTGTAAACTCCTTATCAACGATTAAATAATTTCCTTCTTCAAATGATTGATGATCAAATGAAATTTTGACATTATCAACCTCAATAGCATTTATTTTAAATGGCAACCCTATTAAATCTATTTTATATTTAGAATATGGTGTGTCAAATTTTCCTTCTTTATGCAATTGAATAATTAATTCTTTTTCTTTTCCAGTCGTTTGAAATGATAAAAAGCTGTATCGTCCTTTTTTATAATCATAGCCATCTTGAGCATCCTCATAAACTACTGATTTTTCTTTGCCTTCTTTGTAATAAATCTCTAATGTCAATTCGTCAAATTCTAGCTCTCCAACATACTGCTGTACAGGATATTTAGGAATAACCGCACCTGCTTTTACAAAAAGTGGAATTTGATCGAATTTAGTATCCACCCAAATTTCTTTCCCTCCATGAACCTCCTCGTTTGTCCAATAATTATACCATTGTCCACGGGGAATATACATTCTCCTGCCTAAAGAATTAGGTTCTAAAATAGGACAAACTAAAATTTGATTCCCAAAAACAAATTCGTCATTTCTATAATGTGTCTGAATATCCTCTTGATCATAATATACCAATGGTTTTAACATTGGAATTCCCTCCTCTATATATTGCCAAAACATCGTATATAAATACGGTAATAATTGATAGCGCAAGTTGACAAACTTTCTTGTTATATCAATAATTTCATCGTCAAATGCCCAAGGTTCCTGATTACCATGATCGCCCGAAGAGTGTGTTCTACAAAAAGGATGAAAAACACCTAACTGAATCCAACGTGCATATAATTCACCTGAAGGTTGTTCCGCAAACCCACCAATATCTGAACCAGTGAAGCCCATTCCTGAAATAGACATTCTTTGTACTTGAATATTGGCTATCCACAAATGCTCCCAAGTGGCTACATTATCTCCTGTCCAAGAAGACGTGTATCGTTGTGCACCGGAATAGGCCGATCTTGTTATAATAAAAGGCCTTTTTGGGTAAGCAAATCTCTTTACCCCATGATAGGTGGCTCTTGCCATTTGTGTTCCATAAATATTATGGGCTTTCCTATGACTGCAAGGATTTCCATCGTAATCATGACGCACATCCATTGGGAAAGTTTTATTGGGAACCTCCATAACGGCAGGTTCGTTCATATCATTCCAAACTCCTTTTACTCCTATTTCCGAAATTAATTCTTTAAATAATCCAGCCCACCATTCTCTAACTGCCGGATTTGTGTAATCTGGAAAGTTACACTCTCCCGGCCATACTTTTCCTTTCATGTATGGACCATCGGCTCTTTTGCAGAAATAATCTTTTTCTAAAGCTTCTTTATATACGGAGTATTCTTTGTCAATTTTTATTCCCGGATCAATGATTACAACAGTTTTGAAACCATCTTCAGCTAATTCAGCCACCATTCGTTTTGGATCAGGAAAATATTCTTTGTTCCAGGTGAAACAACGAAAACCTTCCATGTAATCAATATCCAAATAAATTGCATCACAAGGAATTTTCAGCTCCCTAAATTTTGCCGCAACTTCTTTTACATTACTTTCTGGATAATAACTCCATTTACATTGATGATATCCTAGTGCCCAAAGCGGTGGCAATTCCGGTTTTCCCGTTAAATCCGTATAAGTGGTAACTACATCCTGCATTTGTGGTCCATAAATGAAATAATAATTCATTTCTCCACCCTCAGCCCAATAACTAGTTACATTTCTTCTTTCGTGGCAAAAATCAAAATGAGTTCTAAAGGTATTATCAAAGAAAATTCCGTACGATTGTTTGTTTTGTAATCCAATGTAAAAAGGAACGACTTTGTATAATGGTTCCTGATCTTTTTGAAAAGCATATTGATCTGTAGCAAAATTTTCCATTCTTTTTCCTTTCAAATTCAGTTGAGTCGCTTTGTCGCCAAGTCCGTAAAAACATTCGCCATCTTTGGAAGCCTTACTCATCTTGACAATATTACCGCCATATTCATAGCTTTCTTCCCAGTGAAAACCCAATTCATCTTCTAATATAACATTTTCATTCAAATCAAAAATAGACAATCTCATATCTGCTTTTTGAATTCTACATTGCACCTTACTGGTTTTTATCTGATAATAATCCGCTACTTCAGAAACTTCGAGAAAGTTATATCCATGAGAATGATTTTTATCAATAGCATAGGAAAAATCATTACTGAAATATCCTTTTGTCGTAAATCTAAAGCGGATTAAACTATCTCTTAATACAGTAACTTTAAGTATAACACTGTTATCAGTATGAAAACTAATAGAATCCACTTCATGCTCAAATGAAACTATTTTGGTAGGATATAAATCCCCTTTATATTCTAACTCGGTATTTGTAATCATTTTATGTGGAATTAATTATAATCAGCTTTTGGTGTCCAAACTTACAAAAATTACTTTGCAAGCTCATGTATATCTGATGTTTATTAACGAAAACGTTGTAGTCATTTAACAATGAGAATTAGAGAATAAGAGGGATTATCTTGTTTCTTAAGAAAAAAATTTAGACGGGAGATTGCATTTTTTACAATGAGGTTTAGAGATTTAGAGCGATAGATTTTGTTTTCTGTTTTTTATTAAGGTAATTGATTGTAATGTTCGTTTAGAAATACAAATTTGCCTTCTGACATTGTATTTTTAACATTAAAGTTTACAAGAATTCCTTTTGATACTTTTACGATTTTCATTTGGCTAATTAGTTTTGTTTTAAAGTCTGGAATTACCACTTGAACTGCTTTTAATTCTAGCATAATACAATTTTCCACAAATAAATCACATCTAAAATCAGTGGTTAAATTTAAATCTTTGTAGTTAAAATCAAATGAAGCTTCAGAAGTGAAATTAATATTTCTCAATTTTAATTCGTGGGCCAAACATTTATGATAAATGCTTTCTATCAAACCAGGACCAAGATTCTTGTGAACTTCAATTATTGAAGCAAAAATTTCATAACTTAAATTATCTACAAATTCTTTTGTAACCATTTGATTATCATTTATTCGTTTCTCAACAATGAAGTATAGAGATTATGTATTTTTTAAACAAAGAGATTAACAGATTAAGAGCAAAAAATATTAAAAATCTTTGTTTATTTTTTTACTATAGAAATTTAGATGGGAGTTTGTATTTTTTTTACAATGAGGTTTAGAGCAGTAGATAAATTCTGTTATGACTCCTCTTAACCTCTAAATCTCTTTGTTAAAAAACTAGTCTCTCTTTGTTAAAAAAATTATCCAATTTTAAAAACGGTGATACTCAAAGGTGGCAAAAGCAATTCAGTTGAATAATCTCTTCCATCGTAAGGCATTGCTTCAATTGATAGTTTTTTAGGGTTTAAAACTCCACTTCCACCATAAATTGTGGCATCACTATTAAAAATCTCAGTTAGTTTTCCTTTTCTTGGTAAACCAATACGATAATTTGGACGAACCACTTGAGTAAAATTACAAACAACAATTACATCCTCTTTTTGCTTATTTCCTTTTCTAATAAATGACATCACTGCATTTTGATGATCGGAGTAATTAATCCATTCAAAACCTTCAGGGCTAAATTGTTTTTCATGCAAAGCAGGCTCTGTTTTATACAATTTATTAAGGTTTGTAATCAATTTTTTCACCCCTTCATGAAAAGGATATTGTAATAAATGCCAATCCAGACTTCCTTCAAAATTCCATTCGCTGCCTTGCCCAAATTCACTTCCCATGAACAATAATTTAGTTCCAGGATGCATAAACATGTACCCATATAGCAATCTTAGGTTTGCAAATTTTTGCCATTCATCGCCAGGCATTCTGCCAGCAATAGATTTTTTACCATAAACGACTTCATCATGGGAAAGTGGTAACATAAAATTTTCTGAAAAGGTATAGGTCATCGAAAAAGTCAGATCATTTTGATGGTATTTTCTGTACACCGTATCCTTTTGAAAATATTCTAAAGTGTCGTGCATCCAACCCATCATCCATTTCATTCCAAAACCTAATCCACCAATAGATGTTGGTCTTGAAACCATAGGAAAAGAAGTACTTTCCTCTGCTATCGTTTGCACGCCTTCAAAATTAGAATAAACAGCTTCGTTAAATTCTTTCAAGAAAGTTATCGTATCAAGATTTTCTCTGCCTCCATAAATATTTGGCTCCCATTCTCCTTCATTTCTGGAATAATCCAGATACAACATCGAAGCAACAGCGTCCACACGCAAGGCATCAGCATGATAATGTTGCAACCAAAATAAGGCATTACTTATCAGAAAAGAACGAACTTCATTTCGTCCATAATTAAAAACTAAACTTTTCCAATCGGGATGATAGCCTTTTCTACGATCTGGATGTTCAAATAAGTTCGAACCATCAAAAAATCCTAAACCATGGGCATCATCAGGAAAATGGGAAGGAACCCAGTCCAGAATTACTCCAATTTCCGCCTCATGCAATTTATCTACTAAAAACATGAACTCCTGAGGGTTTCCAAAACGAGATGTTGGTGCAAAATAGCCCACTAATTGATATCCCCAAGACGGATCATACGGATATTCCATTATTGGCATGAACTCCACGTGAGTAAAGCCGGTTTCTTTTATATAATTTACTAAATCTTCGGCAAATTCAAGATAGGTTAGAAAACGATTATCATCGGCATGACGTTTCCACGAACCTAAATGAACTTCATAAACGGAGTAAGGCTTGTCGAGACCGTTGTGGTTTTGACGCGTTTCCATCCAGTTTTTATCTTTCCATTTATACTCTAAATCCCAAACTACTGAAGCGGTATGTGGTGGTTTTTCGCAATAAAAAGCAAAAGGATCAGCTTTCTCTGTTATAATTCCTCCATTATTAGATTGTATCTTATATTTATACGTTGTCCCTTTTTCTAAATTAGGTATGTATCCCTCCCAAATTCCTGAAGAATCCCAACGAACCTCTAACAAATGTTCACCCTGTGTCCAAAAATTAAAGTCACCAACTACAGAAACCGAATGAGCCGTGGGTGCCCAAACTGCAAAATACACGCCTTTGACCCCATCAACTTCTATAAGATGCGCACCTAGCTTTTCATAAAGTCGGAAATGTTTCCCAGCCTTAAATAAATCGATATCAAAATCTGTAAAAAGGGAATGCGAGATAACTTTACTCATATATAATTGTCTAATTCTATTTAATGAAAAACAGAATATTAATTTTAAGAAAAAACAGTTTATTAATCTACTTTATAATATAATTATCTGGGATAACTGCCCCTTTTTTGATAACAACAATCCCGTCTTTAATGGCATATAATTCATTCGAAAAATCGTCTAAATGATTACCTCCATGTATATAAACATCATTACCTATCCTACAATTTTTATCAACAATCGCATTACTTATAAAGCATCTTTCACCAATTCCAACTAATTGTCTTCCTTCTTTAATATCATCATTCATGTCACAGATATTCTCGTAGAAATCATTACCCATCACGTAACTGTTTTGAATAATTGTTCCCTCGCCTATTCTGGACCGAATACCAATTACTGAACGATTAATTTCTTTGGCGTTCAAAATACAGCCCTCGGAAATTAATGATCGGGCTACCATTGTTTTTTGGAATTTTGATGGTGGCAATAATCTTGGTCTGGTGAATATTTTATTATCGTTATCAAATAAATTAAATTTCGGTAAGTCATCTGTCAATCCAATATTAGCTTCAAAAAAAGAATCAATATTACCAATGTCTGTCCAATATCCTTCATATTGATAACTTAGTATCTTTTTATGCCCTACCGCTTGCGGAATAATTTCTTTACCAAAATCTTTAGTCTCTTTATTTGACATGATTTCTACCAACAACTTTTTGTTGAAGATGTAGATTCCCATGGAAGCCAAATAATGTTTTCCTTCACTTTTCATTTGCTCACTCACATCGGATTCCCAATTTGGCAAAAGTTCCTTAGCAGGTTTTTCAATGAAGGACTCTATACAACTTTCGGAATTCGTTTTTAAAATACCAAATTCAGGAGCATCTTTAACATTTACCGGTAGTGTGGCAATTGTAATATCAGCTTCATTCTTTATATGTTCCTCAAGCATTTGGTTAAAATCCATTTGGTACAATTGATCTCCCGAAAGTATTAACGCATAATCAAAATCATGATTCAAAAAATGAGGCATACATTGTCTAACAGCATCAGCAGTTCCTTGAAACCAAGTTGGATTATCAGGGGTTTGTTCGGCTGCAAGAATATCAACAAAAGCATGACTGAAAATACTAAAGTTATAGGTGTTTTTGATGTGAGCATTTAAGGAAGCTGAATTAAATTGTGTCAATACAAACATTCTATAAATATCTGAATTCATGCAATTTGAAATTGGAATATCAACCAATCTATATTTTCCTCCAATTGGCACAGCTGGTTTAGACCTAGTTTCTGTTAATGGAAATAATCTAGACCCTTGTCCTCCTCCTAAAATAATTGCAATGACATTTTTCTTTTTAGCTTTCATTTTTTGTTAATTATTAAATTATACATTTCTATATATTCCTGACAGACGCTACGCCAGGAGTGATCACTACTCATTCCTATTTTTCTGATTTTATTTAAATGTTTTTTATCATCATATAAATCTACTGCTCTCTGAATCGAGTAACAAATATCTCCTACACTTGCCTGATCATGGCATATCCCGTTTCCATCATCTCCAAAATCAATTACAGTATCTTTCAATCCACCTGTTCGTCTTACAATAGGAATTGTTCCATATCGTAGAGAATACATTTGGTTTAAGCCACATGGTTCTACTCTTGAAGGCATTAGTAAAAAATCGGAGCCTGCATAAATCAAATGAGCTAACTCTTCATTATATCCAATAAAAGTATTGTAGTTGCCTTTATAATCCGACAATAAGCTGTTTAATTGGTTTTCGATAATTGCATTTCCGGAACCTAAAATTAAGATATTTATTTGCTGGAAATTTTCCGATAAAGCAAGTGCCGCCGCATGTGGTAATAAATCGCCTCCTTTTTCTTCTAATAATCTTCCAATGAAACTAAAAAGTGGTTTTGTTGGATCTAAATTAAAAAGGTTGCACAATTTTTCTTTATTTTCCTGTTTCCCTTGTTCGAAATTTTTAATCGAATAATTGGTTGATAGCATAGCATCATTTGCCGGATCCCAAACTTCAACGTCGATTCCATTCAAAATTCCTTTGGACTTATATCGAACCAGATTAAATAAAGATTCTAATCCATTAGCCGAATAATTTATTTCATTCAAATAATTAGGTGAAACCGTCGTTACAGCCCAAGCGCATTTGATTGCAACAGCCAATGAATTGATGCAATTATCCCATTCTAAAATTTTAATATGTGCCAAATCAAATTCAGGCAAATAATACAATTTATCAAAACCAAACTGTCCCTGATACAATCCATTATGAATGGTAATCATTGTCGGCGTATTTTGCAATTTTTCATATTTATTGCAATATAACATCATGAATGGAATTAATCCGGTATGATGATCATGACAATTAATTACATCCGGAATCTGGTCTCTTCCAATTATCCAATCCAAAGCGGCAATTTGGAAAGACAAAAAACGTTCAATATCATCTTCATAACCGTAAACTTCTTTTCTATCAAATAGCTCCGGAATTTCCACTAAATACAGCTCAAATTCTAATTTATCTGTTTTCTCTTTGAGGATATTAAACGGAAAATCAAAATTGCCTAACTTCAAATGTCCCCAATGAACACATTCAAACTCATTCTCTTTCCTGAATTTTGTATCATAACAAGGCATCACAACTCTTACAAGATGTCCTGCATTATTTTGATATTTTGGTAAAGCCCCAACAACATCAGCTAAACCTCCTACTTTTGCCACTGGGTAACATTCTGCACTGATATGAAATATTTCCATTTATGAAATTTTTTGTTCAATAATTATTGCTTAAACAATACTACAATTTATTACTTTAATTACTTTTAAGTAATTACTAAGAATTCATTAATTTTTTTAGAAAAAATACTACTTTTATGTTTTTCTAAATTTAGTGAAAAATAAATAAAATAGTAACAACGTTGAAAATTTATTGTAATGACAAAAAAAACTTCTATTCATACTCAATCATTGAAAATTCCTAAATTTATCATACTAACAAGTAAATTTTTCTCTTTTATTTCTCCAAAACTGGTAACTTTATTTGCAGCAAAATTATTCACAACTCCTATAAAACATAAAATTCCTAAAAGGGAATTGGAAATGGACCATAAAAGCATTCAAAAACTGATTCCTGTTCCAGCAATTAATAAAGAGATAATGGTTTATAATTATGGGAAAAGTAATAAGAAAGTATTATTAGTTCACGGATGGTCTGGAAGGGGCACTCAATTATTCAAAATTGCCGATGAATTACTTAAAGCGGGATATTCAACGATAAGTTTTGATGCGCCTGCACATGGAAAATCTCCTGGAAAAACCGCTATTATGGTAGATTTTATCGCTGCGATTTTAGAAATTGACAAACAGTTTGGTCCTTTTGAAGCCGCTGTAGGTCATTCGTTAGGCGGAATGTCAGTTTTGAATGCAATAAAAAAAGGACTCCAAGTAAACAACGCCGTGGTTATCGGCAGTGGAGATATTGTTCAGGATATCGTGGATGATTTTGTGGTGAAATTAGAATTGAAGCCAAATATAAGCACTCGTTTGCGTCTTTTTTTTGAAAAAAAATACAAAGAGGACATGAATAGTTATTCTGCTTATTTAGCCGCTAAAGAAACTGCTATTCCAGTTCTGGTTATTCATGATAATAATGATCCCGAAGTTCCGGTGAATGCAGGTTTGCACATTCACAAATACTTGCAAAATGGAGAGTTACTATTAACTGATGGATTAGGACATAGAAAAATTTTGGGTAATCATAAAGTTATTGAAAGAACAGTTCAATTCATTCAAAACAAATAACTGATTTCCAAATATTTAAATTAAATTTTATAATTTTATTCGCAAGATATAAAGTATAAATAATAATAATTTTTTAATAAAATTAATAAAAAATGAAATATCCTTTAGAAAAAACAGAACAAGAATGGAAAGAACAATTGGGTGAAGAACGCTATAGAATTCTTCGTCAAAAAGGAACTGAATACCCCCATACAGGAACCTACAATTTGCATTACGAGAAAGGAACCTATTGCTGTGGAGCTTGCGGAGAACCTTTGTTTGAAAGTAACTCAAAGTTTGATGCGCATTGCGGCTGGCCGTCTTTTGACGAATCAATTCCTGGAAAAGTACAATACATTTCGGATGTTACACACGGCATGAAACGCACGGAAATCCTTTGTGCTAATTGTGGCAGTCACCTCGGGCATGTATTTGATGACGGTCCTACTAAAACCGGGCAACGGTATTGTGTAAATTCCTTATCAGTGGACTTTAAAGAATAATGCCATGGATTTATTTGGAAACTCGACTGATTGGGCCAAGAAACTAGAGCCTATTCTTACAAAATACAAAGACAGAAAACATCCGTTAGACCATCACAATTTGTACCAACTTTTGGTGATGGTGGTTCTATCCGCTCAAGACTCTGACGCCCATATAAATAAAATAGCTCCGGCTTTATTTGAAGTTTATCCTAATATGGAAAGTTTGGCAGGATCGAATTTTGATGCATTAATTCCCTATATCTCCAATGTCAGAAATTTTGGAAATAAAGCCAAATGGTTACTGGAAATTGCTCAAATCCTTAAAAAAGACGAAAATATTCCGCTTGCTATGGACGATTTAGTTGCTCTAAAAGGCATCGGACGAAAATCAGCCAATGTCATAATGCGAGAAGCAAAAGTTCCTGCAGAAGGTATCATAGCTGATTTACATGTTATCCGTGTTGCTCCCAGAATTGGTCTAATCACAGAAACCAAAGACGGCATTAAAGCCGAAAAATAGCTTATGCAAGTGTTACCAAAAGAAATTTGGGGAGAAATTGGAATGGCTATATCATTTCTGGGAAGAGAAATTTGTCGACCCCAACCCAAATGTGAAGAATGTCCAATTAATGAAGTTTGTAATTATTACAATACTGTTTTCAAAAAAGATCCCATTTAATCAAATCGTATTTGATTAAATGGGATCTTATATAATTATAGCTAAAAATCTCTAAAAAATTACAAACATAACTTATCAACGATTTTAGATATAGCACTTATTTCAGTGGTGTTTTCAATAGTTGGGCCAGCAACCCAAACTGTTTTATAAGTAACTTCAGTAGCTGCTTTAGTGACTGCATTTGATCCTATCATGTATCGAATCATCTTTACCCACTTTTTTAAAGTTTTATTTTTATTTAAAGTTCGTTCTAACCAAGTCTGTTTAGTTCCCGCCTTTTTTACATAAGGCGTATTAATAACAGTACAAGGTGTTCCCGATATTTTCTCCGTCAAAACAATATCTTTTGCACCATAATCAACACAAGCTTGTTTATATTCCTCTGAAACCCCAGATTCAAATGACGCGATAAAAGGACTCCCTACAGATACTCCTACTGCACCATATGCTAACATTTTGTCCAGTTCTTTTTTAGTGCTAACACCACCTGCCGAAATAACAGGCAATGTGGTATTTAAATTTAATTCTTTAATCAATTCCTCTGGACCAAGATCCCCTCTATGACCGCCAGCCAGATTATTGACCGCTATTAAAGCATCTGCACCCAAACTTTCCACTTTTTTGGCAAAAGCCAAGTCGGTAACATCGCAAAAAACTTTAATTCCAACCTTATGAGCTTGCTTGATAGTCTCCTCAGGCGAGCCTAGAGAAGTAATTATAAAACCTACTTTTTCCTCACACAATACAGCTAACTGATCCTTGTATTTGATATTTGATTTATTTACAATTAAATTATAACCAAAACTCCCGCCAGCAACTTTAGCAGCTCTAAGTTCAATAACTGAAGCACGTAATTCCTCCAATGTGCGATAATTTAATGCAGGAATACAACCCGCAACACCCGATTTCATTCCTTCAATTACCATTTTAGTATTTGAAACTAAAAACATAGGCGCCATAATCAATGGACGATTAATATTCAGAAGGGAAGTTAGCGTAGGTTTTATCATTATTTATATTTTTAATTAAAACAAATATAGGCAAATTTACTATGCGTGCCTAGTATTTAAAATTAAAACAAAATACAGAATTTCCATTTTGGTAATGTAAAATTGTCTCTAGTACTATAAAAAAGATAGAGAGTAATAATTATTACTCTCTATCTTCAAAAAACAAATAGTTTACATTTTTTTTATAAAAAAGAAGGCTTTAAAGCTGGCTTTATTCTTTTTTTAGAAGCTTGTTCATAAGCAAAGCCTAACCCTATCAATTTACCTTCAGTATAAGGTGTTGAAAAAAAGGATAGTCCAACAGGTAATTCATAAACCATTCCGCAGGGAACAGTAATATGCGGATATCCACTTGCTGCAGCGGGAGTCGTCAAGGAGTATCCCCAACGGTCTCCATAAATCATATCGATACTGCATGCCGGCCCCATTGTTATTCCGCAAATTGCATCTAACTGATTTTCTTTGAAAACTGTATTTAAAATATTTTTACTTCCTGTAAAACTTTTTGCCAATGCATCAACATATATGGTGTCATCCAATCCTTTTTTGGCATCAGAACTTTCCAGCGTTTCTTGCTTGAAATAAGGCATAACTTTATCTTCATTACTTTTATTAAAAGCAATTACCTCTTTCAAAGTCTTTACTTTTGCATTAGCTGTAGCTAAATATTTATTTAATCCATCTTTAAATTCGTATTGTAAAACTTCAAATTCGGCTTGACCTAAAGCATTAATTTTATCCAGATAGTCAATTTCGACAACGGTAGCACCTTGTTTTTTTAGAATGTTGATTGCATCTTCTAAAAGTGCATTAATGTATTTATTATTTCCTTGCGGTTTTTTCTCAATTCCGATACGCTTGCCTTTCAAAGCGTTTACAACTAAAAACGTAGTATAATCCTTTTGAGCCTTTCCTTTGCTTTCAAGTGTTACAGCATCATCTTGGTCAATTGCAGCCATTGCTCCCAGTAAAATAGCAGCATCGGTTACGGTTCTAGCCATTGGTCCTGCAGTGTCTTGTGTTTTTGAAATAGGAATAATTCCAGATCTACTGACCAAGCCAACTGTCGGTTTAATGCCGACAACACCATTAACTGAAGCAGGGCAAACCACAGAACCATCAGTTTCTGTTCCTACTGCAACAACGCATAAATTAGCAGAAACAGCTGCACCTGAACCCGCACTTGATCCACATGGATTGTGGTCTAAAATATAGGCGTTTTTTGTCTGTCCGCCTCTACTACTCCAGCCAGAACAGGATTGAGTTGAACGGAAATTAGCCCATTCGCTCAAATTAGTTTTACCAATGATTATAGCACCGGCTTCTCTTAATTTTTTAACCACAAAAGCATCTTTCGAAGGAATATTACCTTCCATCGCCAAGGCTCCCGCTGTCGTTTGCATTTTATCTCCAGTATCAATATTGTCTTTTATCAAAATTGGAATACCGTGTAAAGGACCTCTGCTCTTGCCAGATTTCATTTCTTTATCCATTTCGACGGCAATTGAAATGGCATCTGGATTAATTTCGATAACCGAATTTAATTGAGGTCCAGTTGCATCAATAGTTTCGATGCGTTTTAAATATAAGCGTACTAATTGTTCCGAAGTATATTTTCCAGAAGCTAATTTCTTTCTTAAACTGCCTATGGTTTCTTCATCTAATTCAAATGCAGCATTGGAATCTTCAATTGATACTGGATTTTCATCCTTTTTGGTACCGGAAGTACAGCCTGTAATCATAAGTGTGGTAAGACCTGCAGACGCTAAAGTTGTAGTAGTTAAAAAAGATCTTCTTTTCATAGATTAATTATTTATTTGGATAACTATTTATTAAGCAATGAACTAAAGTAGTTTTTTTTTACTAAATAAATTAAATAATTAAATTGAACAAAAGTTAAAGTTTAGATTATAATTGAAGTGGGAATAGAATTTCTTTTCTCCTTCAAATATTCATCTTATGAAAAGGGTTTTTCAATTAAAAACTATTCCTACACGAGAAAAAACGAAACCAAAATGGAAATCAAAATTAAATACGTAAACGCATACACAAACTTTCGTTGGGGATGTTCATAATGAATGGCATCATTTTTTTAAAAATTTCTAACAAACAACATCACTTTGTTTTCAAACAGTTTTGATAATTCATGGCTTAAAATATTTGTAAAAATGAGTAAAGCGCTTTTTTCAAATAAGGAATTTTCCTTATTATTTTCATCTTCAGCGTAACTAAAATCAACAATATTATCATTGTTATAATTTCTTAAAAATCCTCTATCCTCGTCTTCCTCCTCTTCAATATTCTTTAAAACGAAGAACCAGGAACAGATCAAAAAACTTAAAAGAATAAAATATATTGGAAAGTCAATTTCTGAACTAGTCAATAAGGTAAAATTATATATTCCAAAGCCAGAATTAGAAAGTAAAAGCGATTTGTAGGGCGAGTTTGATTTGGATTCTAAAAAAAAGCTCGTCAAAACGATACCAAAAGCGATATAAGAAACAACGGTAAAATTTTGCAGATGCAAAAAAATAGAATCCATAATTAAAATTGTATTATTCAATTTATAATAATGTGACATTTTGAAAAAATGGTAGATGCCTTCCCTGACAATTCCCTTTTGGATGCTGCGGACAAAAAAAGCTTTTTAAACTCAAAATCGAAGAAGATATAGCTCCACAATATTTGCAAAAATATTGCGCTTTTTCAGGACCTTCATATAGCATATCTTTTCCTTTGCCATTTCCAAGAGGATGCCTAAAACATAATTTTTCTGTTAAACTCAAAATGCTGTTGCTTTTGGAACCACAATTTTCACAGTAATACTTTTGCATACGATTTGGATTTTGATTTATCTACTTTACAACAAAAATATAGGATTTCTCAAACCCAAATTAATAGTCTTATGAAAGGTACTTTTTATTCTATGAAAGTACATGATTGGTTTGTAAAACGAAAAGGCTCCTATCCAATTTGGATAAGAGCCATTTCAATTATTCATTTCAACTATTATAACGTCAGTTTTATCGTGACTGTTGTTCCGTTGTTTTCTGTTAATTGGATGTCTATAGGATTAACATTCAAATTTTGTAAAAGGGAAAGTCTTTCTTTAGTCAACTGAATACCTTTTGATTGATGTATTTTCATTTTTTTTGCAGCAGTTAAGCTCATTCCGTTGTCAATAATTTTACATTCCAAAATATTTTTAGACAACATTTCAAAAGAGATTGTCAGTTTTGGCGTAACAAATGAAGCGTTAAAGGCATGAACAAAAACATTTTCCACAAAAGGCTGCAGCAACATGGTTGGAATTTTAGAATGATAAGGATCCACGTCAGCACCCAGTCGAAATTCAGCTTCAATTCGATTATCAAAACGCATATTTTCAATAATAATATAAGACTTCAAATACTCCATCTCTTCTTCAATAGTTATCGTTTGTTTAGAAGAATTTTCTAATGTTTTACGAATTAACTTTGCAAACTCTCCAATATATTTTAGCGAATTATCAATGTCATTACTGATAATATAATCTTGTATAGCATTCATCGCATTAAACGTAAAATGAGGATTCATTTGGCTTAACAATGCCTCCAGTTTGGTTTCTGCGATACGTTTTTGAATAACTGCTTTTTCTCTTGATTTCTTTTTAGATTTAAAAATCAAATAGACTAAAACATTAAATACAATCAATATAACTAGAGCAATAAACCACCAAGTCATCCAAAATGGAGGTTTAATATGAATTTTCAATAATTTAAAAATGGTTGCTTTCCCTGCATTCGAATCAAAAACTTCCACTTCTAAATTATAAGTACCATATGGCAAATAGGGCAAAAATAAGTTTGTTTTTTCACTATAAGGACTCCATCGATTGGTACTTTTTAGACGATATCGAAATTTTAATTTATTAGGAAAAGCATGGCCTTTTGATATAAAATCAATAGAAAAAGAATTGTTTTTATAATCACAAATTAATTCTTTTGAATTATAACGAAACCATTTATAATTCAAGGAACTGATGGGAACATTATTAATTGCGATTGTTGAAATTGTCATCTCTGACACTGTCATTTGTGGCGCTAACAATCGGTCTAAATCAATTGTATAATACCCTTTTTTAGTTCCTAGCCACAATTGTTTTCCAAAAATTTGTGAAGTGGTAACCGCTGCATCTTTCAATCCTTGCTCCTTGTCTATTAATCGGACAATACCATCTTTGAAGAGGTTAATTCCTTTTTCAGTTCCGATAAGAATAAAATCTTTATACGATTCTAAAAACAGAATAGTGTTGCCTACTATCTCTTTTTTAGAAATAGTTTTTAAAATTTTAAAAGCTTTTGAATCATCTACAATAAAAACATTTCCAAATTCTGCAGCCAAAATAAGTTGCCCCTTGCTGTTAATTGTTATGTGTTTGAACTTTTTCTCTTTCCAAATTCCTTCCGCCAAATAAGAATGAAACTGCTTATTTTTATAGACATATAATCCATTAAAAACGGATAGTAAATACGTTCTATCTTTGTTAGTCAAAATCTTAACAATAAATTGAGGAGTGTTTTTTTCGAACTTTGAAAAATGTTTATTAACTAAACTGTGAACATTTTTGTATAGCCTTGTACCTGCATAAGTTATTGTTTCTATGAATTTACCGTCATAGCTAAAACCAATTTTCAAACTGTGTTTAGGCAAGTAATTTATAATACTTCCGAAACTGTCAATTTCAAATATCCCTACATTACTGCCTATCCAAAAAGAATGGCCATCTTTCACTATTTCATAAAATTCAATACCAGTAGCTGGAATAGTAAAATCCAATTCAAAATCTCTCGACTCAATTCCTTGTTTGGCAACAACTTTATTTCCCTTTTTCAAAAAATTTAATTCGAAATTTTTAAAATCAAGAGGAGAAATAGTTTTTATAATGTTCTTATTTGACCCTAAAATAGTTAAACCTTTGTTGTGCAAAATTAATTTATGTTGTCCTAAATTTTCAAAATCTATTACTGATTTAGTATCAAATAAATTATAATCAATTATTCTATCCAATCGAACTTCATAAATCCCTTTATCATTGGAACCTACATATAAAATATCTTTAGATTTATCATAAACTACATTTAATAAAATTTTAGAATTAATTCCAAAATATTCCGAAACATCAACCATTTTATCATTCTCAATTTTATAAAGACCTCCATCCGGCTTGTAAACTCCCCAAGCCGCTGCAAAAATTGAGTTTCTTTTGTCTTTTGTGTATTGCCAAACAAAGGATTTTCCAAATTTAGTAGCCGATATCTTGTCTTTTAAAATATCATTTATATTAAATTTATCTATGAACCCTTCATTACTGCTATAAAGTGTTGATCCAAAAAGAGCTAATCCGTAGGTATTTTTACGCAAAAGAATCGGAATAATTTTTGGCTTTGCACCTGATTCATCAATTCTAAACAAACCATCAAAAATAGAAGCAAAATAAACTTCATTTCCGTACTCAAAAAAGGATATACTAATAAAATCTTCTTTATGCGATGGAACTTTTGGAGTTACTAATTTATTTGTATTTATATCAATAATCGAAACTCCCTGTTCCGTACCCACATATATTTTATTTTTAAAAGGAAATACTTTTCGGGTTTTATCCGCTAATAAGCCATTTTTTGTTGTAAAAACAGTGAACTTTTTACCATCGTATTTACTAATCCCTCCTCCATAACTGGCAAACCACATATTACCATTTGTATCTTGATTAATATCCCAACAACTGTTGTGAGCCAAACCATTAGTTTCATCAAGATTAGAAAAGGAACCATTCTCCATTCTGGAAACGCCATTTTCAGTTCCAATCCATAAAATATTTTTTGAATCCAAAAATAAAGAACGAACGGCATTGTTAGGTAAACCATCCGTAGTAGAATAATTCTTGGACGGATAATATTGTCCCAAAAGTAAATACGGGAAAAACAATAGACCGAAAAAAAAGATTAACTTATTTAGAAATCGCATCAATTAATTCTTTTTTGGAAAATGATTTATCTGAAACAGGAATTTTATCCCCAGTAATCATTTCTAAGATAAACTCATCAGACCTGAAGCTAATTACAAAATTGATATTAATTAAAAAACTTCTATGAACTCTCAAAAAATTGGAGGAATGAAGCAATTCACAGGTCTCCTTAAACGATTTAGAAGTAAAATGATTTTTGTCCAAAGTATGAACTGTAGTATAAGCCCCGTCCGATTTACAAAAGACAATTGTATTGGCTTGAACTACTTCAAAACCCATTTTTGAGGGAAAAACAATTCTCTCTTTACCTGTATTTTTATTGGCAATATTTTCAGCTAATAATTTATAACGATTAAAATTAATTTTATCTGATTTATCTTTCTCAACCCTAGCGATCGCCAATTTAAAATCCTCAATATCAATAGGTTTAATAAGGTAATCTAAAGCACTAATTTTGATAGCATCTATGGCATATTCTTTATGAGCTGTTGTGAAGATAGTGTCAAATTCAACCGTTTCAAAGTATTTAAAAAGTTCAAAGCCATTTTCCTCCGACATTTGAATATCTAAAAAAACAATATCAGGATTGTGTTTTTTAATGGAAGAAATTGCTTTTTTAACAGAGTCACATTCATCAACGATTTCTATTTTGTCATTGTACAAATGATTACATAATTTTTTCAAAAAACTACGTGCATGGGATTCATCGTCAACTATAATTACTTTTAATTTCATTAAATGGAATATTTAAGCTAAAAATACTACATATAAAAGAGGAAACCTACCAATATTGAACATTAAAAACATTTATAAACAGAAAAATCCCATTTAACCGAATAAAGGATCAAGTCTAAAAGTTGTGGGGAAATATTAAATTTCGATATTTGTATTTTAAAAACAGATACAAATGCAAGATTCTTTTAGTACGCTAATCAAATTATTATTACCCGAAATTATTGTGGATTATTTTGAATTGACTTCTTATAAAAAAGCAGAAGAAATACTTCATTTATATTTAAAAGAAATTAATTCGATTCCTAAAGAGTATCGACAAAATAAATTAAGCTCCAAAGGATTCTTTGAAGAGATAACCGTTCAAGATTTTCCAATTCGTGGACACCAAGTATATCTTCATATTACACGCAGAAGATGGCTCAATGAAGACACTGGGCAAGTCGTCTTTAGAGATTGGAATTTAGTAGCAGACGGGACTCGGGTAACACAGGAGTTCGCGTCTTTTTTAAAAGAGATCAACAGATTCGAAGCCTAATGACTGTAATGCCATTGCTTCTTTCTATGGAGTTAGTGGCAAAAATCTGCAACATCAATACAAAGATTTCCTTAGTAATTTTAAAACTTGGGATCAACTCTCACACGCCAAGCAATGGCTTATTTTTCCAAAAAACTTAGGCAAACGTTTATCTATAGATGAAACGTCCCTCTCCAATGGCGAACTCTATACTATTTTAACTAACAAGGCAGCCAAAGGAAAGAAAGGGAGTATAGTTGCCATGATTGCCGGAACTAAAGCCGATACTGTAATTTCTATTATAGAAAAAATTCCTCTCAAAGCGCGCAATCAAGTCACAGAGATTACCCTGGATATGGCAGCAAATATGGGATTAATTGCCAAAAAATGTTTTCCAAATGCTACACGGGTAACCGACCGCTTCCATGTTCAAAAATTAGCCACAGAAGCTTTACAAGAAATCAGAATCAAATACCGTTGGTAAGCCATAGATCAGGAAAATTAGGCTATAGAAAAAGCCAAGAAAAACAAGAAAAGGTTCGAACCTGAAGTCTTGACCAATGGAGATACTCTTAAACAATTACTAGCCAGAAGCCGCTATTTCTTGTACAAAAACAAATCAAAATGGTCGCCAAACCAATTAGAACGAGCCAATTTATTATTTGAATTATATCCCGATATTCAAAAAGCATACAACCTAACACAAGACTTGCGCACTATTTTTGAAAAGACAACCGATAAAATAATAGGCTTTGCCAAATTAGCCAAATGGCACGAAAAAGTAAACCAATCTGGATTCAAATCATTCAATAAGATATCTCGAACGATAATCAATCATTATCAAACCATATTGAACTATTTTGATAACAGAAGCACCAATGCATCGGGGGAATCTTTCAATGCCAAAATAAAAGCTTTTAGATCTCAATTCAGAGGTGTGAGAAATATAGAATTCTTCCTTTTTAGACTAACTAATATTTATGCTTAATTTTATCGCTCCACAGGTTTTGGGATTGATCCAGAAAGAGATTAAACACTCGTTAAATATAATGTTTATAGTGAATTTTTCAGTAAAGAAAATTAAAAAAACTTCAGCCAGCTTTAGCCAACTGAAGTTTCTTGTACTCAGAGCGGGACTTGAACCCGCACGAACATTGCTGTTCACTGGATTTTAAGTCCAGCGTGTCTACCAATTTCACCATCCGAGCATTTTGTGGTACCTCCAGGGATCGAACCAGGGACACATGGATTTTCAGTCCATTGCTCTACCATCTGAGCTAAGGTACCATTGTACTTTCCTTATAATGAAGAAAGTATTAATAAAAAACCCTGTTCGCTAGAACAGGGTTTTCAAATAAAGGCGACGACATACTCTCCCACATAACTGCAGTACCATCTGCGCAGGCGGGCTTAACTACTCTGTTCGGGATGGGAAGAGGTGAGCCCCGCCGCAATAACCACCTTAAGAGGTTA
>NZ_JBHZPZ010000018.1:0-75578 GCF_042787345.1 Flavobacterium xylosi | reverse complement strand
CAGGAGCAAATAAAGAACATTTATTCCATTCGAGAGAGAGGACTTTAAAGTCCTTTCTTTTGAAAAAATATCTTTATCTTTTCCCTAAAGTTGCATTAATTAGTTGAATCTAGTAAATTTAAAATATGTATATATTCTTTTCGTAGTAAATCTTTGTGACCAAAATCTTTCTTTAGTAGCTGTGAAGCTATCTTTAGCATCAGTTATTACAGTCATTCCCATTTTTTTATACGAGAGCTCTTGTTTTTTTTCTCGTATTCTCATTGTCAATATAACAGGCTCCAATTAAAATTTCTCCATTAGCATTCAGCATTTTATAGGCAAAGGTGAAAATAGTATCAAATTTTTTATTTTTTGATAAATCGATTTTTTCTGACAATAAATTATAATTTTCAAAAGGGAAGTTTTCAGAATAAAAATTACCTGCAGTAAACCAAGTTATAATAATTAAATCATACTGCTTTTGTAATTGATTTAATTTTACAGCATCTAAAAAATAAACGGTCACTCTATCTTCAATATTTAGTTCGTTGGCTGTGTTACGAGCTAAATTAACACATATTTCGGCATTATCGATACCGTCATATAATTTAATCATATTCCACATTTCGGGAATTGCACTTAAATGTTTTACTATTCGAGCATTACCAATTCCTACGTCTAATATGGTTACAGGATCTCCTTTTTTTTAGTATATTTCAGCAATTACGTTCTTTAGTTCTATAAACTCTGCCCATTATGCTTGTAATAATTCTTCAGATAAATAATTTTCATCAAATGATTTGTACACAGTATTTTCATTGTCAGACATTTCCATAACTACTTTATTTTAAACTAATTCAAATTTAAAATTTAATCTGGCATATTGGAATTAGAAGAGTCTTTTTATTTCAAGGGCCTATATTTTTTTTGAATTCTCATTTTAATTGAGTTAAGAGAAGATTAATTTATTATGTTTAAGTTTTTGTTCTGTCCTATTTTTAAACATTAAATTGTATTTTTGGTGAACTATATAAAAATATAATATGAAAAAAATTATTTTGTTTTTGGCATTTTTTATGGCTTTAAATATGCAAGCTCAAAAGAGACCAAAATTGGTTGTTGGTATTGTTGTAGATCAGATGAAGATGGAATATTTATACCGTTTTTCGGATGATTTTTCTGCGAATGGTTTTAAAAGATTGATGAATAATGGATATACTTTTCATAATATGCATTACAATTATGTACCTACATATACTGCACCGGGTCATGCTAGTATTTACACTGGAACTACTCCGTCAACTCATGGTATTATAGGGAATGACTGGTTTAATAAAGCAACTGGAAAAGATATGTATTGTACTGATGATGCTTCAGTTAAAACAGTAGGTGACGGAGCTGAAAAAGAGGGAGCTATGTCTCCAAAGAATTTGCTAAGTACTACCATTACAGATGAATTGCGAATGGCGACAAATTTTAAAGGAAAAGTAATTGGGATGAGTATAAAAGACCGTGGGGCTATTTTACCAGCGGGTCATTTTGCGAATTGGGCATTTTGGTACAGTAAAACTGGAGCTTTTATTTCTAGTACTTTTTATGGTTCAGCATTACCTAATTGGGTAACTGAATTCAATCAAGAAAAGCGGTATATGAATTATATCGACAAAGGTTGGGATTTATTGAAGCCCATAGCCGCTTACAATGAAAGTCTTCCTGATGATAATCCATATGAAGGGAAATTAGATAAAGCTAACGCACCTATTTTTCCATATGATTTAAGTAAGATATATAAAGAAAAAGGGGCTGATGTTTTGCGGACTACACCTTTTGGGAATGATTTTTTGGCAGAATTAGCCATGAAAGCTATAGAAAAGGAAGGTCTTGGAAAAGATAATATTACTGATTTTCTTACTGTTAGTTTTTCTTCAACGGATTATGTAGGACACACTTTTGGTCCACGTTCGATGGAGTTGCAGGATACATATTTACGTTTAGATCAAACTTTAGCTCAGTTTCTAAACTATTTAGACAAAACGGTTGGTGAGGATAATTATTTACTTTTTCTGACTGCTGATCATGCTGGAGCTGAAAATCCAAATTATCTAAAGGACAATAAATACAATGTGAAAAATATTCCCTCAAAAGACATTGTTGAAGCGTTAAAAAAACATTCTAACGACACGTTTGGTGCTGATTTAATATTGGATTATTCTAACTTTAATCTTTTTTTTAATAAAGAAAGTATAAAGCAAGAAGGTCTAGAATTGACGACAGTGAAACAAAGTTTTAAAGACTTTTTGATGACTCAAGAACAGGTTAAAAGAGTGTATACTGAGGAAGAAATTTTGGCTTCTACCGGAAATGATTACTTTTTAAATTTTATTTCAAAAGGCTATGATCCAAGACAAAATGGCGATATAGTTATACTTGATAAAGCTGGATATATGGAATATCAAGCTACAGGAACAACACATGGTTCACCCAATAGTTATGATACTCATGTACCATTGCTTTTTTATGGATGGCAAGTGCCAAAAGGAGAAATGCATACTAAAAAATACATTACTCAAATTGCACCGACACTTTCACAAATGTTGAAGATTCCATTTCCTAATGGAACTGAATCGGAAGTTTTGGAAACGCTATTAAAAAATAAATAATTAGAATTGCCCTTATTTTAAAAATTCCCATTTGCCTTGGCAAATGGGAATTTTATTTTATACTGCTGTTACTGCAAGTGGTAACGCGATTTGATTTTTTAATAAATCTTCAAAAGTTTCATGAGCTCGAATCAAATGTCCTTCTCCTTTTATCCACAAAACTTCTGCCGGTTTGTATCTTGAATTATAATTAGATGCCATTGAGAAGCAATATGCTCCAGCATTTCTGAAACATAAAATATCGCCTTCTTTTATTTCGGAAATTCTTCTGTTATTTGCGAAAGTATCTGTTTCACAAATATATCCAACTACGGAATAAAAACGTTCCTTCCCTTTAGGGTGCGAGATGTTTTCAATGTGATGTTGTGAACCATAAAACATTGGTCGTATTAAGTGATTAAAACCACTATCTATTCCTGCAAAAACTGTTGATGTAGTTTGTTTTACGACGTTAACTTTTGCTAAAAAGAAGCCTGCTTCACTTACTAAAAATTTTCCTGGTTCAAATATCAAGGTTAATTCTTTTCCGTATTCAACACAAAAAGCATTGAATCTTTTAGATAATTTTTTTCCTAGTTCTTCAATATCGGTTTCTATATCGTCTTTTTTGTAGGGTACTTTAAATCCGCTTCCAAAGTCTAGAAACTCCAGATTTTTAAAGTTTTTTGCAGCATCAAATAATATTTCAGCGGCATATAAAAACACTTCAATGTCAAGAATATCAGATCCGGTGTGCATGTGAATACCTACGATGTTCATTTTTGTGTTTTCAACTATACGAACTAAATGAGGTAATTGATGAACAGAAATACCAAATTTACTATCAATATGACCCACAGAGATATTGGCGTTTCCACCTGCCATAACATGAGGATTTATTCTAATGCAAACAGGAACGTGTGGATATTTTGTTCCGAACTGTTCTAATATTGACAAGTTGTCAATATTTATTTGAACTCCCATTGCATTAACTTCTTCAATTTCTTCTAGAGAGACTCCATTTGGGGTATAAAATATTTTTTCGGGCTCGTAACCCGCGTGTAAACCCAGCATTACTTCTTGAATTGATACGGTGTCTAAACCAGATCCCATTTCTTTTAGTAATTGAAGGATTGCAACATTAGACAATGCCTTCATCGCATAATTGATGCGTAACTTATTTACTTTAGAAAAAGCTTTTGACAATCTGTTGTATTGAGATTGTATTTTTTCGGCATCATAAACATATATCGGGCTTCCGAATTGTTCCGCTAATTGTACTAAGTCTTTTGATTGCATTGCTATTATTTTTATGCAAATTTATTATCTTTATTGATACGAACAAATAAAAACTAAGATTATAACAAATTGTAACAAAATGTTTGAAAACAAACACTTTTTGTGTATTTATTGTTTTTAATCTCTTTTTTTACAAGCTGAATTTTAATTATTTTCAATTGGTCACTATTATAAATTAGGTAAATCTCCGTTGCCTTTAGTAGGTAAATTAGTGAAACCCATTAAATAATTATCTACTTCTCTAGCCGCTTCACGACCTTCAGATATTGCCCAAACAATTAGTGATTGGCCTCTTCTCATGTCACCAGCAGTAAATATATGAGGAACATTTGTCTGATAATTTGTTGCTTTATAATTGGTTCTAAAATCTACTTCCAATCCCAATTGATCACTTAATGTTTTCTCCGGACCTGTAAATCCAAGTGCTAACAAAGCCAAATCGCAAGGCCATATTTTTTCTGAACCTTCTTTTTCAATTAATTCAGGTCTTTGTCCTAATGTCATTTTCCAGGCCACTTCAACAGTTTTCAATCCTGTTAATTGGCCGCTTTCATTAGAAATGAATTCTTTGGTATTAATTAACCAGTTTCTATCGCAACCTTCTTCATGTGAAGAGGAAGTTTTTAATTGTAAAGGCCAAAATGGCCAAGGAGTAGTTTCACTTCTTCCAACTGGTGGTTTTGGTAATATCTCAAAATTAGTAACTGATTTGGCTCCATGTCTGTTTGAAGTTCCCACACAATCAGAACCAGTATCTCCACCACCAATAACGATTACATCTTTACCAGTTGCTTTGATTTGATCCGGAATTGATTCTCCGAATAATACTTTAGTTTGTTGTGTTAGAAAGTCCATTGCCTGAACAACTCCTTTGCTTTCAATTCCTTCTGTTGGAAAGCTTCTTCTTTCAGTTGCACCACCACATAACACGATGGAATCAAAAGAATTTAATTCTTCAATGCTATAATTTACACCAACATTTATATTTGTTTTAAAAGTAATTCCTTCCGCTTCCAGTACTTTAACACGTCTGTCAATAATCCCTTTTTCTAATTTGAAATTTGGAATTCCGTAACGTAATAATCCACCAATTGCATTGTCTCTTTCAAAAACCGTAACAGTATGTCCTGCACGATTTAATTGTTGTGCCGCTGCTAAACCAGCAGGGCCAGAGCCTATGACAGCTACTGTTTTTCCTGTTCTTGTAGCTGGAATTTGCGGTTTTATCCATCCCTCAGCAAAACCTCTTTCGATAATATTTTTTTCAATATTTTCAATAGCTACTGGTTCACTGATTATACCTAAAACACATGATTTCTCACAGGGAGCAGGACATAATCTTCCTGTGAACTCTGGAAAATTATTTGTTGATTGCAAAATTTCTAATGCACTTTCCCATTCTTCCTGATGCACCATATCATTAAAATCAGGAATCAAATTTCCCAACGGACACGAACTGTGACAAAAAGGAATACCACAATCCATGCATCTTGAACCTTGTTCTTTTATTTGATCTTTGGCTAACGGAATTGTAAATTCATTATAATTTGATACACGTTCTTCTACAACTATATTACTTTCGTTCGTTCTATTATATTCTTTAAATCCACCTATCTTTCCCATAACTATAGTGCTATTAGTTCTTCAATTTTTTTTTCTTCGGCCAATCTCTGTAATGCTTTTTTGTAATCTGTTGGCATTACTTTTACAAAATGGTTGCTTTGATTTTCCCAATCTTCCAAAATCCTTTTGGCTAATTGACTGTTAGTATACAAAGAATGATTTCGAATTAAGCGTCTTAGTTTTGTCACATCCTCATCTTCTAAGGTTTCAAAAGCAACCATTTCCATATTGCACAATGTTGCATCGAATTTATTATTTGGATCATAAACATAAGCGATACCACCACTCATACCCGCTGCGAAATTTCTTCCCGTTTTTCCTAGAACCACGACAGTTCCTCCAGTCATATATTCACACCCATGATCTCCAATTCCTTCAATAACGGCTGTTGCCCCGGAATTTCTCACACAAAAACGTTCTCCAGCCATACCATTGATATAAGCTTCACCTGTAATTGCTCCGTAAAGTGCAACGTTACCAATGATGATATTTTCTTCTGGTTTGAATGTTGCAGTAGGTGGGACTTTGATAATTAATTTACCACCTGAAAGTCCTTTTCCTAGATAATCATTACAGTTTCCATGAATTTTGAATGATAAACCATTGGTTGCAAAAGCACCGAAACTTTGTCCTGCAGAGCCGGTAAAGTCAACTAATATTGTGTCTTCAGGTAATCCTTGAGCGCCATATATTTTTGAAATTTCATTACTCAGTATAGCTCCAACGGAACGATCTGTGTTTTTGATATCAAAAGTAACTCTTGTTTTTTCTTTCCTGTAAATGGAAGGAATAGCCGCTTTTATGATATCAAAATCAAGTACATGTTCTAAAGCATGGTCTTGTTCTGTGGTATTATGATTTGGAACTACTTTCGCTTTTTCGGGCTTATATAAAATGGTAGACAGATCTAATCCACTTGCTTTATAATGTTTGATGGCTTTGTTGACATTCAATTTTTGAGACTGTCCCACCATTTCTTTTAGCGTTCTAAATCCTAATTGCGCCATGATTTCTCTTAACTCTTCAGCAATAAAATACATGAAGTTAATGATATGCTCCGGCGTTCCTTTGAAATTTTTTCTCAATTCTGGATCTTGTGTCGCAATACCTACTGGACAGGTATTCAAGTGACACGCTCTCATCATAATACAACCAGAGGCAACTAACGGTGCTGTTGCGAAACCAAATTCTTCAGCACCAAGTAAAGCAGCAATTGCGACATCACGTCCTGTTTTCAATTGGCCGTCACATTCTAAGACCACACGACTTCTTAAATCATTTAGGATTAAAGTTTGTTGGGCTTCGGCTAAACCAAGTTCCCAAGGTATACCTGTATGTTGTAATGATGTTAATGGAGCGGCTCCTGTTCCTCCATCGTATCCTGAAATTAAAATTACATCTGCTTTTGCTTTAGCAACACCGGCAGCGATTGTTCCAACACCAACTTCAGAAACTAACTTGACGTTGATACGTGCTTCACGATTGGCATTTTTCAAATCAAAAATCAATTGAGATAAATCCTCAATAGAGTAAATATCGTGATGTGGCGGGGGCGAAATTAGTCCAACATAAGGAGTTGAATTTCTTACAGCAGCAATCCAAGGCACTACTTTTTCGCCGGGTAATTGTCCACCTTCTCCAGGTTTTGCACCCTGAGCCATTTTTATTTGAATCTCTTTGGCATTTGTCAAATAATTGATAGATACACCAAATCTTCCTGAGGCAACTTGTTTAATGGCACTATTTCTAGAATCACCGTTTAAGTCTTTTTGGAATCTTTTAGAATCTTCTCCACCTTCTCCAGAATTACTTTTCCCACCAATTCTATTCATGGCAATTGCCAAGTTTTCGTGGGCTTCCTGACTGATAGATCCATAAGACATGGCGCCAGTTTTAAATTTTTTAACAATTTCTGTCCAAGGTTCTACTTCATCAATTGAAATTGGATCCAAATTATTGAATTCAAATAAACCTCTAATAGTCATTAGGTTTTTGCTTTGGTCATTGACCATATTTGCATATTCCTTATAACTTTCCGGACTGTTTAAACGAACCGCCTGTTGTAATTTAGAAATCGTCGTTGGGTTAAACATGTGTTTTTCGCCAGTTCTTCTCCATCTGTAGATCCCTCCAATTTCAAGCGACAATAAATTAGCCACTTTTGAATTTGGGAAAGCTTTTTGGTATCTTTTTTTGATTTCTTTTTCCACTTCCATTAGACCAATTCCTTCAATTCTGGAAGGCGTATAAGGGAAATATTTAGAGGTGAATGTTTTATTTAATCCTAAAATTTCAAAAATTTGTGCCGCTCTATACGAATGTAGTGTAGAGATACCAATTTTGTTCATGATTTTCAGAATCCCTTTTGCAATCGCTTTATTATAATTTTTAATAGCATAATCTGCTTTTACACCATTTATAAAACCTTGGTTCACTTGGTCATGGATGATTTCATTTACCATGTAAGGATTTATTGCACTTGCGCCGTAACCAAATAACAATGCGAAATGATGTGGCTCACGAGGTTCTGCGGACTCAATTATAATTCCAAATTTCGAACGAACTTTTAAAATATTTAGTGAATGATGAATATAAGAACAAGCCAATAGCATAGGTATTGGAGCCATTTTTTCGCTTACGCCTCTGTCTGAAATGATCACAATATTACAACCTTCAGAAACAGCTTTAAAAGTAGCCTGAACCGCTCGTTCCAAAGCGCGTTCCAATCCGTTTACTCCTTTTTCGATATCGTATAAAGTAGAAATAGTTACGGATTTGAAATCAGCATGATTTATGTTTCTTACTTTATCTAAATCCTCATTTGAGATAACTGGATTTTGGATTTTTAATTTTTTACAATGTTTTGGAACAATATCAAAAATATTATAATCACCACCAATTGCTAAACTGATATCAGTAATAATTTCTTCACGAATACCGTCCAATGGCGGGTTGGTAACTTGAGCAAATAATTGTTTGAAATAGTTGTATAACAATTGTGGTTGATCTGATAAAACGGCTAGCGGAGTATCATTACCCATAGAACTTAAAGGTTCAACACCTTGTATTCCCATTGGGTTTATTATAGTTTTTAGATCTTCTATGGTATAACCAAATAAACGCTGTCTTGTTTCAAAATCGATATTCTCCGTTGGAATAGCATTATCAGTATAAGGAATTTGAGCTAATTGCAATAAATTTTCGTCTAACCATTTTTTATAAGGACGTTTGGTAGCGACAGCATTTTTTATCTCATCATCTTCAATGATTCTTCCTTCGTTCATGTCTACCAAAAACATTTTCCCTGGCTCTAAACGACCATGTTTAATCACATCTTCCGGTTTGATGTCAAGAACACCAATTTCTGAAGACATGATAACGAAACCACTTTTTGTCAATGTATAACGAGAAGGTCTCAAACCATTTCTGTCTAATAAAGCACCAATAACATTTCCATCTGTAAATGGAATAGAAGCGGGACCATCCCAAGGTTCCATGATACAAGCATTATATTCGTAAAATGCTTTTTTCTCTTCTGACATCGTTTGGTGTTTTTCCCAAGCTTCAGGGACAACCATCATCATTGCTTCGGGTAAAGAACGTCCTGTCATCAGTAACAATTCGATTACCATATCCATAGAAGCAGAATCTGATTTTCCTTCTAATATAATAGGAAACAGTTTTTTGATATCGTCACCAAAAACATCACTTTTCATTAATTCTTCACGAGCACGCATTCTGCTGATGTTACCTCTAAGGGTATTTATCTCTCCATTGTGACACATGTATCGGAACGGCTGAGCCAATTCCCATGAAGGAAAGGTATTCGTCGAAAAGCGTTGGTGAACTAAAGCCAGTCTGGTAACTAAGTCATCATCGGTTAAGTCAGTATAATACCTACTGATGTCTTCCGGCATCAACAGACCTTTGTATATGATTGTTGTTGTAGAAAAACTAGAAAAATAGAACATGTGACTTTCAGAAATTCTTGAATTTCTAATAGTGTGTTCCGCAATTTTTCTGGCAGCAAACATTTTGGCATTGAATTGTTGCTCGGTAAGCTCCAATCCGTTTTTGCCAACAAATACTTGCTTAACGGTTGGCTCTTTCTCCGCTGCAATTTGCCCTAAATTAGTAGCGTCTACAGGAACATCTCTCCATCCTAATATTTCTAAATTTTGATCTTTTATGGAAGTTTCAAAAGTTGTTTTACAAAAGACAACCTGGTTTATACTTTTTGGCATAAAAAGCATACCTACAGCATATTGTCCTATTTCCGGAATTTCAAAATCACATACTTTTTTAAAAAAATCATGGGGAATATCAAATAGAATTCCTGCTCCATCACCAGTTCGACCATCAGCACTCACAGCTCCACGATGCTCTAATTTTATTAAAATATCTAATGCTTTATGTATGATGTCATTGGACTTAATTCCATTTAAATTGCAAATAAATCCTGCGCCGCAATTGTCGTGTTCAAATTCGGGCAAATAAAGGCCTTGTTCTTTAACTTTCATGCTTAATATTTTTTCTACAAAATTAAAGATTTGGTAGGATATAATAGGTGTAAAAGCCAAAACAGGTCTATTTTTACTGTAAAAGCAAAAAAGGCTTCAATAAATCGCAATAACAATATATAAACACTTCCGAAATGATTTATTGATAAAAAAGAAATGTATAAAATGCGTTGAAGCTCATGATTTTGAAAGAAATGTTGTACTTCCAATTTCTTTTATTTTTTTATAACAAATTAGCGCGCAATTTTTAAATTTTATTTTTTTAATCCAAGGTTGGACTAGTATAGAATAAACGTACTAAATGTTGCATATTAAATTAAAAAAAAAATAACAGTTAAGTTTAATTTTGCTATTTTTGTGGCACTTTTATTCTGAAAGAAATTCAGAAGCCAGACAAATTCTATATTATGAACATACACGAATATCAAGGAAAAGAGATTTTAGCTAGCTACGGAGTTCGCATTCAACGCGGAATCGTTGCTAATAGCCCAGTAGAAGCTGTTGCTGCTGCAAAACAATTAACTGCCGAAACGGGTACAAGTTGGTATGTTGTAAAAGCCCAAGTTCATGCAGGTGGACGTGGAAAAGGTGGTGGAGTGAAACTTGCCAAAAATTTACAACAAGTTGAAGAGATTTCAGAGCAAATCATCGGAATGCAATTGATTACACCTCAAACTTCTGCTGAAGGTAAAAAAGTACACAAAGTTTTAATCGCGGAAGATGTATATTACCCTGGCGAAAGTGAAACTTCAGAATTTTATGTTTCTGTTTTATTGAATAGAGCTACGGGTCGTAACATGATTATGTATTCTACTGAAGGTGGAATGGATATTGAAGAAGTTGCGGAACACACTCCACATTTGATTTTTACGGAAGAAATTGATCCTTCTGTTGGATTGCAAGGTTTTCAAGCAAGAAGAATTGCTTTTAACTTAGGCCTTTCAGGAAATGCTTTCAAAGAAATGGTAAAATTTATCGATTCTTTATATAATGCATATATTGGATCAGATGCTTCGATGTTCGAAATCAATCCGGTTTTAAAAACATCTGATAATAAAATTATGGCTGTAGATGCTAAAGTAAATATCGATGATAATGCTTTATACAGACAAAAGAAATATGCTGATATGCGTGACATTCGTGAGGAGAACCCAATCGAAGTGGAAGCAAAAGAAGTAGGATTAAACTATGTAGATCTTGACGGTACAGTAGGATGTATGGTGAACGGAGCTGGTTTAGCAATGGCAACAATGGATTTAATCAAATATGCTGGTTTTGAGCCTGCTAACTTCCTTGACGTAGGTGGAACTGCTGATGCAAAACGTGTTGAAACTGCTTTCCGTATTATCTTAAAAGATCCTAACGTAAAAGCAATTTTGATTAATATTTTTGGTGGAATCGTTCGTTGTGACCGTGTGGCGCAAGGAGTTGTTGATGCTTACAAAAATATGGGTGATGCAATTAAAGTACCAATCATTGTTCGTTTACAAGGTACCAATGCAGCTATCGCAAAAGAATTAATTGATAATTCAGGAATGCCAATTTTATCTGCTGTTGAATTTCAAGAGGCAGCTGATCAAGTTAAAGCAGCACTTTCTTAATTAGAAAATAGTTATATATTGAAAATCCTGAGTGAAAGCTCAGGATTTTTTTTGTTATAAATTTATATGCTGATGAATACTGTAAAGTGAGCTTTTTTCTGTTTATAAATAAAATTACTTTGGTTATAAAATAAAGTTATTATAAGAATTCATTTATGTGTAGCGTATCCAATACCTTTACATTATTCTAACATTAAGTATTTCTCACTCATATTAATCTGTTACCAAATGAAACTCCATATTCAAAATAATTTTACGACTGAATTGCCTGCGGATTCCAATGAAATCAATGTTCCAAGACAGGTTCATAAAGCTTGTTATTCGTATGTGTTGCCAAAAAAACCTTCAAATCCTTCGCTGATTCATGCTTCAACCGAAGTGGCTAACGCTATTAGTCTTTCTCAAGAAGATTTATTTTCAGCTGATTTTTTAAATACTTTTTCAGGAAGTACCGTTTATTCAGGCACGAAACCGTATGCTTTGAATTATGCCGGACATCAATTTGGAAATTGGGCCGGACAATTAGGAGATGGTCGTGCCATTAATCTTACTGAAGTTGTTCATGAAAATAAGACATTAACCTTGCAGCTAAAAGGAGCGGGACCAACACCATATTCCAGAACGGCAGATGGTTTTGCGGTTTTACGATCTTCTATTAGGGAGCATTTATGTGCCGAAGCGATGCATTATTTGGGTGTTCCAACAACACGGTCGCTTTCGTTGATGCTTTCTGGAGATCAAGTATTACGTGATGTAATGTACAATGGAAATCCGGCGTATGAAAAAGGCGCCATCGTTTGTAGAGTGGCTCCATCTTTTATCCGTTTTGGAAGTTTCGAATTATTTGCTTCGCGACAAGATCATGTTAATCTCAAATTATTGACAGATTTCACCATCAAACATCATTTTCCTCATATTAAAAAAGAAGGTGTCGAAAAATATCTTGCTTTTTTTCAAGAAGTTACCCAAACTACGCTGAACATGATTGTACACTGGCAACGCGTAGGTTTTGTTCATGGAGTTATGAATACTGATAATATGTCTATTCACGGCATCACCATTGATTATGGACCTTACGGTTGGTTGGAAGACTACAATTCCACTTGGACGCCCAATACAACGGATAGCCAACATAAAAGATACCGTTTTGGCAATCAACCTGAAATTGCGTTATGGAATTTGTATCAATTGGCCAATTCTTTGTATCCATTGATTGAAGATGCAAAACCACTTGAAGCTATTTTAGATACTTTTAGCATTGATTACGAAAAAGAGTATTTGAATATGATGCAAAATAAACTCGGTTTGCAAATCAAAAAAGAACAAGATGCAGTTTTGATTCAGAGTTTAACTCAATTACTTGAAAAGGTAGAAACGGACATGACCATTTTCTTTAGAAACTTGAGTAATGTTACTAAAAATAATACCACAATAACCGCTTTCAATTCCATAAAAGAGGCTTTTTATAACGAAAAGGATTTGGATGAAACTATCTTGAAAGGTTGGTACGATTGGTTGGAGAAATACAGCATTCGAATCAATGAAGAAGCTATTTCAGATTTTGTCAGGAAAAAACAAATGGATAAAGTGAATCCAAAATATGTATTGCGAAATTACATGGCGCAATTGTGTATTGATGACGCGGATAAGGGAGATTATTCTTTGTTAAACGAATTATTCGAAATGCTTAAAAATCCTTATGATGAACAACCGAATTCGCAAAAATGGTTTGCCAAAAGACCCGATTGGGCCAGAGATAAAGTAGGGTGTTCTATGTTAAGCTGTAGTTCTTAAAGTTTTTATGACAAAATATTATACAAAAAATCCTGAACTCTCATTCAGGATTTTGATATTGTATTAGTTTCCAATTTCTTGAATCACATCCGATTCGTATATTTTGAAACCTGTATTATTTTTTTGTGCAATTTTCAAAAGTGCTTTTGATACTGTTTTACTCTCAATAGGTTTATACTTTTTCAAATTTCCAAGAAATAAAAAAGATAATGTTTTCATAAAAAAGGCACCAACTTTTTCCCCGAATCTAAATTCAGTTCGGTTTCCTAAAAGGAGTGAAGGTTGCAAAATAGAAATGCTTTCGAAATTACAATCTTTAAGAAAATCTTGAATTTCTCCTTTTGTTTTCAAATAAAAATTTCCGGATTGTGCATCTGCACCAAGAGACGAAATTATCAAAAACTGTTTGACCTGATTTTTTAACGCAAAAGCTGCGAACTGACGTGGATATTCAAAATCCACTTTTCTAAATGCTTCCTTACTTCCCGCCTTTTTGATTGTTGTGCCAATGGTGCAAAAGAAATCATCACCAACGACTAAATCCTTATAGGATTCTGGCTTGTCAAAATCAATAATGTGTTGCGTTAATTTTGGATGCTTTATTCCGGTGTCTCTTTTTACAAACGTAATCACTTTTAGATAATCGTTGCTATCTAAAAGAAGATTCAATAGTTGGGAACCTATTAAACCGGTGCTGCCAATAATCAAAGCCGTTTTCATAATTACGATTTTTTATTCTTGCCGAAATTAAATTTCACTTTTTCTACCACTTGAATTTTGTTGTTTCCTTTTGGAAATTCCTTCTTGGAAGTCCTTTTTGCAGCGGGTTTTGATTTTGAGGGTGCTTCGTCACCTCTTGATTTTTCTGCATCTCTTGGCTTCGCTTTAAACTCAGGTCTTTCTGAAGCCCCTTCTTTCGCAGGAATTTGAGCTTTATGTTTGGCTAAAACATCGTTCGGGTTTTTAGGGTTTTCTTTCGTTCCACGCAGGTGAATTACCAAAGCATTCAAGAAGTTACGCAACACCTGGTCACCACATTCCATATAATTTTCATGTTTTTCATCACGGAAAAAAGCACCCAATTCTGATTTAGTGATTCTAAAATCTACTAATTCTAATATTTCAACTATTTGATCGTCACGCAACATTAAAGCGACGCGAAGTTTTTTAAAGATATCGTTGTTTGTCATCATATTCTAATTTTTTACAAAGGTACGGTTTAAAAGCAATTGGACCACAATTTTAGATTTAGAATTGGTTTTGGTTCAGAATGCGAATTATTGTATCCAAATCTTCTTTTGTGTGATTGGCAGTAATTACAATTCTGTTTAACTCCTTAGCGTCGGTCGGGTATTTAAAATTGGTTACTATAATTTTATTGGTGGTGAAAATATCATTTAGCCCTTCGATAACTGGATAAATTAGTGGGTAATTTGGATCAAAATGAATAGCTTCGTTTTTAATCAAATGAGTATCAATGTAGTTTAAATTGTCTTTTAACTTTTGATGCTGTTGCAAATAAATTGCAGCTGCATCAGCCATGGTTTGTACAAAGGCAGCATTCATTCCGGCACTGGAGACAAAAGTATCGTGAGTTGTCATCTGATTAATAAATTCAGAATCGCTTGCAATTACACCTCCCGTCAATCCAAAGGCTTTGCCTAAGGAGGCTACCATAATTTTCCTTTTAATATTGGGTAGATCAACTGTCGAAAAAATCCCGCAACCATTTGTTCCTAAAATTCCCAGCGAATGGGATTCATCTATAACTAAAGTAATTTCTTTATTGGACGGAATCGAATTCAGAATAGAAAGATCGATTGGTTTTATATGAAAAGAAGGAACCGAATCGGTTAGTATCGTAATTCTTTCAGTTGCTTTATCTAGCAAACGAGGATTTAATTTTTCTCCAATGAAAAAAGGAAGACTGTTTTGTGCTTTGATGGCAGTGTGTGTATCCGGAAAATGAAAAAAGCAATCGGTTTTAGTTGTTAATGCTTCAATTACTAATTTTCCCGCCAGCATGCCAGCAGAAAGGGTGAGAGCGGCATCCGCTTTGATGAAATCGGCTAAAAATCGTTCTCCATTTTCGTAGGCAGACAGTTGAATATTGGCACTTCTCGAACTTCCATAAGCCGTTCCCCATTGCAAAATATTTTTGATGAGCAGTTTTTGAAATTCGGGATGCGTTGGTAAACCCAAATAAGCCGTTCCTCCAAAATAGAGGTAATCTTCGTTATATATTTCAATTTTTCGATCCGGAAATTGGTTGACTTTCATTTAAAATTAAATTAAAGTTACCCCGGTTCCGTTTAAGTCAGAATATTTTACTTTTCCAAAATCTATGGTTACACCGGTGGCAATATCTTCTGCCAGAAGCAAAGCTCCGTCCATATCCACGTAATCCAATTGCGGTAATAAATGCGCAATAGCTGATATTCCTACCGTCGATTCTGTCATACAACCCACCATCGTTTTTAATCCTAATTTCTTCGCTTCCTCAATCATTCGTCTTCCGGGAGTTAATCCGCCACATTTTACCAATTTGACATTTACACCATGAAAATGATTGTGGCATTTGGCCACATCTTCTTCAATAATACAACTTTCATCAGCTATAATCGGTAAGACCGAATGTTTGAAAACTTCCTTGTGTCCTTCCCAATTGTCAGCTTTCATGGGTTGTTCCAAAAATTCCACTCCCAATTTTTTTAACTCAATTGCATTATTTATGGTTTCTTCCATATCCCAGCCACAATTGGCATCGATTCTAAAAATGGCATTCGTATGTTTCCGGAGTTCGGTTACAATGGCAATATCTTCTTTGGTTCCCAGTTTAATTTTATAAATAGGCCAAGGCAGTTCCTTCATTTTAGCAACCATTTTCTCAATGGAAGCTATCCCAATCGTGTAATCGGTCAATGGATTTTTATCGATGGTATAATTCCACAGTTGATATAATTTCTTTCCTTTTTTACGAGCATACAAATCATTGTATGCCATATCCAAAGCGCATAACGCAAACATATCTTGTTTTAAATACGAATGAATCTTTGACCAGAATTCTTCGGGTGTTTCATCTGAAGTGTTTTCGATTATGGTGCGAATTTTTTCTAAATCCTGCATCATCACCGGAACGGTTGTCTTGTAATACGGATTGGAAGTTGCTTCGCCAAAACCAGAGAAACCATCACTTTTTAATTCCACAATCAAAGAAGGCTGAAAGTCTATCGATTCTCTCGAAATCGTGAATGTATGTTTTAATTTGAGATTGTATTCTCTTAAGATTAGTTCCATTTGAATCGGATTTTAGTACTTACAATTAGTGTATTTATCTTTAAATGTGTGCAGAATTTAATAGCCAAGCCAAAGAATGGCTTTTGCAAAACCATCGCGCCATAATTTTTCATTGTGTTGTCCTCCTTTTACTATTTTCTTTTCGTTCAAATTGAGACAATAGCATCTTTTGGTATTAATTAGAAGCTCCATCTTATTAAGGTCGGTAACCATAGAATTATCATCTCCTTCTTTATCCCCGCAAAGAAAATAATATTTCGTTTTTTGTTTTTTTGTTTTTTCTTCTAATTCGAAAATTTCTTTACGGTTAATCCAAAAAGCGGGGGAGAACACAGCTGCTTTACCAAACACTTCCGGGTATTTTAAAGTCGCATAATAGGAAGTCAATCCTCCCAAAGAGCTTCCCATAATTAAAGTATTTTTCTTTTGGGGTTTAGTTCTGTAGGTTTTGTCAATTTGTGGTTTTAGTGTTTTTACGATGAATTCTAAATAATCATCTGCTTTTCCTCCGCCATATTTCTCGTTTTTATAAGGCGTTAATTCTTCTAAACGTTTCTCATTTCCATGTTCTATTCCCACTACAATAACTTGTGCATGGAGACTGTCCAGTTTTTCATCGATATTCCATTCTCCGCTATAGGATGTTTTTGCATCAAATAAATTTTGGGCATCGTGCATATAGATTACCGAGAATTTCTTTTTTGATGTTAAATAATTTTCAGGTAAATACACCCATATTTTTTTGTTTGAATGCAATTGAGGAGCTTCAACAGTAAAACTTGAAACTTGTTTTGACGCGGTACTTTTTTGAGCTATTGTATTTGTAAATGCAAAAAGTAGTACAAGAAAAAGGGGAAGTCGTCTAATCATTAAGTTATAATTTGTAATTTAATTTAGAAGAAATTTTTTAGCTAAAAATAGTAATTATTTTTTTAATTTGATTTTGAATAAAATTATAATTGAGGATCTTTTATTAAAATAAAGGTCTTGTTCTAGAAATCAAATTCATTCAGTGATTGATCTCTATTTTTATTTCGACAATATTGTTATTTATTGCTTCGAATGATAGCAGAAGTACTTCCCAAATTACTACGGTTCCAGTGCTCGAATTTTGTTTATTTGTTAAAGTTTCATTTTATTGTATTTTTTTTATTTAGTTTAAATATTTGATAATCTGAGTGATAGTTTTTTTTATTTCGATTTTTCTTATATTCGGTTAATTCGTGCCAATATTGAAATTATTTACTGGCACAGTTGTTGGATTTCGCAATCGTAGTTACTAATTAATATTTTGAAAAGATGAAAAAAATAAAGTTACTCGCATTATTAGGTATAGCCTTTTTTGCCACAAGCGCAATAAATGCACAGGTATCGTTTGGTTTAAATGTTGGACTTCCTACAGTAGTAGTATCAGGTCATTATGAGAGAGGGTATGCCCCTCAAAGAGTTTACAAAGAATATCACGATAATGATAGAGTCTACGGTAATTCTGGACGATATGAGAACCGGAGAGATTATGATAGGAGAAGATACGAAGCGCAAAGAAGGTATGAAGCGCAAAGAAGATATGAAGCGCAACAAAGATACGAAGCACAAAGAAGATATGAAGAAATAGATAATCATGGACATTGCGATAACGATGAGTACGATGATTAATTCCTATTAAATTTAAATAGAAAAGAGAGAGAGAATCAAAATTGATTTTCTCTCTCTCTTTTTGTATTTTCTATAGTTGTTCAAAAACAATATCAAAATCTATAAAAGATGTCTAATTAGTGACCAATTTTTTGTATTTTAATTTAAAAGAGATATTTTAGCAAAAAATAATTTGATGGATACTTACGAGGAAAAAAGAAGTTTACTTTTAGAGATGATTGCGTTTTCTACTGTTGATGGACAATTACATAAGAGGGAATATGAATTTTTGTTTATTGTTGCCAATGAATTAAATATAGAAAAAGGAGGATTCAATGATTTGTTTCACCAAGAACTACCAAAATTACCAATCAGAACGGAGTTTCAACGGATTCAACAATTTTACAGATTGGCTTTATTAATGCACAGTGATGGTGTTTTACATAAAAAAGAAGCTGTCGCTATACAACAAATAGCAATTGACATGGGACTCAATCCACAGGCAACTAAACGAATTCTTAAGTTAATGAAGGAAGCACCAAATGCAATTATTAATGCCGAAGTCTTATTGAATGTTTTTCAGGAACAGAGGAATTAAGTTAATTGTCCTTGCAACGCTTTTATTTCATCGCGTAATTTTGCGGCCTGCATAAAGTCTAATTCTTTAGCAGCTTTTTCCATGTTTTTTCGTTTTTCACGAATGCGTTTCTCAATATCAGGTTTTGATAAATATTCTGTAATAGCTTCCGCTGCGCTGTTCAAAGTGTAGCCTAACTCATAGTCTACCAAAGGATTTTTGGTAAAGGCACTTTCAATTTTTTTATTTAAAGCTTGAGGCACTAAGTTATTTTCAGTATTGTAATTAATTTGTTTGCTTCTGCGATAATTGGTTTCGTCAATGGTTTTTTGCATGCTTGCCGTAATTTTATCAGCATACATAATTGCTTTTCCATTCAAATTTCTAGCAGCGCGGCCAATGGTTTGTGTAAGCGAACGATGACTTCTTAAAAATCCTTCTTTATCCGCATCTAAAATTGCTACCAAAGAAACCTCAGGCAAATCCAGGCCTTCACGAAGTAAATTTACACCAATCAACACATCAAAAATTCCTTTTCGTAAATCTTGCATAATTTCTATTCGTTCTAAAGTATCTACTTCAGAGTGAATGTAACGGCAACGAATATTGACTTTAGTTAAATATTTTGCTAGTTCTTCGGCCATTCTTTTGGTTAATGTGGTTACTAAAACACGTTCGTCAATTTCGGCTCGAACCTGAATTTCTTCAATTAAATCATCTATTTGGTTTAAGCTTGGTCGGATTTCAATTATGGGATCTAATAAACCTGTCGGACGAATGACTTGTTCTACAACAACACCTTCGGTTTTTTGTAATTCATAATCAGCTGGTGTAGCGGATACGTATATGACTTGATTTTGCATGGCCTCGAACTCTTCAAACTTCAACGGACGATTGTCCATCGCAGCAGGAAGTCGGAAACCATATTCCACTAAATTTTCTTTTCGACTTCTGTCTCCGCCATACATGGCGCTAACTTGGGAAAGTGTGACGTGACTTTCGTCTACCACCATTAAGTAATCTTTTGGGAAATAATCCAGTAAACAAAAAGGTCTTGTTCCTGGTAAACGACCGTCAAGGTAACGGGAATAATTTTCAATTCCGGAGCAATAACCCAGTTCGCGAATCATCTCCAAATCAAAATTGGTTCGTTCCTCTAATCGTTTTGCTTCTAGATGTTTTCCAATTTCCTTGAAATAATCGACTTGCTTAACCAAATCTTGTTGGATTTCCCAGATTGCACCCTGCAAAACATCTGGAGAGGTCACAAACATATTGGCCGGATAAATCGTCAGTTTTTCAAATTTTTCAAGAACCTGAGAATTCTTTGTGTCGAAACTTTCAATTTCCTCGATTTCATCACCAAAGAAATGAACTCGGTACGCTTCATCTGCATAACTAGGATACACATCTACAGTGTCGCCTTTTATTCTGAAACTTCCGGGATTAAAATCGGCTTCCGTTCTGGAATATAAACTTTGTACCAGTTGATGCAATAATTTGGTTCGGGAGATGATTTGTCCTTTTTCAATTGGAATTAAGTTTTTCTGAAATTCTACAGGATTTCCTATACCATACAAACACGAAACCGATGCCACTACTAAAATATCTCTACGTCCGGAAAGTAACGAAGCAGTGGTTGACATTCGCATTTTCTCCAGTTCTTCATTGATGGATAAATCTTTTTCAATGAAAACACCAGTTACGGGCATGAAAGCTTCGGGCTGGTAATAATCGTAATAGGAAACGAAATATTCCACAGCATTATTCGGGAAGAATTGCTTGAATTCCGAGTATAATTGTGCTGCCAAAGTTTTGTTATGTGCCAAAACTAATGTTGGTCTTTGTACTTCTTGGATCACATTGGCCACCGTAAATGTTTTTCCGGATCCGGTAACTCCTAATAAAGTTTGGAATTTTTCACCGTCAATAATGCATTGAGTCAATTTTTCAATCGCTTGAGGTTGGTCGCCTTTCGGCTGGTAATCGGATACTACTTGAAAATTCATTTGTATTAAGGGGCAAAGATTTAGAGTTGCAAAGGTACAACGTTTGGATTCTTTTTTTTCCAAAGTTTAAGCCAAAAAAAAACCATCCCGATGTGACAGGATGGTTTCATTTTAAAAATAATAATTCTTAGAAACTCAAGCTTAACCTAGCGAAAATAAATCTTCCGTTTTGACCAAATTGAGAGGTGTTCCTTGAATATGCAAATTGATTTGCATTAGATAAATCGATTGTAGTAGCTGGATTATAGGCAATATTACCATTTGAATCCAAACCAGTTAAATTAGGATTTGCAATGTTTGTAGGTCTTTTTGCTGAAATTGGACCTAAATTCATATCGGGATAAATATCCAAAATATTATTGGCACCAATAACAATTTTCGCTGCCTCAGTTATTTTGAAGCCTACAGATAAATCAGTAATGATTTTTGCTGCCCAAATAGGATGCTCGTTTTCTACTGCTCTTCCATTTACCACTATAGCTCCAACGGATCCGTCACCATTGACATCAACAGTATTTGGGTCTGTCACTTTACCAAAATAAACGTTTCTCAAAAAGAAATCGAATTTTTTATAAGTAAATGAGTTCGTTAAATTTCCTTTAACTCTTGGAATGGCTTCTTCTAAATAGACTCTGCTCATTTCAGAAAAATAGCGGTTTATTTGACCATTAGCAACTAAAGTAGGTGAGCCTTTAATCGCACCCACTTGTCTTGTTTGAGAAAAAGTAGTAGCTAAATCAGATTTTATTACTATTGCTCCTAAATTTAGCTTATGTGTTATAATGATATCAATTCCTTTAGACTCTGTACTAATAGCATTGGCAAAAAAGGTAGCCGCATTTGCTCCAGCTAGATCAAATTGTAATTGAAGCTCTCTCTGTGGTGTTCCTTCAGCAAACGTTCCCGATGGACGAGAAAATTGATCCGTCAAAGTTACTCTGTCATCTATTCTTACAATATAAGCATCGGCAGTCAAAGTAATGTTTCCTTCTGGAATTTTAGCGGTAAAACCAATACTGGCACTTTTAGATTCTTCTTGTTTCAATTGCGGAATTCCAAGGGCTTTTGCTGCCCGGGAATCATTACTAAATGTACTTACTTCAAATGGTACACCACCAACAAATTGAGTCGCTGTAGCGTTAAAATTGATTTGATGTAAAGAAGGAGCGCGAAAACCTGTGGAAACGGCACCACGCAAATTAATGTTGTCTGTTAGTTTATAACGACTGGCAACTTTAAAATTAGTAGTGTTTCCAAAATCAGAATATTTTTCAAAACGAACGGCTCCGTTCAATAACCATTTTTCTGTAACATCATATTCAAGATCTCCATAAATAGCGGTACTGTTACGACCTTTGTCAACAGCATTTGCTGGCCTGAAACCTGGAAATACTTGGGAGCCATTTCCTCTAATAGATCCAAAGAAATCAGTTACGATCTGATTAGCAGGGGTTACTCCTGGTAAAGCTACATTACCGTTTATATCATATAAATTATATGATTCTGGTTGTCCTGCACTAATACTATAGTTTTCATTGCGGTATTCAGCTCCAAAAGCAACGTTCAAATCACCAAATTTTTGATTCATGTCAAAATTAGTTGTGTTTTGGCTAAAGGCTAATCCACCTGCATCAAAAGTAGTTGGAGAGTTTTCTCTCATGGAAGAATTGACGGTATTTTCAACGCCATAATCAAAACTGTTTCTACCAAAAGTATTACTTAAGTCAAAATTCCAATTACCAAAAATAGTACCTCTCAACCCTGCTGCTGCTGAAATGTCGTTAATTGTCGAATGGATTTCAGGTAAAAAACCATTTGGATACAAACCGGTATACGATCTAGATTGATTTGGTCTTCTGTAAAATCCAGCAGCTTCACCAGTTCTATAGCTACTACCACCAAAAGCGTATAGCTCTAGCTTGTCATTTATTGGATAAGCAGCATTAACAAAGAATTGTGAGCTTTGCAGTGCTGATTGACCAACTCTCATATTAAAATCATTTCGTACTAAACCTCTAAAGGCTAGTTCGTCAGTTGTGGCGTCAATTCCTAATAAAGTTCTCATTCCCGGTAAATTCCCTGATGTAGCTGCATTTTGGATTGCAGTTTTTGTTGTTGCATCAAAATAACTTACTTGTTGCGCATACGTATTAATTGTGTTCAGCAAACCGTTATAAAAACCTGGGGTAGTGTTTAACGTATTCGCATACAAACTATTAATGTTAATACCTGCTATTCTAGCTCTTTCTTCAACAGCATTGTATCGGTTAAATAAATTTCCTGTAACTTCTTTAGCACGACTTGTTTGACCTCTCAACTGAGCACTTGCCGTAACATTAATGAAACTTTTTTCCTTTCCTAAATTTGTTCCGTAGTTCAAGTCAATTTGAATGTTGTTTCCATCATTTCCACCGGTATGGTCGTTAGCATTTTTAGAAAAATGACTTCCTCCAAAAAGGTTTACTTCTAATTTTTTAGTGTCTTTTTTCATGTTGATGTTGATTACACCAGCAATAGCATCTGAGCCATATTGAGCTGAAGCTCCATCTCTTAATACCTCAATTTTTTCGATAGCAAAAGCGGGAATGGAATTCAAGTCGGTACCTACAGCTCCTCTACCAGGTGATCCATTGATGTTTACTAAAGAGGACGTATGACGTCGTTTTCCATTTAATAAAACTAAAACTTGGTCTGGTCCTAAACCTCTTAATTGTGCAGGGTCAATGTGATCTGTTCCATCAGCTACAGTGGTTGTATTTGATGTAAATGATGGCGCAACCATATTTAAAATCTGATTCAAATTCGTTTGAGCACCTTGTGAAGTGATCTCTTTCATAGAAATCACATCAATAGGCACTGCAGATTCTGTTACTGTTCTGGTTGGATTACGCGAACCGATCACGACAACATCTTGTAGCGTTTCTCCACTTTCTGTTAAAGTAACATTTAATGTTGTTCCGGTTACAGTTACGGATTTCGTTTCTAATCCCACATAAGAAAATTGCAAAACGTCTCCAATTTCAGCATTGATGGTATAACTTCCATCGATATCTGTTGTTGTTCCTTTTTTAGTTCCTTTTACAAGAATCGTTACGCCAGGTAAAGACTGTCCTTTTTCATCTACAACTCGGCCTTTAATGATTTCAGCCACTGCGTTTTGATTTAAAGTTGAGAAAAATTCTCCATCAATTCCTGTTTTAGCAATTTCTTCCTTTTGTAAAATAATTTGATTGCTAACTTCAGTATAATTAATTTTTAATGGTTTTAAAATGCGAGTCAGTACACTTGATAATGCTTCATTATTAGCATAAACACTCACTTTTTGGTTCAATTGTGACATTCTCGAATTATACGAAAATTTCACATGTGCCAATTTTTCAAGTTTTGACAAAGCAGTATCTAAGTTCAAATCGGTCACGGTAATAGTTACCTTTGTGTCCAGTTTTTTTTGACCTCTGATATTGTTCGCTATTGTTACACTTGAAAAGACAAGGGCTAAAACAAATTGAAATAAGGTTATTTTCATAATTCGAATTAGTAGTCGTTGTTTAAGGACGGTTTTTTTCATAGTTTTGGTCTGTTTTTATTAATATTCGTTAGTTAGGGTATTGGTAGAACACTGCAATTACTCTTTACAGAGAGCGAATTGATTTTATTCAAGGCGTCGAGAATGTTACAGCATTTTCGGCGCTTTTTTATTGTATATTTTAATTCATAGGCGAGTTACTGTTAGTTACATCCATCAGATATAATTATAATTTGGTTTCCATTCATTTCATAACTCGTATTGTTACCAAGGCTTTTGCAAATAATTTTTAATTTTTCCGGTAAAGGCTGATCGCTTAAAGAAGTAGTGAGGTAGCAATTTTTTAATTTTGTTTGAGGAAAATCAATTTTCACTAAATACGCCTGCTCAATAGTTTTGAAAATTTGTGACACAGGAATATCTGTAAATTCAAATCCCAATTGCTCTATATTGCTCGCGGAACGACTCAATGATTCATCCTGTGTAATATCAGTAATCTTATTAAAGCTTAAGTTTTTTCGAACGAATCGCAAAGCTTGATTCGGTAATAAAACAATCAGTTGGTCTTTTGGATTTGCGATTAATTCATTAGATCTTACTTTTACTTTTCCAGTCCGAACCACCACTTCTACATTTGGCTGATTAGCGTATGCTTTTATTTTAAAACTGGTTCCTACTACTTTAGTAACAATTTCATTCGCAAAGACAAAAAACGGTTTTTTAGGATCTTTACTGATTTCGAAAAAGCCTTCACCTGAGAGGTACACTTTTCTTTCATTACCCACAAATATTTTAGGATAACTTAATTTACTGCTGGGTTGCAGTAAAACAGAACTTCCATCGGATAATGTTATGATTTGTGGTTTGTCTGAATTGTTAGTTTGTTCAACCAAGCCTTCTTCATTTTCATTGATAAGTTCACTATAAGTTAGTGCCGAGTTTTGAGAAGTGTTACTTTGATTGTACAACCAGCCAGATAAAAGACTTATAATCAAAACCGCAGCAACTCCGTTAAACCATCTTTTTCTCAAAAGTTTAAGAACTGGTTTCTCCTTTTTATTTTCTTCTGTTCTTTCAATTTTTCCCCAAGTAGCTTCCAAAGCATGTTGAACTTCGTCCGTAGCTAAATCATCACTAGGAACTTTCATCGCTAAAAGCCATAATCTGGTTTCTTCAACTAATTTAGCACGACTGGAATTTTCTACAGTCCATTCTTCCCATTCTTGTTGGTCGTCTTTAAAACACACCCATAATCGGAATGATTCATCAGCTAAAAAGTGTTCTATCTCGGTATAATTATTACGGTGTTGCATCAAAAAAAGGGTTACAATTATATAGAGGACAATTTTTTTAATTGATACTCACTAAATGATATTTTTTTTGGATTTATTTTTGGAAGGCTACAACGTAAATGAAAACAACATTAAAATAAGGAAGATATTACCTTTCCAATCTTTGCGTAAGCTTAACAAAGCGCGGTGCAAAAGATTGTTTGCTGATTGATAATTAATATCCAGTGTATCGGCGATCTGGTCTACGGTAAGTTCTTGGGTATATCGAAGATATAAAGCTTCTTTTTGTCGAGAAGGCAAATCATTAATCAGATGATTGAGATGTGATACTTTAGAAGCTATCGTTTCATCAGAGATAAGGTCATGCTCAATTGAAAAATCAAATAAAAATTCAACCATATCTATTGAACTGCTCAGCCGAAAAATACGATCCCGTTCTTGTGATCTGGTAATTCTCTTTCGAACACAGGCTAATAAATAGGCTTTTACAACCACTTTATCACTCAATTTGTTTCTGTAAATCCATAGATCTGTAAAAACGTCCTGAACGCAATCTTGCACTTTTTCAGGAAAAGGAAGAAATGAATTTCCATAACGTACTAAATGAGAATAATGTCTTTTAAAAAGTGTTGAAAAAGCATTTTCATTTCCTTCTTTCAGGCTGTTCCAAAGTTCGGAATCATCAAGTATTTCGGTATGTAACAGTTGCTTTTCTACCATTTAGTTTGAATTAGATCATTGATTTTAAACACAAAAAATAATCTGAAAAAGAATAATTAATTTGGCTTTTTTTGTTTTAAATAGTACAATTTTCAGTTGTCTTTTTGATGTATAGTAAAAAGAAATTTCTTTATAATTATTTAAAGATTTCTTTACCAAATTTACGTAAAATTATATTAAAATTTATTTTTACTTTTAAAAGTAAGGAGAAATACAACTATTTATGAATAACAGTATTTTTTTTTCGTTAAAATAAATTTTTAGAAGTTCAATTATAAAAAAGCGGCTGTATTCTAAAATACAGCCGCTTTTTGTTAAAGTCTAATTCCCGGAGGAAGTAACTCTTTGTAAACAGGATTTTTTTTGAAAAAAACCACTATTTTAGGAAGAATGGGAACGACTTTAAATTTTCGTTCTATCGCAATTTCCATGATGTTTTTAAGGAAATTAGAAATGAATTCCTCGTCATCGAATGATTCAGGTGTATTTATTTTTGTTAAAAATATTTTTTTCTCCTGAAAGGAATATTCTACTGAAACTAATCCTTCGTCTGCTGTAGTTTCAAATTGTCTTGCAAAAGTATTGTCTTTAATCTCCATCGTCATATTCGCTTCCATATATTAATTTTGATTTATTGGTATTTCTACCAAAAGTATTTTTGATTTGGTGTTGATTTTGATTTGAAATGCATCAAAATCAATAATTCCCATGGCATCTCTTGCCTTCAATCAAGAAAGATAAATTCCGTTTTTAGGAATGCGTATCTTGTAAGTAGTATTGGAGTTAATTTCGAAAAAATACTAAGAAAAAAATGTTTTCTGTTAGGACCAAAGTGCATTTTTGTAATTATTGTCTTCTACCGAAATATTATTTACAAAGGTAATGATTTGATATTCTATATCAAATGATTTCGGTGCGTATCTTGTTGTAACTCCTTATTTGTCAGTAAATATACATAGTTGGGGTCTTAAGACAACTGAAATCAGCTATATCTTTGAATTCGATTCAAAATGGTTTTGTAGTCATAAATTATTGATAATATAAAGTCGTAAATCAGCTTGATTTCAATTAAAATTTTAATTTTATAAAAAATTAGAGATAATAAATTCGGACGTTATTATAAAATCGTTAATAGGAATTATGAATAAAATACCTGTTTATCTAATGCCTGGGCTAGCAGCAAGTACTGCTATTTTTGAGCGAATTGTTCTTCCGTCAGCTACCTTTGAAATTCATCTCTTGGAATGGGAAATTCCTCTTGACAAAGAATCTTTGGCGGATTATGCCAAAAGAATTGCGGATAAAATTAAACATCCGAATCCAGTTTTGATAGGAGTTTCGTTTGGAGGTATTTTAGTTCAGGAAATGGCGAAATGCATTAAAGCCAGAAAAGTAATTATCATTTCGAGTGTGAAAAGCAATTTAGAATTTCCCAGAAGATTGAAAATTGCCAAAACGACCAAAGCCTATAAACTGATTCCTATGAGTCTGATTGCAAATATCGAAAGTCTGGCTAAATTCTCTTTTGGAGAAAAAGTGAATCAAAGATTGAAACTCTATGAAAAGTTTCTTTCGGTTCGGGATATTGGCTATTTGAATTGGGCAGTAGAACAGGTGGTTTTATGGGACAGAACGGTGGTTGATGAAGATGTGATTCATATTCATGGAGATATGGATGATGTTTTTCCGATGAAATATATTAAGAATTGCACCGTTGTAAAAGGGGGAACTCATGTCATGATTTTGAATAAATACAAGTGGTTGAATGAAAATTTACCAGCTATTATTTTAGATTCAAAGTAGAATTCGGATTGATTATTGTGACTGTGCATAAAATAAAAAAGGAAAATATGGAATTGATAAAAAAAGTTGGAATAATTACTACCGTTATTTTTGTAAGTGGACTGTTTGTTTTTGCAACCACCTATGATTCAAAAAATGAAATTGTCAAAGAAGGTGTTGGTTATTATTTACCCGTAAAACTTGATTTTGCAGGAGAAGAAACGCCTTTGAAAATAGCAGATGTCAAAGAACGTTTAGACAGAGAGTTACTGATAAATATCAATTCACATGCGTCAACTATTTTGAATATAAAAAGAGCGAATCGTGCTTTTCCTATCATTGAACCTATTTTGAAAAAGAATGGCATTCCGGATGATTTTAAATATCTGGCAGTTATAGAAAGCGGTTTGGTGAATGCAGTTTCTCCGGCAGGAGCGAGGGGTGTTTGGCAATTCATGCCTGATACGGCAAAAGAGCGCGGAATGGAAGTCAATGATAATGTGGATGAGCGCTATCATCTTGAGAAATCAACGGAAGCGGCTTGTCGTTATTTTTTGAGTGCCAAAGCAAAGTTTGGAAGTTGGACATTGGCTGCAGCTTCTTATAACGGAGGAATGACGGGCGTGAACAAGCAAATTGATATTCAAAAAGTATCTAACTATTATGATTTGCTGCTTACCGAAGAGACTTCTCGCTATGTTTTTAGGATTTTAGCGTTGAAAGAGATCATGAAAAATCCGGCAAAATATGAATTTAATATACTTCCTGGTGATATGTATGAAATTTTGCCGACCAAGAAAATCGAAATTGACAGTTCGATTACCGATTTGGCAAAATTTGCAAAAGGGCAGGGGATTAATTATAAGATTTTGAAAATACACAATCCTTGGCTCCGAGAAACTAAATTAATTAACGTTACGGGTAAAAAATATCAAATCGAAATTCCTTTGAAAGGGTATTAATTGATTTTTCGAACCGCATAAGGCATTTAAGTTTTTAAAACTAACACGAATTACGCCTATTTTCACAAATATAAGGCTCAACCATATAAGTCATTTAAACCATTAAGAAATGAAGAAGATTAAGCGCAAAACTTAATGAAAATTAATCTCTTAATGGTTTTTTTTGATCTTTTGCTTACATGACTTTTATGTTAAAAAGGTTTACGGATTGGTAGACCAAATACTACTGTTTTTGATGAATACGCGTCTGTTTAATTTAAGCTGCACGATGATTAATTCGGCCATGTCTTCGGCTTGCATTACTTTTTCCGGATTGCCGTCGGTCAAATTTAATTCTTTGGCCATATCAGTAGCAACAGTACTTGGCGTTAATGCCGTCACACGAATATTATGCTTGCGAACTTCCTGCATCAACGATTCAGTCAATCCTAAAACTGCAAATTTTGAAGCACTGTAGGCACTGGTTAAAGCATTTCCGCTTAATCCGGCTGTTGAAGAAATGTTGATGATGTCACCGGTTTGTCTTTCAATCATATTTGGCAATACAGCACGAGTCACATAATAGGTTCCCATTAAGTTTACCTGAATGATACGTTCCCAATCCGTTGGTTCTAATTCTAAGAATTTTCCAAAAGCAGCAATTCCGGCATTGTTGATTAAGATATCAATAGTTCCAAATTCAGCCAAAGCTTTGGCAACTGCAGCATTTACAGAATTGATATCAGCAACATCAGCGGTTATCGCCAGTGCTTTTACTCTTAATGAACGTACTTTTGCCGATACACTGTCTATTTCGTCCTGTGTTCTGGCAACCAAAATTACATTTACGCCTTCTTTGGCCAATGCCAAAGCAATTGCTTTTCCGATTCCTTTTCCTGCGCCGGTGATTAGGGCGTTTTTATTTTTTAAATCTGTCATTTTGTATATTATTTTAGGCCAATAAAAGGCTAAGTTTAATGTAAAATTAGTACGTTTTATATTTGAAATCTATTTTGATTTTCTATTTAATCTAAATTTAACGTTCTGTTATTTTGACTGAAATGAACATCATTTTTTGTCCAAAGTCAATTTGTAAATAGCTGTTTCCAGAACTTCGATGTCTTTGTCTTCACAAAGCAGGAACTCGATTTTTTCTTTTGAATTGGTGTATAAAGTCAATCCTTCGAATTTATGCGTACTGCTAATTTTTTGAGTGAAATCGATTTTCATGGTTTTCAGGTTGATTCTCCCAATAAGACTTCCTAAAACTTCGCCATCATCATAAGTTGATTCGGTATCTTCGGCTGTGGCCAAAAAATAAATGCTGTCATCGACTAAAATTCCATCGGTAAAACTGCTGCGTACTCCTTTTATTTTAGGGAGTTTGTAGTCGTTAGAAAGTATAGTAAAATCATTGTTCAGGTTTTTTCCTTCGATTGTGAAAAGGACATTTTTATTGGAACTTCCGTTACCACGATTCAATAAAAACCAGCTTTCGCCATTGTAAATAGCGCCTTCAATATTGAAATCTTCGGGTTTTATACCTCCAAAATTTTGCATGACGGCATATAAATCGGCGATGTCATTTGTCGCAATCACCTTTTTATCGCTGGAATTGACTTGTATCATTTTGTTTCTTTTTTCGGTGGAACCGGAGCCAAAAACATACAAACTATCACCGAAATGGGTTATGGCTTCAAAATCAGCTTTGTCTTTTTTTAGCGTGTTTTCGGTGGGGTTTTCTAGTAACGGATGGCGTATAAAACCCTGGGAATCCATATGGTATTCGTAAAGGTAACCGCTGTTGTCACCAATAATCAGTAGCGAATTGTCTTTGTAAATGAGTCCTGAGGCAGAACCAATTCCGATGATTTGAAATAGTAATTCGAGGGTAAATTTTTCCATTGTATTTGTTTTGAAAACGAGTGCCTAGCCCTGATGGAAGCGGTATCCTTTTCCTTTTTTTTTTAGAAAGGAAAAGATACAAGTGTACAGCAGGAAAATGCTCCTTATAATTTCTTATATTTGAGTTGTAAAGATAAAATATTTCTTATGAAGTCAATAAATCCCGACGATTTTAAAGTGATTGGCAAAATTGATTTGTCCAACACTCCTACGAACTTGTTCAGCAAAGCCGATGATGATGATATAGAGGAGAAACTGGAGAAAGTGCAAGTAAAATTGAGTGAAATACAAGATGTGATGTATGCGCACAATCGCTATGGCGTTTTGGTTTGTCTGCAAGGTATGGACACTTCGGGTAAGGATAGTATGATTCGGGAAGTTTTCAAGGAATTTAATTCCCGTGGTGTTGTGGTGCATAGTTTTAAAACACCCAATTCAAGTGAGTTAGAACACGATTATTTGTGGAGACATTATTTGGTTTTACCTGAAAAAGGAAAGTTTACGGTTTTTAACAGGTCACATTATGAAAATGTTTTGGTCACCAGAGTGCATCCTGAATACATTATGAATGAAAATTTACCAGGTATTGAAACGGTCGAGGATATTACGCCGCAGTTTTGGGAAAATAGAATGGAGCAAATCAATAATTTTGAGAAGCACATTACCCAAAATGGAACTATTATGCTGAAATTCTATTTGCACATGAGCAAAGAGGAGCAAAGACAGAGATTGTTACGCCGATTAGAGGAGCAAAAACACAACTGGAAATTCTCTATAGGTGATTTGAAAGAAAGAGAACATTGGGGCGATTATATGTATTATTACCAAGAGGCCATAAATAATACATCTACAGAAAACGCACCGTGGTATGTAATTCCAGCTGATGATAAGGAAATGGCCAGATATATTGTTACCAAAATTATTTGGGAAGAAATGCAAAAACATATGGATATTAAGGAACCTGAAATGGATGAAAAAATTAAGGAGAATATCGAAATGTATAAAGAAATCTTGAAGAAGGAAAAGTAGTATGGTGATATGTTTTAATACGAATTTATTTTAAGCTTAAGATATTTAAAATACAAAAACAAAAAAAATGCGCTGAATTTCAGCGCATTTTTTTAACTAATTTAAAGCAGTTTTATAGTTCAAAACCATAAGCTAAACGAACACCTACTTGTCCAACTCCTCTACCAAGTGAACCGTTGTTGTTCAAACGATCAAAATGATTGTACTGTGTATAGTTCAAAGAAATATCTATGTATTTAGTAGCGTAACCTATACTTGGAGATAACAATAAAGAAGTTTGGTCTCTGGTATTGTCTACATTACTTACTGCAAATGCTGCACCAGCTTCTCCCATAACGTAAAATTGGTCATTCCATACGAAAGCTTTAAAACCTGCTTTAGCTGGGATGATACCTAAATCTTTTCCTTCTGTTTGGCCAGGAAACCCATCAGCTTTGCTTACAAATAAATTAGTGTAACCTGTAGTCAACGTCAATGAGTATCTTTTTGATAAATCATATTGTCCTCTTACATCTGCACCAAGTGATAATTTGTAAGGATCATTAACTGAATATCCTGCATTTGCACCTACACCTAAACGAAATCCTTGATCGTAATTTGTAACTTCTTTTGTTTCTTGAGCTTCAACATTGCTTGCGAACATTGCTGAGATTGCTAATACTAATACTGTTTTGATTTTTCCTGAAATTTTCATAATTGTAATATTTTGTTTAATAATTGGTTTTGTCATTTTGTTTCTTAATCGTTACAAAACGACTCTGCAAATGTAGTAGTAGAGTAAGTATGCAATGTTATATAATTAGCGGGTTTTGTTATAGAATTCCTTGTTTTGTATAAATAATGACTTCAATTAGTACTATATATTGCTAATAGTATTGATAAAATTGAAACCTTCTATTTATCTTTACCAACAAAAAAAACAAAAAGTGAATTTATCTCAATATACTAAAGAGTTTTCTTATAATATCAAATTAGCTTATCCTGTAATTTTAGGAATGCTGGGACATACATTAATAGGTATCGTAGATAATTTTATGGTAGGAAAACTAGGTTCGACTGAGCTAGCTGCGGTTTCCTTGGGTAACAGTTTCATTTTTATAGCTTTATCTCTAGGGATAGGATTTTCTACCGCTATTACCCCATTGGTTTCTGAGGCTAATGCGGAACAAAACGAAAAAAAAATTCGCACCACTTTTCATCATGGTTTGTTGTTATGTTCCGTTTTAGGAGTTGTTTTATTTATTTTGACCGTATTGTCTAAACAACTAATGTACCTGATGCACCAGCCGAAAGAAGTGGCTGACATGGCTGCTCCTTATATTGATTGGGTGGCATTTTCTTTGATTCCCGTTATTATTTACCAAGGATACAAACAATTTGCCGATGGTTTAGCGGAAACTAAATATTCTATGTATGCCATATTTATGGCTAATGTGGTCCACATATTTTTTAATTATATGTTGATTTATGGAATTTGGATTTTCCCAAAACTAGGAATTCTTGGAGCCGCATTAGGAACTGTCATTTCCAGGATTATGATGGTAGTTTTCATGGATTTACTGATGAGACATAATAAAGCATTCAAAAGCTATTTCAAAAACTTTAGTTTTAAAGAAATCCGAAAATCAATTCTAAAAAAAATCATCAATTTGGGTTTGCCTTCAGCGATGCAAATGTTATTTGAAGTAACCCTGTTTACAGCTGCCATTTGGCTTTCCGGCTCATTAGGTAAAAATAATCAGGCAGCCAATCAAATTGCACTTATTCTGGCATCATCAACTTTCATGGTTGCTATGGGTTTGAGCGTAACCGCTATGATTAGAGTGAGTCACACTAAAGGAATGAACGATTATAAAGCTCTAATTGTTGTAGCCCGATCTATCTTTTTATTGGCCATTATTCTAGAAACTTTTTTTGCGGTAATTTTTGTAGTATTTCATAATTTTCTGCCTCATTTATTTTTGAATATGAATGATTCTGCTCAAATTATTGATAACACAGAAATAATACTAATAACTTCCAAGTTGCTTTTAGTTGCCGCTGTTTTTCAAATTTCAGATGGAATTCAGGTAGTGGTTCTGGGAGCTTTAAGAGGTCTACAAGACGTGAAAATTCCAATGTATATTACTTTTGTGGCGTATTGGGTGATTGGTTTTCCCATTTCATATTATTTAGGAAAATACACTTCATTACAAGCGGTAGGAATTTGGATTGGGCTTTTGGCAGGATTGTCTGCTGCAGCTTTGTTCTTGTATATTCGTTTTGCAAGATTAACGAGAAAATTAGTTTTAGAAAATCATAAATAATAATAATGTTCTTACAATGTAACTTCTAATTTCTTTTCTCGTATAATAAGCATACAAACCAAACCAATCAAAAAATGATACTATTTATTATTCTTGGAATAATTTTGTTAATTGTAAGTTTTACATTAAAAAGCAATGTAAATCCATTTTCGAAATTCGCAAATACTCTTAAGTTTTTTGGAATTTTGTTAATTGTTTTAGGAATTTTTTCTTCCACATTCAAACAGATTGATGCAGGAAAAGTAGGGGTTAAGTCTCTTTACGGAAGTGTACAACCGGATGTTCTGGAAAGTGGATTGCATTTGATTAATCCGCTTTTGGATGTAACCGAATTTGATATTCAAACTCAAAATTACACCATGTCAGCCGTTCATGGCGAAGGAGCTCAAGAAGGCGATGATGCTATTCGTGTTTTGTCAAATGACGGACTGGAAGTTGTAATTGACCTGACGGTTTTATTTCGTGTTTCGCCAGAATCTGCTCCAAAAATTTTCAAACAAATTGGGGTGAATTATTCAGATAAAATTGTGCGTCCCGTAACCAGAACCCGTATTCGTGATAACGCCGTTTATTATGATGCAGTAGCCTTATATTCTACCAAAAGGAATGAATTTCAACAGCGAATTTTCAAAACTATCGAAGCTGATTTCAAGTTAAGAGGATTAGTTTTAGAACAATTGCTAATTAGAAATATAAATCTTCCAACATCGGTAAAAGCATCGATCGAAAGTAAAATTAATGCCGAACAAGATGCTCAAAAAATGACTTTCATTTTGCAAAAAGAAAAACAGGAAGCCGAACGTAAAAGAGTGGAAGCGCAAGGTATTGCGGATTATCAACGCATTATTTCAACGGGTTTGTCTGATAAGCAATTACAGTACGAACAAATAAAAGCGCAAAAAGAATTGGCGGCTTCTCCTAACACTAAAATCATTTTTATGAATGGCAGAGGGAATGCACCGGTAATTCTTTCTGATAAATAGATTTTTAAAAAGTTTATTCGGTTATTTGTTTAATCGAATAAACAAAAACAACGATTAACCGATTAAACATTAAAAAATGGAATTACCAAAATTTTTACTAGGCGACAACACTGATTTTCCGGAAGATATTTTTATCATTCATTTGGACTACCCTCGATTTATCATCAATCTAAAAGATGATGAGGTAGAGTTTATGGAAGAAGCAGAAGATCTTGATGAAGGGGAATTAAATGTAGAAATGGAAGGTTTAATCGTCCTGGCGAATGATTTTTATGACAGAGAAATGGAGCGTTACGAAAAAGAATAATTTTATTTTTTAAAATACGTTTTCAATAGCAAATTGGCGGCTGCAAATGGTGAGATTTCATCATTGTGCACCGCTTTTTTAGTTGAATCCAATAATTTTTGAATTTCAGGATGGGTGTAAAAATTAAGTTTTATTTGCTCATTTATGGTTTCCAGCATCCAATATTGATTTTGTTCTTTTCGTTTTTCAAATAAGGAATTGTTACCTTTTGTAAGTTCAAGAAATTTTTTAATTGTTTCCCAAACTTCTGGAATACCCTCAAGTGTGATGGCGCTACAGGTAGAAGTCGTGGGTGTCCATCCGGATTTTTTGGCCGGAAAAAGATGTAGAGCTCTATTGAATTCCACTTTAGCAAACTGGGCTTTTTTGATGTTGTCGCCATCGGCTTTGTTGATGACAATCGCATCGGCCATTTCCATAATCCCGCGCTTGATACCTTGCAATTCATCGCCTGCACCAGAAATTTTTAAAAGTAAAAAGAAATCTACCATACTGTGAACGGCAGTCTCACTTTGACCAACCCCTACAGTTTCAATAATAATTGTGTCAAAACCGCAAGCTTCACAAAGCGTAATAGTTTCCCGTGTTTTTCGTGCCACACCGCCCAACGTTTCCCCCGAAGCCGAAGGTCGGATGTAAGCATTTTTATCTTTTACCAATTCCTCCATTCGGGTTTTATCTCCCAGAATACTTCCGTGCGAAATCGTACTGCTGGGATCAACAGCGAGAACAGCGACTTTTTTTCCTAAACCAGTTAAATGTTTTCCGAAAGCTTCAATAAACGTACTTTTTCCAACGCCGGGAACACCGGTAATTCCTATTCGGACCGATTTATTGGCGTGAGGCAAACAGGCATTGATTACTTCATTGGCTTTTGCCAAATGGTTGACATTAGTGCTTTCCACCAAAGTAATGGCACGACTTAAGGCCGTTATATTTGCTTCTAAAATTCCTTCAACTAATTCTGTTGATGAAGGCTGTACTTTTCTAAATTGCTGAATATTTTTCACGGAGGCAGAACTGATCATTTCCGGTCGAGAAATTCCAGCTTTTTCGTGTAAAGCACTCGGATGGGATTTTTTATTTGGCAAAACGTAGTATTTGAAAAGTAAAAGTAATGAAAATTACTTATTTCTGCGGTATTATTACTTTCGCAATACTATAAACCGAGTTTAAAAAGCAACTGAGAAATAAAAACAACTTGCAATTCTGTATTATTTTTTTATTGAAACTTAAATTAATTTCTTTCTTTCTTAAAACAATTTTATTGGTATTTTTGCGGTCAATTCAATGCTATGTTTAACTTCATTATAATCTTCGTTTTTTTACTGCTTGGAATTGTATTGCAAAAGGTAAAATGGGTACCCTTCAATAGTCATAAGGTCATAAATAATATTGTGATTTACATCTGTCTACCTTCTTTAGCCTTATATTACATACCTAAAATCGAATGGAGCAGCGAATTGTTATTTCCTATAAGTGTGGCATGGATTGGGTTTATTGTTTCCTACTTATTTTTTAGTTTTCTGGGGAATAGATTGGGATGGTCTAAAAAACTAACTGGATGTTTGATTATAACCGCCGGTTTAGGAAACACTTCTTTTCTGGGTTTTCCCATTATTCAAGCTTTGTATGGAGAAGAAGGTTTGAAGACTGCAATTTTAGTGGATCAGCCAGGCTCTTTTGTAGTACTCTCTACTTTGGGGATTCTTGTGGCTACTTTATATTCTACAGGAAGTCCAAACGGTTTTCATATTGCAAAGAAAATTGCTTTCTTTCCTCCATTTATTACTTTTTTGGTGGCCTGCTTAATGAATATCTACGATTTTGATTTCCATCAATATATTCAATTTGGCTTGCAAAAAGGAGGTAGTCTGATGACACCTTTGGCAATGCTTTCCGTTGGATTGCAATTGCGGTTTGATAAGCGAAGCCAACACTGGAAATTTTTAGGATTGGGACTTTTGTATAAATTAATATTGACTCCGGCCCTGATATATTTATTGTATGTCGTAATTTTGGACCAGCATTCAAAAACCATTCAAGTCGCCATCTTGGAGTCGGCAATGGCTCCCATGATAACAGCAAGTATCCTAGCGTCTTCCCATGGTTTAAAACCCAGATTGAGTAGCATGATGATTGGTTTTGGAATACCATTATCATTTGTCACGTTGGTATTTTGGTATTTTGTGGTACAACTTATTTAATTTCATGAATCTTTTTTTTTACGATTTATTGTTAATATTATTTTAATTAGAATATGAATATTTCCTCAGCGACAGCTTCACAAACTATCCAAACTCCTTTAGTCCAAAAAACAGTTTATTCTGTACTTTTTTCTATAGCTTTTGCCCATTTGTTGAATGATTTGATGCAATCCGTTATTCCTTCGACGTATCCAATATTAAAAGAAAATTTCAATCTGAGTTTCACTCAAATCGGACTGATAACATTCGTTTTCCAACTTACAGCTTCTATTTTGCAGCCTTTTATAGGTTTTTATACAGATAAATATCCAAAACCCTATTCTTTAATAATTGCGATGTTATTTACCATTACTGGATTGGGATTTTTATCGATTTCAACTTCTTTCTGGATGTTGCTGGTCTCTGTTGGATTTGTAGGAGTTGGTTCTTCCATATTTCATCCGGAGGCTTCTCGTGTTGCTTATTTGGGTTCAGGAGGAAAGCGCGGCTTGGCACAATCTATTTTCCAGTTGGGAGGAAATTCAGGCAGCGCAATTGGTCCTTTGTTGGTTGCATTAATTGTAGCTCCTTTTGGACAATCAAATATAATATGGTTTGTGATTGCAGGGATTTTGGGAATTATTATTTTGTCTCGAATTGCACTTTGGTACCAAAATCATTTGAGTCTTCGAGCTGCAAAAAAAATAGTTGCGGAAGATCTCGCTGTTCCATTGTCCAAAAGAAAAATCAATTTATCAATCGCAGTTTTATTGCTGTTAATATTTTCCAAGTTTTTCTATATGGCCAGTATGTCCAGCTATTTCACGTTTTACCTCATGCATAAATTTGGATTAACCATACAGGAATCCCAGTTTCATTTGTTTATTTTCCTGGCTTCTGTAGCTGCAGGAACATTAATAGGAGGACCTTTAGGAGACCGTTTTGGAAGAAAATATATCATTTGGATTTCCATACTTGGCGCAGCACCATTTACCCTGCTATTGCCTTACGCTAATTTATTTTGGACCGGAGCATTATCGGTTATTATAGGAATCGTTATTGCCTCGGCATTTTCAGCAATTTTAGTTTTTGCACAAGAATTAATGCCTGGAAAAGTAGGAATGATTTCGGGATTATTTTTTGGTTTTGCTTTTGGTATGGGCGGTTTAGGGTCCGCGATTCTTGGTTATGTAGCAGATCAAACCAGCATCGAATACGTTTATAAATTGAGTTCTTTTCTGCCATTAATCGGTGTTTTTACTTATTTTTTACCCAATATAAAGAAGAAATAATCCTTTTTTTAGGAGCTTTTTCCCGCTATCCGTTGCAATCTTTATAGCAGTAAACCTTTCAGGATTTACTCCTATAAAGGATTTCCACTTTTATCGGGGCTAGGGATTTGTTCTTAAAAATATTTTTTGTAACTCCTAATAATAGCCTGCTACCTCTTGTTAATTTTTTAGTACAACTTTAAGATTTGTTTTAATTTTTAATGCTCGTAATTATATAAATTAGATAGTTAATAATCAATAAAAAAGAAATTATTATGGCATCATTACGATTAGGCGATATTGCTCCAGATTTCGAAGCAGAAACTACTCAAGGAAAAATAAAATTTCACGATTGGCTGGGTGATTCTTGGGGCATTTTATTTTCGCATCCTGCAGATTTCACACCGGTTTGTACCACTGAATTAGGAACAGTGGCAAATTATTATCCTGAATTTGAAAAAAGAAATGTAAAAGTTATTGCATTAAGCGTTGATGGATTAGATTCTCACATGGAGTGGATTAAAGACATTAATGAAACGCAAAATACAACTGTCAATTTTCCTATTATCGCTGACGAAAATAAGCATATAGCAGAATTGTACGATATGATTCATCCCAATGCGAATGAAAGTTTTACAGTTCGTTCGGTTTTTATAATAGGGCCTGACAAAAAAATAAAATTAATGTTGACTTACCCAGCATCAACCGGAAGAAATTTTGATGAATTACTTCGTGTAATTGATAGCTTACAGTTGACGGCTAACTATAACGTAGCAACACCGGCAAACTGGAAAGATGGAGAGCGAGTGGTGATTTCAACAGCGGTAAAAGACGAAGATATTGCGGCTAAATTTCCAAAAGGGTACGAAAGAGTGAAACCTTATTTAAGAATGACACCACAACCCAATAAATAGTCTTAATAAAGTAAAATTTGGAATAAAAAGTACAATGAAAATTTTCATTGTACTTTTTTTATAAGTGGTAATTACGTTCGATTAGTAATCAATAAACCAGTAATAATGATTCCCATACTGACAATCTGAGTGATTACAATAGCTTGTCCCAGAAAAAAATAGGCCAAAATCCCACTGAACACTGGAATTAAATAATAGATTAATGCCGTTTTTGAGGTGCCAATTAATCTGATTGCTTCATTCCATAAATAATAGGAAACCAACGAAGCAAAAATGCCGACATAGCTGGTGATGAGAACGGTTTTCGTATCAAATAGTAGTTTTTTGTAAAATATATGTTCCCAAAGATAAAAAGGAAATAGGAAAATTGTGCCAATAACAAAGACAGTAAATAAAAATACTTTTGGAGTTAATTCAGCTGGTTTTTGTCGCACTAATATCGTGTAGTAGGCAAAAAAGAAACAAGTTACAAGCATCAATAAATCTCCAATTGTAAAATTGATATGTAGCAATGCGGCTAGAGAACCTTTGGTAATAAGTACAAGAACACCAGTGATTATCGTTACAATACCAATTATTTTTATATTGGAAACTTTCTCTTTGAAAATAATTCTGGAGAGAACTACAATAAACAACGGAATCGAAATGGCAATTAACGATAAATTGACTGCAGTTGTTGTTTTTCCTGCAAAGTAAATGAGCGTATTAAAAATAGTGATACCCAGCAATGCGGTAAGCATAAGATACCGAATGTGTTTCTTTACAATTTTGAAATTTTCAATAGTACTTTTTGTGGCAAATAGAGCCAAAACGATGCAAGCGATTGTCCAGCGCCAAAAAGCCAGTCCAATAGGAGGAATGTGACCTTTAATGCCGCTGGCGATTACCATATTAACGGACCAAAGTAGAGTTGCTAATAAAGCAAATAGTGCTCCTTTAGTTTGATTACTCATTTATTAAACGAGATTTTTTATTTTTGCATATTGCAATAACATAATGGTCTTGGCATCTGTTATTTGCCCAGATTCTATCATTGCGTAGGCTTCGTCATAAGACATTTCTAAAACATCTATATTCTCCTCTTCATCTGCAACTCCGCCACCATCATTGACTTTCATCGATTCATCGTATTCTCCAACAAATAAATATAAAATCTCGGTTACGGCACCGGGTGACATATACGTTTGCATGATTTTAGTGACTTTCGTAAGTCGGTATCCAGTTTCTTCTTCAGTTTCTCGGATAATGCATTGTTCTGGATTATCCTCATCCAAAAGTCCTGCGCAAACCTCAATCATCATTCCGTTTTCATTCCCGTTGAGATAAGTTGGTAAGCGAAACTGACGAGTCAAAATCACCGTTTTTTGCTTTGTATTGTAAAGTAAAATAGCAGCTCCATTTCCTCGGTCATAAACTTCTCTTTTTTGGGTAATCCAAGATTCGTCTTTTTTTTGATAATCAAAAGTTACCTTGTTTAAAACGTACCAATTATCAGAAAGTAATTCGGTTTTTTGAATTTTTATTTTTGGGTTGTTCATACGTATGTTTTTAATTTATAAACTAAAAAAAAAACGCTCTGAATTTTCAGAGCGTTAAGTATTTTTATTTAAGAATAGTTTGCTTTCTGTCTGGTCCTACAGAAACTATTTTTATAGGAACTTCCACTTCTTTTTCTATGAACTCAATATATGCTTTCAATTCAGTTGGTAATTCATCGTAAGTTGTCATACCGGTCAAATCAGCTTTCCACCCTTTGAATTCTTGGTAAATAGGAGTTACATTTTCCGGCTCGATGTTGTATGGAAAATGAGAAATATTTACTCCTTTATAATTGTATTCCGTACATACTTTTAAAGTTTCAAATCCAGAAAGTACATCACCTTTCATCATCATTAATTGTGTAACACCATTAACTTGAACCGCATATTTAAGGGCTACTAAGTCTAACCAGCCACAACGTCTTTGTCTTCCTGTAACGGAACCAAATTCATTTCCTACGCGTGCCATAGTTGCACCATCCTCATCAAAAAGTTCCGTTGGAAATGGACCACTACCTACACGTGTTACGTAAGCTTTGAAAATTCCGTATACTTCTTTGATTTTATTAGGAGCAATTCCTAAACCAGTACAAGCACCTGCAGCGGTAGTATTTGATGAAGTTACAAAAGGATATGTTCCAAAATCAACATCCAGTAATGAACCTTGAGCTCCTTCACATAATATTGATTTACCCGCTTTTTGAGCTTGGTTTAAATATTCTTCACTATCAATAAAATCCAATTTTTTTAATTCTTCGATAGCTTCAAAAAATTCTTTTTCTAATTCTTCTAAGTTGTATTGGATAGCAACGTCATAGAATTTAATCATCGCTTCATGCTTATCAGCCAATGCTCTGTAACGTTCTTTGAAATCTTCTAATTCAATATCCCCTACACGAATTCCGTTTCTTCCGGTTTTGTCCATGTAAGTTGGACCAATTCCTTTTAAAGTAGAACCAATTTTTGCTTTTCCTTTAGACGCTTCAGAAGCTGCATCTAATAAGCGGTGTGTAGGTAAAATTAAATGGGCTTTTCTTGAAATAATTAATTTGCTTTTTATATCTAAATTAAATTTCTCCAGACCTTCAATTTCTTTTTGAAAAACAACAGGATCTATTACAACTCCGTTTCCAATAATATTAATGGCAGTTTTATGAAAAATACCTGATGGAATGGTTCTAAGAACATGTTTTATTCCGTCAAATTCCAAAGTGTGTCCTGCGTTAGGTCCACCTTGAAAACGAGCAATAATATCGTAATTTGAAGTAAGAACATCAACAATTTTTCCTTTTCCTTCATCTCCCCATTGTAATCCTAGTAATAAATCTACCGTCATTCTATATGTTATTTGTAGTTAATTTTTTAAATCGAAGACAACTAATTAGTCATCTAAATTGTCCTTTTGTTTCTTTATTCCATATAAATATAAGGAATGATTGGTAATCTCTATATCGAATATTTCTTCGATTGTTTTTTTAATACTTTGAATTCTTGGATCACAAAACTCGATAACCTCACCAGTATCAGTCATTATTATGTGATCGTGTTGTTTATCAAAATATGATTTTTCATAATGTGCCTGATTTTGACCAAATTGGTGTTTACGCACTAAAGCACAATCTAATAATAATTCGATTGTATTATAAAGCGTAGCCCTACTCACCCGATAGTTTTTGTTTTTCATTTTGATATACAGATTCTCTACATCAAAATGTTCTTCGCTATCGTAAATTTCCTGAAGGATAGCGTAACGTTCTGGGGTTTTGCGATGTCCTTTTTTTTCAAGATACATTGTAAAAACATTTTTTACAATTTCTTGGTTTTTGTTATTATCAGTGGAAATGAGTGTCATATCTTGCAAAGATAAATTTTTATTTTTTAAAGTTTAGTGTTTGAAGTTGAAAAATCAAATACTTTAAATCTTAAACTCGCTTATGTTTTATACTCCCTTGTTACTTTATCGATTCCGTCAATCTTTTTGATATTGTTAATCATCTTTTTCAAAATAGTATTGTTTTGAACGATAACAGTCACTTGCCCATGAAAGATTCCGGCATCAGTACTCAAAGAAATGCTCTGGATATTTACATGCATATTATTTGAAATCACCTTCGTTAACTGGTTTGTCAGTCCTAATATATCCATTCCGGTAATGTTTATTATTGCTTTGAATTCTTCTTGAGAAGAGTCAATCCATTTGGCGGTCAATATTCGATACGCATAATTAGACTGCATCCCAATCGCATTTGGACAATCTTTTTTGTGTATTTTAATTCCTTCGTTTATAGTTACAAAACCAAAAACGTCATCACCCGGAATCGGATTACAGCAAGGAGATAATTTATAATCTAATTTGTCATGGTCTTTACCAAAAACAAGCATATCATAGTTGCTGTTTATAATTGGTTTATGAATATCCTCATCGGCTGTGCTACTTGTTGAACGTTTTATTTTACTTTTGAAAAAATTTATAAAAGTGTTGCTTTTTTGCGCAGCATAATCTTTAAGCTGTTGGTTTTCTATAGCACCAATTCCCACTCTGTAAAATAAATCTAAACTCGTTTTTAATTTAAAAAAATTAACTAATTCATTGACAACGGATTCGCTTAAAGTTATTTTTAGATGTTTTAATTTTCGAGTCAACAGTTCTTTTCCTTCTTCGCCAATTTTCTTGGTATTTTCGTTTAAAACGTTTTTTATTTTTGTTTTGGCTCTTGAAGTAGTCACATAATCGAGCCAGTTGACTGTTGGTTTTTGATGTTGGGAAGTAATTACTTCAACTTGATCACCGCTTTTTAACTCATGGTTTAAAGGAACTAACTTTCCATTTACGCGAGTTCCCCGAGTGCGAATTCCTATTTCAGAGTGAATACTGAAAGCAAAATCGAGTGATGTCGCACCTTTCGGCAATGATTTAATTTCTCCTTTTGGGGTAAATACAAAGATTTCCTTAGAATATAAATTCATTTTAAAATCTTCCACAAAATCAACAGCATTAGTCTCCGAATTTTCTAAGGCTTCTTTTAGTAAATTAAGCCATACATCCAGACCACTTTCTTCAGTAGCGCCATTTTTATATTTGTAATGCGCTGCATACCCTTTTTCGGCAATTTCATCCATGCGCTCGCTTCGCACCTGCACTTCTACCCAGCGTCCTTTTGGTCCCATTACCGTGATGTGTAAGGCTTCATATCCAGTAGATTTTGGGGATGAAATCCAATCACGTAATCGACTGGGGCTCGGTCTGTAATGGTCTGTTACGATAGAATATATTTTCCAGGCCAGAAACTTTTCATCATGTGGATTACTTGATTTGTACACAATACGAAGTGCAAATTTATCATAGACTTCATCGAAGCTTACGTTTTGAGCCTGCATTTTTCTACGGATCGAATAGATGGATTTAGGGCGTCCTTTTATGACATAATCAATTTCTTCAGCATCCAACGATTCTTTAAGTACGTCCGAAATGTCTTTGATATAGGCATCCTGTTCTTCTTTGGTTTCTTTTATTTTACTTACAATTTCATTGTATATCTTTGGTTCCGTATATTTTAAACCTAAATCTTCCAGTTTTGTTTTAATGTTGTATAAACCCAAACGGTGGGCCAGCGGAGCATATATGTATAAGGTTTCAGATGCGATTTTAGTTTGTTTATCTTCCTGCATCGAATCCATCGTCTGCATATTATGCAAACGATCGGCTAATTTTATAAGAATTACGCGCACATCATCATTAAGTGTCAATATCATTTTACGGAAATTCTCGGCTTGCAATGACGCATTCAAATCTTTCTGAACCAAGGATATTTTGGTTAACCCTTCAACAAGTTGTGCAATTTTAGGATTAAACAAACGTTCAATATCTTGCACTGTCATTAGCGTGTCTTCGACAACATCGTGTAACAATGCGGCTGCAATAGAGGTAGCTCCCAACCCAATTTCTTGCGCAACAATTTTTGCAACAGCAATAGGATGAAAGATATAGGCTTCACCGGATTTTCTTCGTTGGTCTTTATGGGCATCTACTGAAACATCAAAAGCCTTACGGATCAGTTTTTTATCTTCATCACTTAAGGTTTGATAACTAATCCGAAGCAACTCTTTATATTCTTGAGCAATCGCTTTATTTTCTTTTTCTAAATCTATTTCTATCATAACGGCATGGTTCAATCTCTAAAAATAAATATAACTTAGGAGATATACAAGGATTATTTCGTTTTTGATTTAATGTTTAATTACCGGAAACAGTATTTTTAGGCATACTATTTTATACTCTTTTGAAATCCAAATCCTGAAAATCATAACTAAAATCGGTCAACTCGGAAATGGGTTTCATTTTTATACCAATTGCTTTTCCAGTTGGATCAAATTCGAAAAATAAATGCGCGTCTGCATGAAAGTAGGCATTGTCCCATTTTACCACATAATTATCTTTTTTATAGTAAAAAACTTCTCCTGTAAGTTGCGGGGAACGTTTTGAAGCAAAATATAATTTGCCTTTTTTTTCTGAAATGACGATATCACCAAACCAATTGTCCTTGAAAGTACCAACGAGACTTTTAAAATTAATTTTGACTCTCTCTTTTTTATTTTTTGCGACTGCTGTCCAAACTTCATCGGTAACTTCATCCGCAATTTCTTCATTTGCTTTCAATTTATTGCTGTAAATGGTAACATAATCCTCGGACTTAATTCCCAAATAACTATCTTTTATTGTATTGGTAATCGCATTAAATGCTGCTCCGGATTGCTGGTTTGTCAATACGATAATGCCTAATTGTAATTCGGGTATCAAGGTCACCTGAGTAACAATTCCTTCTAATCCACCAGTGTGTGTTACTTGTTTGTATCCTTTCACATCACTCAAAAACCAGCCTAATCCGTAACCGCTAAAATGAGTATTATAAGGTGCCTTTGTAGTTACAGGAATTATAGTTTGCAATTGCCACATTTGATTGTGTTCTTTCTCAGAGAATAATTGTTTGTTTTCAGCGCCATATTTTCCGTTATTCATTTGCATGATGGTCCATTTGCTTAAATCATTAACACTGGAATAAATTCCGGCAGCCGCATCAAATAATTGATTTTGATAACGTTTGATTACTTTTAGTTTTCCAGCAATTGGAACATGAGGAGCAATAATATTGGTGCTGTCTTTCAGTCGTAAAAAGGAAGCCGCGCTATTATTCATTTCTAATGGTTTCATAATGCGCTTTTCAATAAAGTCGCACCAGCTTTGACCACTTACTTTGGCAACAACTTCTCCGGCAACAATATATAATAAGTTATCGTAATCATACTTAGTTCTAAAAGCAGAAACCGGTTTCAAATACTGCAAATTTTGAATAATATCCTGTGCGGTAAAATTACTTCCGTCAGGCCAAATCATTAAATCGCCTGCTCCAAGACCGAGTCCGCTTCTATGCGTCAATAAATCCCGAATGGTAAATTCCTGGGTTACATAATCATTGTACATTCTGAAATTTGGAAGGTATTGGATGACTTTATCATCCCATTTTATTTTGCCCTCATCCACTAACATCGCTAATGCCGCACTTGTAAAAGCTTTGCTGTTTGATGCAATTCCAAAAAGGGTATTTGCATCGACTTTTTCTTTTGTCTGAATAGATTTTACTCCGTAGCCTTGGGCATGAATTATCTTTCCGTCTTTTACAATGGCAACCGCAATTCCTGGAACATTGAATGCTGTTAAGGTACGATTCACTAACTCATCAACTTGGGTTGAACTGATTTGGGCAAAAGAAAGAGTGGTTGAAACTAATGCTATCGCAATGAATAATTTATTTTTCATATTATTTATGTTTTTTTTTAAATCTGCAATCAAAAATCGTTAATCTAAAACCCCCGCTGTCTTTTGGCTTCAAAAATCAAAATCGCTGCCGCAACTGAAACATTCATAGAATCGATTTCGCCTTGCATTGGGATGATAATATTTTGGGTCGCTTCTTTTCGCCATTCCTCTGTCAATCCAGTTGCTTCTGTCCCCACGACTAAAGCAGTTGGCGTAGTGTAATCTTGCGTGTGATACGAAGTCGAATTTTGTAAAGTCGCACAATAAAAATTGATTTTTCTTTCTTTCAAAAAAGCAATAATTTCCGCTGTCGTACCGGTAGCGATTTGATTGGTAAACAAACAACCCACGCTGGAACGCACAATATTTGGATTGTATAAATCGCTTTTTGGATTGGCAATAATTACAGCATCAAGATTTGCAGCATCTGCCGTTCGCAATAAAGCGCCTATGTTCCCAGGTTTTTCCGGAGCTTCGGCAACAAGAATCAGAGGATTCTCGGATAGTTTTAAATCGGATAATTGCAACGATTTGGTTTTGGCCACAGCTAAAATACCTTCTGTAGTATCCCGATAAGCTAATTTTTGAAAGACCTCTTTGTTAATCTCAATTAACTCGGTATTTGATGATAATTTTCGGGCTTCGGTTTCGGAACAAATTTCAGGCAAAAACAATAGCGTTTCTATTTCATAACCACCCTTTAGGGCAATTGAAATTTCACGTTTTCCTTCTATTAAAAATGTTCCGGATTGTTTGCGTGCTTTTGCTTTTTCCTGCAATAAAACTAAAGATTTGATGTATGGATTTTGTATCGAAGTGATTTGTTTCAATGGAAATGATGCTAAGTTATTATGGTGCTAAGTTACCACCTTTTTTTAAATTCTAAAATTCAATATGTAGTGTATTAAAAAATGCGATTAGTAAGCTCCCGTGTGGATAAAAAATCGGATGGGATCTTAAACACGAATTTCACGAATTTGCACAAATTCATTCGTGAAAATTCGTGAAATTCGTGTTTAACTTTCTATTAGCAGCGTAAAAATTACTGTAAATCTGTTTAATCAGTGTTGTCTGTTTCCTATTTTAAACTTGTGTCCAGACGGTAGGTTATTAAGGAGTATTTTCTTTAAATTTGTATAAATCCAAAATCTTATATTTTAAATGTTTCATCTATTAGATATCATCGGTACGATGGCTTTTGCCATGTCAGGCGCATTGACGGCCATGAATAAAAAGCTGGATCCTTTTGGTGTTTTTATCATTGCTTTTGTAACCGCTGTAGGCGGAGGAACTTTACGCGACATCATGATTGGCAGAACGCCTGTTGGATGGATGCGGGATTTAAATTATGTTTATGTAATTGTGATTGGATTTATTCTGGCCATACTTTTTAGAAAAAAATTCGACAAATTACGAACTTCCTTATTTTTATTTGACACCATTGGATTAGGTGTTTTTACATTGATAGGTCTCGAGAAAGGTATAAGTGTTGGACTTCATCCTGTAATATGTATTGCATTAGGAACCATGACGGCCTGTTTTGGAGGTGTGATTCGTGATATTTTATGTACTGAAATCCCGGTTATTTTTAGGAGAGAGATTTATGCCACAATTTGTATTTTGGGTGGAATTGTATTTTTTCTGCTTCGAAAATTGGATTTAGACAATGATGTTTTATACCTGACAACCTCTTTGGTTATTATTTCAGTTCGTCTGATGGCCGTGAAATTCAAATGGTATTTGCCAGCTTTAGAACAAAAATAAAAAAAATGATTACTTTCACGAAGTCTAAAATTAAATAGTGAAAAATTTCTACGTCAAACAATATCAGAAAAGCGATTATGAAAATTGGAATGCCTTTATTGGTCAAGCCAAAAATGCTACTTTTTTGTTCCATCGTGATTTTATGGAATACCATAAGGATCGATATTTGGATTTCTCGCTAATGATTTTTGATGGTAAAAAGTTAGTTGCCATTTTGCCGGCGAATAGAGTTGGAGAAGTTGCCTATTCCCATCAAGGTTTGACGTATGGTGGATTAGTATATTCCATTAAAATAACAGGAAAAGAAGTTGAAGATGTTTTGGATTCGCTATTGTCTTTTTTTAAAGGAAATGGGATACAATCTTTTTATTTTAAACCAATTCCTTTTTTTTATTCTTCAAAGGGTAACGCTGAAATGGATTTTTTCTTGCTTAAAAAAGGAGCTTTTTTGGAAAAAAAGGAAATGAATTTAGCCATCAATTTAGCGGTGCCTTTAACGATTTCAAAAAGTAAATTAAAGCATTTCAGGAAAATTGAAGAACTCGATTTAGAATTGGTGGAAGAAAATCAATTCGAATCTTTTTGGGAATTAGTATTAACGCCAAGACTATTAGAAAAATATGCTGCTAAACCCGTTCACACACTGCAAGAAATAACAAAGTTAAAGGAAAATTTCCCCAATAATATAAAACAGTTTTCAGTTTATTATGGGGATGTTATTGTTGCGGGAGTTACACTATTTGAAACTGAAATTGTTGTAAAATCGCAATATGGAGCTACCACTAAAAAAGGGGAGGAGCTGCGTGCATTGGATTTTTTATTCATCAGTTTAATACAAAAATACAAGAGAGAAGGTAAGCTTTTTTTTGATATGGGTATTGTTAATGATGATAATGAAAATGGATATCACGCAGGGCTTTTGAAACAAAAAGAAGAATTAGGTTGCTCTGTTTATAGCCAGGATTTTTATAAAATGAATACTATATGATACCATTTCTTGATTTAAAAAAAATAAACGAACCGTATGAAACCGCTTTTCAAGAAAAATTGAAAGCAGTTTTAGCTAATGGCTGGTATATTTTAGGGAATGAAGTCAAGGAATTTGAAACTAATTTTGCCAAGTACTGCGGAAACAAATATTGCATCGGAACAGGGAATGGTTTTGACGCTTTGGTTTTGATTTTCAAAGGATATATTCAACTTGGAAAATTGCAAAAAGGCGATGAGGTTATCGTTCCTGCGAACACTTATATTGCCAGTATCCTAGCTATTTCACAAGCGGATTTGATTCCTGTTTTGGTCGAGCCAAAGTTGGAAACCTACAACATCAATCCCGATTTAATTCAAGAAAAAATTACTTCAAAAACCAAAGCCATTTTAGTTGTTCATCTTTACGGTCAACTGGCTGAGATGGATGCGATAAATGAAATTGCTGTAGCAAATGATTTACTTATAATTGAAGATGCCGCTCAGTCTCACGGAGCAATTAGCCCCCTAACCCCCGAAGGGGGAACGAAAGAGCGAGAAAAAGCTCCCCCTTCGTTGGCGGGGGGGGCTGCCGCCTATAGTTTTTATCCCGGGAAAAATCTGGGTTCTTTAGGAGATGCAGGTGCTGTTACTACAAACGATTTGGAGTTAGCCAAAACGATTCAATCGCTTCGGAATTATGGTTCGGAAACGAAGTATTACAATGATCATATCGGTATAAATTCAAGGTTGGATGAATTGCAGGCTGCGTTTTTAAATGTAAAGTTGCCGAATTTAGATCTTGAAAATGAAAAGCGTAGAACAATCGCTAAACGTTATTTATCTGAAATAAAAAATGAAAAAATAACACTTCCGTTTTGGGATTTGTCAAATAATCATGTTTTTCATTTGTTTGTCATTCGAACACAAAACAGACTTGAGTTACAAGAATTTTTGTACCAAAATGGTATTCAAACCGTAATACATTATCCGGTTCCTCCGCACAATCAGAAGGCTTTATCATTATGGAATCATTTGTCTTTTCCAATTACTCAAAAAATTCATGATGAAGTTCTGAGTTTGCCCATAAGTCCCGTTTTGACAATAGATGAGGTTAGTTATGTTGTAGGTGTTTTAAACAAGTATTAAGTTGGAATTCGTTAAAAAGATAACCCAAACACAGCTGTTTAAGATCTCATCTTTGAATAGTTTAAGCGTCATTCTGAAAATTGGAATCGGATTAGTAACTTCAAAATTATTAGCTGTATTTGTAGGACCAAGCGGAATGGCTTTGGTAGGAAATCTTAGGAATTTTTTAACTTCATTAGAAAGCATTTCGACTTTAGGATTTCAAAACGGAATTATAAAATACACGGCCGAAAACGGAAAAAACGAAAATCAGCTTAAAAAGATAATTGCAACAGTTTTTATCTGTTTGTTGTGTATTGCTATTATTTTAAGTTGCGTGCTGTATTTTTTTGCCACTTTTTGGAGCAAAGAAATATTTGGAAATAATTTTGATTACGCGATTGTTTTCAAAGCGCTGGCATTGGGTTTGCCATGGTATGCTATTTCTGTCTTTATGCTCTCCGTAATTAATGGTTTAGGGCAATTCAAAAAAGTGATCTGGATTAATATAATAGGAAATGCAATTGGCTTATTAGTGTCAATCGGCATGATTTTACAGTATAAAACTTTAGGGGCCTTGCTTTCTTTAGTGATTTCACCCGGATTGATGTTTTGTGTAACGTTCTATTTTATAAACAAAGAAATCAATTTTTTCAAGACGATTCGGCTGCATCAATTTGATTTTCAAATTATAAAGAATTTATCATCTTATTCTTTAATGGCTTTGGTTTCATCCGTTTTGGGACCTTTGGTTTTTTTGGCCATCAGAAAAAATGTAATTGAGATTGTTGGCTTGGAGGAAGCTGGTTTTTGGGAAACAATAACCCGAATTTCAACCTATTATATGCTGTTTGTCACCACAATTTTGAGCGTTTATTTTTTGCCGAAATTGGCAGTGGCCAAGAACAATCTAGAGACTAAAAAAGTGTTTTGGAGTTTTTATAAAACGATTTTGCCCGTTTTTATAATTGGATTAACGGTAATTTATTTCCTGCGCTTTTTTATTGTCAATTTGCTTTTTACCAATTTGTTTCTTCCTGTTACAACTTTATTTTTTTGGCAGCTGACAGGAGATGTTTTAAAAGTGGCTTCTTTGATTTTAGGATATCAATTTTTCGCAAAAAAGTTAACCATAGCCTTTATAATCTCGGAGTTGTTTTCACTTGCCGTTTTGTATTTTTCAAGTCTTTATTTTATTAATGAATTTGGAATCCAAGGAATAGTAATGGCACAAGCTTTTGATAATTTCATCTATTTATTGGTACTGTGTGTTTATTTTAGAAAAAGTTTGTTTTGATCTTTATATTAGCTGGACAAAAAGTGTTAATTTTGATATTTAATAGTTGTACCATGGAAATGCATTTTCAAACCAAAGAAGAAAGCAACAAAAAGCAACAAGAAGCTTTCCTGAAACTATCAGGAATTGAACGTATTTATAGCTTTCTGAATTTGGTGTATCAAGTAAATCAGTATCCGACGAAAAATAAAGTGGATAAAACCAAGAACTTTATAATTACCATAAAATCTAAATAATATGTTGCAGCCCTGGGAAGAAAATATTAATAGTTTCGTTTCTTTAGCCAATAAACATAAGGTTAGAATGCTAATGGTAGGCGGTGGCGCAGTAAATTTTCATGGGTATCAACGTCATTCTGCGGATATCGATTTTTGGATAGAAACTACCGAAGAAAATTTTAGAAAATTAGTTATAGTTTTTAATGAAATGGGATTTGAAATAGATGATTTTCCTTTGGTAGTAAAAGAACAAAAACAAAATATTTCTATCAAATTCTCTCCTTTAGATTTAGATTTAGAATTGATTACGAAATTCTCTGTTAATAAAACTTTTGATGAAGCTTATAGAGACAGTGTAGTTTCAGAGGTTAATACTAAAGCCTTTTTTAGATGGAATGTGCTTTCTTTAGAAGATTTGATTATCAGTAAAGTGAAAGCCAATAGACCAAAGGATTTATTAGATATTCAGCAACTTAGGGAAATTAATAAGAAGTAGTTTTGGAATTCCAAACCTGCAAATACTTCTCAGCAATCTTGATGTAATCGTGTTCTTTCTCAATAAAGGTTCGGGCTCGTTTTCCAATTGCTATCATTTCATTAGGATTCTCAATCAAATATGACAATTCATTCACTAAATATTCAACGTCAGGCAAAGCATTAATACAAACTCTTTCATTCAAATTATAATAGGCGATAAATTCATCTTCGGCTCCTGTAAAAACTACTTTTCCTTTAGCCATCGCTTCTAGTGCATTATAACCTTGGTCATTTGCATAGGTTTGGTCTAATACAATATGTGCTTTATTGTATAAATTAATGTAGGTTGAATAAGGAATATCACGGGTTGTAATTATTTCAACTGTACTTTCATACTTTTTCTCAATAATATGCAACGCTTTTTCAAAATAATCATTTCCTTTTTTATAATAATTAGCTTCATTAATTCCGTGAAAAATAATAATGGTATCAGAAATTGTCAAAGGTTGAAAACCAATTTTAACCGTGTTTATTGCATTTGGAATTAATCCCGAATATTTGGAATTAATCAGCAACGGAATATGATAATCGATATCCGATGCTATAATTCCTTGAATGTTCGAATAAATAAATTGATGTAATTTTTTAAAGGATGAAGTTCTAAACTTCAATACATTTCCAAAACTTTTTGGATTAATTCTGCCTGCTAAATACCTTTGAATACCTGATTTGTAATTTGGATTTTCAAAACAATATTTCACATTCAGATAGTCATAGCCTGAAGATAATAGATAAGTCTTTAAGTTATTTTTAAAGAGAAAATCTAGAATTTTTTTTTCGTAATAATATTGGCAATAAAAGCTGTTTTCATTGACAAGTTGTACAACATCAAAGCCTGTAAATTTTGATTTGTTTTTTTTAAACTGAAGATAGGTGAGATAAGAACTTATGTCTAACCCAAAAATGGCATTTACAGTTACTTTTATTTTTTTCAAAAATCCGTTGTCCCATATTTTTTCAATAGGGAAATCGACAGGATAATTTTTAAAACCATCCTGATGACCCAAAATATAAACTTCATGACCTAATTCCTGTAAACCTTCTTTAAGAGAGTTATGTAATCGGCTGAATTCACCAACAAGTAAAACTTTCATTTATGTGTATATTTGACAAATATATTTACTTTTAGATAAGAATGACACAAAACAAAAACAAAGTAGCCATAATTTCGACCTCTTTAGGAAGTGGTGGAGCAGAGCGATTTGCTTCCTTGTTAAGTTTTATGATGGAAAAATTGAATATAGAAGTGCACAACATAATTATAAACGATGTTGTTGATTATGAATATGCCGGAAAATTGATGAATTTAGGAATAGGGACTTCAGGTTCTTTTTTTAAAAAAATCAAAAAAGGATTTCTTTTGAATAACTATTTAAAGGAAAATGAAATAAATCTTATAATAGACAATAGGCCCAGGAATAATTTGACCAGAGAAATTATTACAAAATGGATATATGGTAAAAGAAAGAAATGGTACATGGTTCATAGTTATAATACAGATACTTATTTTCCTAAATCTATTTTTGTTTCTAAATTGTTATATCAAAACGCAGAAAAGATTATATGTGTTTCTCAAGCGATCGAAGAAATGATAAAGTACAAGTTTGATTTAAAAAATACGCTAACGATTCATAACCCGTATGATTTTTCTAAAATTGAAATAAAAAAAGAAATGCCTATTTCAGAACAATTTATCATGTATTTTGGGAGGTTTGATGAAAAAGTAAAGAATTTTAGTTTAATGCTGGAAGCCTTTTATCTTTCAAAAATTTACCTTCAAGGGTATAAATTACTTTTGATGGGAGATGGACCTGATTTAGGGATTATACAGGAAAATATTAAACGATTGCAAATGGATGACTTTGTCATAATTTATCCATTTAATAAGAATCCATTTCAATATGTTCAACAAGCTGATTTTACGATTCTTACCAGTCATCATGAAGGTTTTCCTTTGTCAATCGTCGAATCATTAGCTTTAGGAACGCCCGTCATTTCTGTAGATTGTAAATCGGGTCCCAATGAGCTGATCAAAGATGGCTTCAATGGTTTATTGGTTGAAAATAATAACCCACATAGTTTCGCATCAGCAATGAAGCAATTTGTTGAAGATACTAATTTGTATGATTTTTGTAAAAAAAATGCGTCCAAAAGTGTAGAACATTTATCTTTAGAAACTATTACAAAACAGTGGAAATCCATTTTATGCTAAAACAAATGACAACGAATAGTGATGTTCAATTAATCGAAATTCCTAAAATTTGTGATTCAAGAGGGAATCTTTCTGTTATTGAGGGAGATACAATACCCTTTGTATCCAAAAGGGTTTATTATTTATATGATGTTCCAAGCGGTGGCGAACGGGGTGGACATGCGCATAAAGAGCAGCAAGAATTATTAATTGCTTTAAGCGGAAGTTTTGATGTGGTTTTGAAAGATGGTGATGCAACAAGAAAAGTAACGTTAAATAAACCTAATATAGGTCTTATGATTCCTAGGGGGATTTGGAGAGAATTAGAGAATTTTTCTTCGGGTTCCGTTTGTCTGGTATTGGCTTCGGATGAGTTTGATGAAGAAGATTATATCAGAGATTATCAAAATTTTAAATCATTTAAACACTGAATTTCCAAATCCATTATTGACTAAAATTAATTTCAAATTGATCAATGGTTTTAAAATAACCGAAGGCATTATAAGTAGAATTCTCTTTTTTAACGATATGTTTTTTTGATCAATAGCTTTAGAATAGGTATTGAAATTGTCATCGTCAGCAATTAATTTAGATTTTATTGCCAATGAAAACCGATTCAAATCGAGGAATTTTTTTAAGCTTAAATTTGTCTTTTCTTGCTCCTCGAATTTTGAAAAATTAATTTTTTGGTTCAAATAGTTTTTGTTTTTCGAAAGGCTTTTTTCATCGTAAATATATCGTGCCAAGATTTTCCAAGAAAAGACAACAGGATAATTCATCCCGATTCGAATCCACATATCAGTGTCTTGACCGCTTTTTATTTTAAGGTCAAAAGTTCCTGTTTCACTGAAAATGCTTTTGTGAAAAACCGCACAGGAAGTGCAAATAACGGTTTCCTTGGAACTGGCATTAAAGTAATTTACAATCTCGCAATGATTAGTTTTTAAAATCGAATAGCTAGCAGGAATTACTTTTTTTGATGTTTCAATTTCGATGGCCGCAGAAAATACTTTTTCCTGAGGATAGCTTTGAATGTTTTTAAACATTTCTTCTAAAAAGTCCGGATACCAATAATCATCGGCGTCTAAAAAAGCGATAAATTTTGCTTTGGCATTTTTTATTCCAGTATTTCTTGCCGAGGAAACTCCTTCATTTTCTTTATAAAAATATCGAATTCTTGGGTCATCGAACCCTTTTATAATTTCAGCACTATTATCCGTTGAACCATCATTGATGATGAGTATTTCAAAATCAATAAACGTTTGTATAAGAACACTTTTTAAAGTGGCTTCAATGAATTTTTCTTTATTAAAAAGTGGAATTATTACAGAAAAAAAAGGCATCTATTTACTGTTTAAATAACAAAAATAGCCAATTTTATAGCAGTCAAATGCTAATAGAGAAGGTTTTTTTGAAGTTAGATGGCGTTCGAGCCTTGATTGCAGTTTCTGAAACAACTTTGAGATTAATAAATTAATTTTCAAATCGTATAGCATTTTATGAGTCTTAATTATTTTACTGTCAATTTCAGTTTTCGAATTGGTTTTTGAAATAATTAGAAGTGTCTCAAGCGCAGTTTTAGTTTTAGATAAAAAAAGCGATGAAGTTTCTAAATTCAAATGAAATACAGAATTTTCAATATGTTCAATGTCAATATTTTCTAGCTTTATATTTTGAATGAAAGCGAAGTCTTCGTAACCATAGTTGGTTATTTTTTCATCAAATAAAATGGCGTCGAAAACTGTTTTTTTTATTAAAATATTGGAGACAAATGTGCTTCTATATGGACTTTTTTTTCGTTCAAAAAGGGGTATAGCTTCTCTTTTTTGGCCAAAGATCCAGCGTAATAATTTGTCATTAGCCGGTTTTTCTTTGGTGTAAACGATTCCTCCAAAAAAAACTTTTTCTGCCGATAAGTTAATTTGCTTAATATAATTTGAAATGAAATCAGAATTTTCGGGGAAAGTATCGCAATCTAAATAAAGCATCCAATCATAATTTGCCTTTGAGGCCAATAAATTTCGGATTTTGCTTCTTCCAATATTTTCTGATAATTCAATAAAGGAACAATTTGTTAAAAATTGAATCGCATTATTTTCTGATTGATGTTGCGTCGATGCATCATCAATGACTAAAATCTCAAAATTTATTCCGCAATTCGTGCATTGCTTAAGTAATTCCAAAACAAGAGGATAAGCGTTGTAATTGTATATCGGAATAAGAATGGAAAGCATTATGCCGTTCTCTGAACTACTTCAAAAATTCTTTCATCTTCACATTTCAATGTTTTAGATGGGAATTTCATAAGTAGTGCGTAATCGTGAGTTGCCATGATTACCGTTTTTCCGTTAGCATTGATGTTTTTTAATACTTCCAATACTTCGGCACTGGTTTGTGGATCAAGATTTCCAGTTGGTTCATCAGCAAGAATCAGTTCAGGATCGTTTAGCAAAGCTCGTGCAATGGCTACACGTTGTTGCTCACCACCAGAAAGTTGATGTGGCATTTTATTTCCAAATTCGATCATTCCAACTTTATCCAGTACTTCATCAATTTTTCGTTGTATTTCTTGATTGTCAATCCAACCGGTTGCTTTAAGAACAAATAACATATTGTCTTTTACAGTACGATCCGGTAATAATTTGAAATCTTGAAAAACGATTCCAATCTTTCTTCTTAAAAAAGGAATGTCACTTTCTTTTAAAGTGGCTAAATCAAAATCTACAATATGGCCTTCTCCTTCGGTCAATGCGAGATCTCCATATAAGGTTTTCATCAAGGTACTTTTTCCAGAACCTGTTTTTCCAATTATATATAGAAACTCTCCGTGATTTACCTCCAAGTTTACTTCAGATAAAATAGTTTTTCCTTCTTGGTAAATGGTTACATTTTTTAAAGACAGTACAGGTTGAGACATAGGAGATTTTGTTTATTTGGGTAAAAGTAATAAGATAACGGTTGTATTCAAAATAAATTTTATTCAATTAAGAAGAATTACTCAAATAATAAGTACTTGAATGAGAATGAATATTCATTGAAGACTGCTCTTGAGTCTGAAAATCTGAATTGTTTAAAAAGATTTTCATAATAAAAACGAATAACGATTCGTTATAGACTACAGAATATGATACATTTGAATTATTAAACAAAAATACAATGCGTAAAATTTCTTGGCTCTACTTATTTCTCCTTTTTATTATATCTGCTGCGAGTTCAGCGCAACAATCAACTATTTACACACATGATTTAAAAGATTATAATAAAGCGCTCTCTTTATTTAATGATAAGCAATACGCATCAGCTCAAATTATTTTCAGCAAAGTAAAAGAAACGGCTGCCACCGAAGAACTACAATCGGATTGTGCTTATTATATTGCAAATTGTGCTATTCGTACCAATCAATCTAATGCTGATGAATTGATGGAACAATTTGTTGCGGATTATCCTACCAGCACAAAACAAAACCAAGCTTATATTGAAGTAGCTCATTATTATTTTGACCAAGGGAATTATCCACAAGCGTTGCAATGGTTTGATAAAGTAGACGAAAATCAGTTGAGCAGCAGTGATCGTGATAAATTTAATTTCCAAAAAGGATATAGTTTTTTTAATGCAAAAAAGAAAAAGGAAGCAACAGTCTATTTGAATAAAGTGGTGAACTCCGCTGAATATGGTTCTCAGGCTAAGTATTATCTTGGCTTTATGGCTTATGAAGGAGATGATTACAAGCAAGCCACAAAATATTTTGACGAAGTTTCGGGTGAAGAAAAATACAAAGAAAAGCTTTCGTATTACCAAGCTGATATGAACTTTAAGCTAGGAAATTTTGAAAAAGCAATTGATTTAGGAGGAAAAGCGATGGCCAAATCAAATCCTTCTGAAAAATCAGAATTGAATAAAATTATTGGCGAAAGCTATTTTAATTTAAAACAATATGACAAAGCCATTCCTTATTTGGTCGCTTATAAAGGTAAAAAAGGAAGATGGAATAATACGGATTTTTATCAATTGGGTTATGCGTATTACAAACAAAAAGATTACGAAAACGCCATTTCTCAATTCAATAAAATCATTGGAGGAAAAGATTTCGTAGCTCAAAATGCCTATTATCATTTGGGGGAAAGTTACATGAATACCGATAAAAAACAACAGGCTTTGAATGCTTTCAAAAATGCATCCGAAATGAATTTTGATGCAGCAATTCAAGAAGATGCGAGTTTGAATTATGCCAAATTGAGTTATGAAATAGGGAATTCGTATCAAAGTGTTCCTTCTGTTTTGCAAGCTTTTTTGAAAAAATATCCGGATAATTCGAGCCGTTCAGAAATTGAAAAATTGTTGATAGATTCTTATATTTCCTCTAAAAACTACAAAGAAGCCTTAGTTTTATTGGAAATAAATAAGGCTCCCGAAAATAAATTAGCGTATCAAAAAGTCCTTTTCTACAGAGGTTTAGAATTGTACACCGATGGGAATTATGAAGAAGCATCGAAAATGTTTACTAAATCTATTAGCGAACAAAGAGATGCAACTTTTACTGCAAGAGCTACTTTCTGGAAAGGAGAATCGGAATATGTTCAGAATGATTTCAAAGAGGCGTTAATCAGTTTTAAACAATTTATGGGTTTGGCTCAAGCCAAAGAAACACCGGAATTTAAAAACATTAATTATAACATTGCCTATGCGTATTTCAAATTGAAAGAATACGACCAGGCAGGGAATTATTTCCAAAGCCAAATAGCAACTTCAAAAGAGGATAAAGTAAGATTGAACGATTCGTACTTGCGTTTAGCGGATTGTCGTTTTGTTACTTCAAAATATGGAGCGGCGATGGAAGCTTACACCAAAGTGATTGAATCGAAAAGTGTTGATGCTGATTATGCTTACTTCCAAAAAGCAATTTCTTATGGATTTATTTCTAAAAACGAAAAGAAAATAGAAGAGTTAAATGCTTTTTTACAATTGTATCCAAAATCAGATTATAGAGATGATGCTATGTTCGAATTAGGAAACACCTATGTTGCCGAGAATAAAAATGACCTTGCAATAAAAACATATGATCGATTAAATACGGAATTTAAAAAAGGTTCTTTTACTTCAAGATCTATTTTGCGTCAGGGATTAATTTATTATAATTCTGATAAAGACGAGCAGGCTTTGGTTAAATTTAAAAAAGTTGCCGCTGAATTTCCTAGAAGTCCTGAGGCATTAGAAGCAGTTGCCACTGCCAGACTTATTTATGTGGATGGTGGCAGAGTGGATGAATATGCGAACTGGGTGCGAACTTTAGATTTTGTTGCCGTTACAGATGCTGAACTTGACAACGATACGTATGAAGCTGCTGAAAAACAATATCAACAAAATAACACAAAACAAGCAATCGCAGGATTTAGTGGTTATGTAGCTAAGTTTCCAACAGGAATTCATGCTTTAAATGCTAATTATTATCTGGCTCAACTGTATTATGCAGAAGGTTCAGTAGACAAATCAATTCCGAATTATGAGTTTGTAATTTCGCAACCCAGAAGTGAATTTACAGATCAATCGTTGTCTCGATTAGCTCAAATTTTCCTAAAAAATAAAGAGTACGACAAAGCAATTCCGGTATTGTCTCGATTAGAAAATGAAGCTGATTTATCTCAAAACAGAACATTTGCACAATCTAATTTGATGAAAAGTTATTACGACATCAAGGATTATTCGAATTCAGTGATTTATGCAGAGAAAGTTTTGATGAATCCTAAAACGGATGATAATGTAAAAAGTGATGCTCAAATTATAATAGCACGCGCAGCAATACAAACAGGTGATGAGGCAAAAGCGCGAACTGCTTATGCGAAATTATTGTCCATTGCCAAAGGAGAATTAGCTGCCGAAGCTTTGTATTATGACGCTTATTTTAAAAATAAAGACGCGAAGTTTGAAGCCTCCAATACGGCGGTTCAAAAATTAGCGAAGAATTATTCCAGTTATAAATATTTTGGAGCAAAAGGATTGGTATTGATGGCGAAAAATTTTTACGGATTGAAAGACAGCTATCAGGCGACTTATATTTTGGAGAATGTAATACAAAATTTTACTGATTTTCCAGATGTTGTTTCAGAAGCACAAACTGAATTGGATACCATTAAAGCCGAAGAATCCAAAACAAATTCATCAGTAACGAAGTAATTTGAAGATAAAGAGCGGGGTCTTATTTCAGGATTTATGGAATAAATAAATTTTGAATAATCCAAAAGCTTAAAAATAAAAAAAAATGAAAATACCGTTTTATATAGTAGATGTTTTTGCCGAGAAGAAATATGCAGGCAATCAATTAGCTGTTTTTTTAGATGCAGAAAATTTAAGCGATACTGAGATGCAAAAAATTGCCCGCGAAATCAATTTTGCGGAAAGCACTTTTATTACCAAACTTAGTCCAGAAAATAATGCTGCAGAAATCAGAATCTTCACTCCGGAATATGAAATGAAGTTTGCGGGACATCCTATAATAGGTACTTCTTGGGTTTTGATGAATAAAATATTTGAAAATCAGTCCCAGAAAATAACTTTGACGGTTCCAATTGGTGAAATTCCCGTTAATCAGTCGGGAGATTTAGTTTGGTTGCAAGCGGCTCAACCGGAGTTTTTGGATACTTTTTTAGCAGAAGATTTTTTAACCTTCAGTAATTTAAAAAGTACTGATTTTGATGGCAAATTTCCAATTCAGGAAGTGACCACAGGGAGCGCTTTTGTGATTGTTCCTTTGCAAAATATTAAGGCATTAGAAAATTTAATTCTGGACCAGGGTAAAATGAACGAATGGTTACATACTCATTGCAAAACCAGTCATCGAGCCTTGTATTTTTATTGTTTAGAAGATGGAAAACTCATTAGTAGAATGTTGTGCATAGAGGACAACCAACTTAAAGAGGATGCGGCTACTGGAAGCGCCAGTACTTGTTTACAGGCTTTTCTTTTGAAATATTATGCACCGCAAATAGAAGTCATAAATCATCAAGGCGATTTTATTAATAGACCTTCTCAAATTTATTTTAAGGGTAAATTATCAGAAAATCATTTTGACATAAGAATTGGCGGAAAAACGCAGTTCGTAGCAAAAGGAGAATGGGAAGTTTAAATTACCAGGTAAGAAGGGAATAGTTATAAATAAGAAGTAAAAAAATAAAACATGACATATAAAGATTTAAACATAAAATCATTCACAAATAATGTAGCAACGTTTTCGGTTCCCTTCCCTTCGGGGAGGGTTGGGGTGGGGATTTTATTTCTTTTAGTTTCACAATTTTCGTTTGCTCAAAAAAAGGAACAAATTGGTACAGAGACTGTAAATGTTGTGAAACCTTATACGCCAACAATTTCAGATGCTTTCAAAGTTAAAGAAACTCCTTCGCTGGAAGAGGAAGGAAATGCTAAAAAGGAAACAATAAAATATACTATTTTTTCTTTTCCGGTTGCTTCGACTTTTACTCCGTCTAAAGGAAAGGCTGAGGGAGTAGAAAAAGAAAAACAAGAACATTTGTTTAAAAACTATGCGACTTTTGGCATCGGGAATTATGGAAGGTTTATTGGCGAATTATTCGTTAATCATGATCTTAATGAGACTAATTATGTTGGCGGAATGTTTAAACATCATTCTTCGCAAGGAGGTATAAAAGGTGTTGAGCTTGAAGACCGGTTTTATGATACATCGATTGATTTGACTTACGGAGCCCATGAAAAAGAGTTGTCTTGGAATTTTGATTTGGGTTATCAGAATCAAGTGTACAATTGGTATGGTCTGCCTACTGATTTTGGAAGCGCAATGACTCCATCTGACAGAAGGACTTTAATCAATGGAATAAAACCACAACAGGATTACAATACAATTACGGCTGGCGGGAAAATAGATTTTAATGAAGGTGTTTTTGATGAAGCGATTGTTAAGTTTAATCACTTTTCGGATATGTATGGATCTTCTGAGAATCGGTTTTATGTAAAGCCATCTTTCAAAGTTGATATAATGGACACGGCTATAAAAACAAATGTAATTGTTGATTATGTGGGTGGAAGTTTCAAGAAAAACTATTCAAATACAAATATAGAACCTTTAAAATATGGTTTTACTAATTTTGGGATTGCACCAAGTTTTGTAGTGCTAAAAGACGATTGGACGTTGAATATCGGAGCTGGTATATTTTATAGTTTGGACAATGAAAAAAGCAATAACAAATTTTTGATTTATCCGCAAATTAGCGCTTCGTACAAAGTGGTTGGCGATTTAATGATTTTCTATGCTGGAGCCGAAGGAAATTTAGAACAGAACTCGTACCAAGATTTCGTTAAGGAAAACCCATTCCTTTCTCCAACATTAAACATTGCGCCAACGGATAAACAATATGATATTTTTGCAGGGTTAAAAGGGAAACTGACTAATAATGTAAGTTATAATGTGAGAGGCTCTTATCTTAATGAAAGAAATAAAGCATTGTTTAGAAGCAATGATTACAATGAAAATAGCACCAATGAGAATTATGCTTTTGGGAATTCCCTGCAGATAGTTTATGATGATATGAGAACATTGAGTTTTTATGGAGAATTAAAAGCTGATTTTTCAAAAAATGTGACTTTTGGAGTCAATGGAACTTTTAGCAGTTATACTAATGACTTTCAAAGTGAAGCTTGGAATTTGCCAAAAGTAAAAGTCAATTCAAATATTGATTTTGCCATAACTAAAAAATGGTTTGCCGGTGTGAATGTATTTTATGTAGGAGAACGTAAAGATTACAAAACGAATACTGATTTGGTTTATATCGTTGCTCCAAGTCAAAATCCAATTGTACTGAAATCTTATTTTGATTTGAATGCTAACGTTGGATTCAAATACAATGAAAGATTTACTGCTTTTTTGAGAGCAAATAATATTACCAACAAAGCCTATGAAAAATGGTTGGATTATACGGTTCAGGGGTTTCAAATAGTGGCCGGAGTAAATTATAAATTTGATTTTTAATTTTTTGTTGCAAAGGCACAAGGTTTTTTTGCCAGTAAGGCGCAAAGACGCAAAGGTTTTATGTAGTATAAAACAAGAATAATAATAATAATTCTTTTTTTCTTCGTGACTTAGTGTCTTCGTGGCAAAAAAAATTCCCTGACTTAGTGCCTTTGTGGCTAAATAATTATGACTTTCAAACAAAAAATACATCAATATTACCTGCAATTAGTTCAAGACCGTATCGACGTTTTCAAAGATATGATTGTGGCACTTACTGAAGATTCTAAAAACGACGCCAAAGGTTCTGCCGGAGACAAGCATGAAACGGCTTTGTCTATGATGCATATCGAGCAGGAGAAACTGAATACTAAATTAAGAGAAGTGTTGGCTCAAAAAGTAGTTTTGGATAAAATAGATGCTGCTAATGTCTCTAAAAGCATTATTGTTGGAAGTTTGATTCGAGCCAATGGAATTTATCTGTATTTAAGCGTCGCACTTCCTAAAATTAGTGTAGATGAAGTAAGTATTATTGCCTTGTCACCCCAATCTCCTTTGGGGAATAAATTATTGGGGAATGAAGTGGGATTTACTTTTGAAATTAATTCGACCAAATATTTGATTCAAGAAATTTCATAATTATTTTTTTGACTTCTAAATAATTAGGTGCAGTTTATATATTTTGGGCTTCTTTCTTTATATTAGCCCAACTAAACTGCGTATTATGAAACGAATTACACTACTTTTTGCTTTGTTTTTATTGATTTCATGTAATCAAAAAAATAAGATTTCCGTTGATACCATTATCACGGATGCCACTATTTACACAATCAATAATACTTTTGATAAGGCTTCGGCTATGGCGATCAATGAGGGAAAAATTGTGGCAATTGGTACCAATCGTGAAATTGCAAAAAATTATAAATCCAAAAATACGATTGAAGCCAAAGGAAAATTCATTTATCCGGGCTTGATTGATGCACATTGTCATTTTTATAGCTATGGACTTTCTTTACAGGAAGTTGATTTGAGAGGGACGAAGAGCATGAAGGAAATAATTGCCCGTATAAAGACTTTTCAAAAAGAAAAAAATCCGGAGTTTATTGTTGGTAATGGCTGGGACCAAAATGATTGGGACGTGAATCAATACCCAACAAAGGCAGATTTAGATGCTGAATTTCCAAATATTCCTGTCGTGTTAAATAGAGTTGATGGTCATGCGATTATTGTGAATAGTAAAGCGTTGAAATTAGCGGGAATTACAAAAGATACGAAAGCAATTGGTGGTCAGATTGAAATTGCAAATGGAGAACCAACCGGTATTTTAGTGGATAACCCGATGGAATTAGTGTTTAAAATAATTCCAAAACCGACTCGTAAAATTCAAATAGCCGCTTTATTGGATGCTGAAAAAGTGATGTTTGATTATGGATTAACAACGGTGAATGATGCGGGATTAGATCCGGACATTATTCATTTGATGGATAGTTTGCAAAAAGCAAAATTGATGAAGCTTAATGTATATGCTATGGTCACTGCAAATCAAAAAAATATAGATTTATATCAAAAAAAAGGAATTTATAAAACGGATAATCTAAATGTGCGTTCCTTTAAGATGTATGGCGATGGTGCTTTGGGCTCTCGTGGTGCTTGCATGCACAAACCATATTCTGATAAACCAGGCCAATATGGAGCTTTGTTGGCACCAGTTACAGAATTAAAATCGGTTGCCAGACAAATTGCAACTTCAAATTTTCAATTGAATACGCATGCTATTGGTGATTCGGCAAATACGGTGATTCTAAAAATATATGGAGAAGTTTTAGCGGGCACAAAAGACCGAAGATGGAAAATTGAGCACGCACAAGTTTTGCGTGAACAAGATTTCGATTATTTCAAATTTGGGATTATTCCTTCGGTTCAACCGACACATGCGACATCCGATATGTATTGGGCGGGCGAAAGATTGGGAAAAGAAAGACTTAAAAATGCGTATGCCTATAAAAAATTACTTCAAAAAGCAGGAATGGTGGCTTTAGGAACGGATTTTCCCGTTGAGGAAGTCAATCCTATGTTGACCTTTCATGCTGCCTTTGCCAGAAAAGACAGCAAAAATTATCCTAATGGCGGTTTTCAAATGGAAAATGCCTTAACCAGAGCAGAAACTTTAAGAGGAATGACAATCTGGGCTGCCTATTCTAATTTCGAAGAAAAAGAAAAAGGAAGTCTGGAAGTGGGTAAATGGGCTGATTTTGTAATGTATGATCAGGATTTGATGAAAATGGAGGAAAACAAAATCGTAAAAATGAAACCAGCAAATACGTATTTAAAAGGAGGTAAAGTAAAATAAACAAATCTTTGAAACCGATAGTTTATAGTTTACAATGCAATCCTTTCCTATTTTGAGTTTTAAATTACATTTTTAATGTAAATTTAATTTTTAGGTTTCATATTATAACTAAATAGTGTATTTGTGTTTTATAATCATAACTGTTATTACATCTTTGCCTTATAAAAATAAACAAAATATTAAAAATATATAGTTATGTGCGGAATATTAGCCATTATCGGAAAAGGAAAAGATGAAAAATTAGTACAAGAACTTTCTAAAAGAATGTCACATCGTGGGCCGGATGAAAGTGATTTACATGTTACAGAAAACGGACATATATTAAGTCATGAACGTTTGTCTATCATCGATTTGCATTCAGGAAAACAACCAATAAAAGGTACTAAAACCGCTTATATGGTTCATAATGGTGAAATTTACAATCATCAGGAATTAAGAGAAGGTGTTTTGAAACACCATACTTTTAAAACTAAATCAGATTCAGAAGTAATTGTTCATTTGTATGAAGAATTTGGATATGATTTTTGCAATATGCTAGATGGAGACTGGGCTTTTGTTGTAATAGATGGCGATGATTTTATAGCTGGAAGAGATCCTATGGGAGTAAAACCGTTATATTATGGTTTAGATCAAAGAGGAAGAATTTATTTTTCATCGGAGATGAAACCTATTGCAGACCAATGCAAAACATTTTCTACTTTTCCTCCGGGACACTATTACACACAAAAAACGGGTTTTGTAAAATACTATCAACCTGAATATGAAGATTATCTAAAAGCAGATCAGGATCTAGATTTAGAATTAATCAGAGAAACTTTGACCGAAGCTACGCGCAAGCGATTAATGAGTGATGTGCCAATTGGGGTTTTGCTTTCAGGAGGTTTGGATTCTTCATTAACATCTGCAATTGCTTCCAGATTATTGGCGGAAAGCGGCAAAAAACTGCATTCTTTTTCTATTGGATTAGATGCGGCTGCGCCAGATGCTGCTGCAGCAAGAAAAGTAGCGGAATTTTTAGGGACAGAACACCATGAAATTCACTTTACAATCGAAGAAGGAATTAAAATCCTGGATAAATTAATCTGGCATCTTGAAACGTATGATGTGACATCGATAAGAGCGAGTACACCAATGTATTTCTTGTCGAAAGCAATTACGGATTTGGGAATAAAAGTAGTGCTTTCAGGAGAAGGTGCAGATGAGATTTTTGGAGGGTATTTGTATTTTAGAAATGCACCTTCGGTAGAAGATTTTCAAAAAGAAACTATCGAAAGAGTTCAGAAATTATTTACTGCTGATTTATTAAGAGCCGATAAATCAACAATGGCACACGGATTAGAGGCTAGAGTGCCGTTTTTAGATAAATCATTCTTAGATATGGCAGTTCGTATCAAAGCAGAAGAGAAAATGCCTAAAACATACGAAGGTAAAGAAAAGTATATTTTAAGGAAAGCTTTCGATACTCCAAACGATCCATACTTGCCGGCTGAAGTTTTATGGAGACAAAAAGAGCAGTTTTCTGATGGAGTAGGATACAACTGGATTGATCAATTAATCGAGTATTGTTCTTCAAAAGTTACGGATGAAGAATTAGCAGGTGCAGCAGTTGAATTTCCTTACAACTCACCAACCACTAAAGAAGCGTATTTTTACAGATCGATATTCAACAAATATTACCCACAGGTAAGTGCGGCTCAAACCGTTAGAAAATGGATTCCGAAATGGCAGGAAAACCAAGATCCAAGCGGAAGAGCAAATGCTGCTCACGTTAAGGCGGATATTGAAATTGCAAAAGCAGGGATTACAGCATAAAAAAAATCGAATTTCACATAAATAAGAACGTTCTCCATTTTGAGAGCGTTTTTTTATGTTTAAAAGTCAACAATATGTTAATAACTTAACAGCTTAAAATTGGATTTTAACGGTTATATAAATTGTGTTTTTATATATTTGCGTGTTAGACAAAAATTACATTTTTTTAGATTAAAATATATGAGCGAAGAAATCAAGAAGGACAATTATTCAGCAGATAGTATTCAAGCATTAGAAGGAATGGAGCACGTAAGAATGCGTCCCTCGATGTATATTGGAGATGTGGGTGTTCGAGGACTGCATCATTTAGTTTATGAAGTTGTAGATAACTCGATCGATGAGGCAATGGGAGGCCATTGTGATACGATAATAGTTGATATTAATGAAGACGGATCTGTTTCTGTTGAAGATAACGGACGTGGAATTCCAGTTGGCATTCATAAAAAAGAAGGAGTTTCGGCTCTGGAGGTTGTAATGACTAAAATTGGTGCCGGAGGAAAATTTGATAAGGATTCTTACAAAGTTTCCGGAGGGCTTCACGGTGTTGGGGTTTCGGTGGTAAATGCATTGTCAAATCACCTAATAGCAACAGTTCATAGTAGTGATGGTAAGGTATACCAACAAGAATATGAAAAAGGTAAAGCGCTTTATCCTGTTAAACAAATAGGGGAAACTACAAAAAGAGGAACAATAGTTACTTTTTATCCTGATGAAACTATATTCACTCAAACTACGGAGTTTTCGTATGATACATTAGCAGCGCGTATGCGTGAATTGTCATACCTGAATAAGGGAATAACAATTACTTTTACAGATAAAAGAGAAAAAGATAAAGGTGGAAATTTCGTTTCAGAAGTATTTCATTCTGATGAAGGTTTAAAAGAGTACATCCGTTATTTAGATGGAAATCGTGAGCCGATAATTTCTCACGTTATTTCTATGGACAGTGAAAAAGGGGAGATTCCGGTTGAGGTTGCCTTAATTTATAATACCAGTTACACAGAGAATATTTTTTCTTACGTAAACAACATCAACACGCACGAAGGAGGAACGCACCTGCAAGGTTTCAGAACTGGTCTTACCAGATCGCTGAAGAAATATGCGGATGCCTCTGGAATGTTAGATAAATTGAAATTTGATATTTCAGGAGATGACTTCCGTGAAGGATTGACGGCAATTATTTCTGTAAAAGTTGCTGAACCACAATTTGAGGGTCAAACTAAAACCAAACTTGGAAACAGAGAAGTTGTTTCTCCTGTAAGTCAAGCTGTTGGTGATATGATTGAAGCATATTTGGAAGAAAATCCAAATGATGCTCGTATTATTGTTCAGAAAGTTATCCTTGCAGCTCAAGCGCGTCACGCAGCCAAAAAAGCGCGTGAAATGGTACAGCGCAAAACCGTAATGGGTGGCGGTGGATTGCCAGGAAAGCTTTCAGATTGTTCAGAACAAGATCCTGCAAAATGTGAAGTTTATCTAGTCGAGGGAGATTCGGCAGGTGGAACGGCTAAACAAGGTCGTGACCGTGCTTTTCAGGCCATTTTGCCATTGCGTGGTAAGATTTTGAATGTAGAAAAAGCAATGCATCACAAAGTTTTTGAAAACGAAGAGATCAGAAATATATTTACAGCACTTGGTGTAACGATTGGTACAGAAGAAGATAGTAAAGCTTTAAATATTTCAAAACTGCGCTACCATAAAGTAATTATTATGTGTGATGCCGATGTCGATGGTAGTCACATTTCTACTTTGATTTTGACGTTCTTCTTCCGTTTTATGAAAGAATTAATCGAAGAAGGTCACGTATATATTGCAGCACCACCTTTATATTTAGTTAAAAAAGGAAACAAGAAAGAATACGCTTGGAATGATTTACAGCGTGATCAGGCAAATGAAAGAATGGGCGGAAGCGCAGGAATTCAACGTTATAAAGGTCTTGGGGAGATGAACGCGGAACAATTATGGGAAACCACAATGGATCCAAGTTTCAGAACGTTGCGTCAGGTAACCATAGACAGTTTGGCGGAAGCCGACAGAGTTTTCTCAATGTTAATGGGTGATGAAGTGCCGCCAAGAAGAGAATTTATTGAGAAAAATGCAGTTTATGCCAAAATTGACGCTTAAACTTTAGTTAAAAAAAATTACAAATAATCGATTGACCAAATAACCGAATAAATTTTATAATATGAAAGTTACCATTGTAGGAGCAGGAAATGTAGGTGCAACCTGTGCAGACGTAATTTCTTATAGAGGGATTGCAAGTGAAGTAGTATTATTGGATATCAAAGAAGGTTTTGCCGAAGGGAAAGCTTTGGATATCATGCAATGTGCGACTAGTACCGGTTTCAATACGAAAGTGTCGGGAGTAACTAATGATTATTCAAAAACAGCTGGAAGTGATGTAGTGGTAATTACATCTGGAATTCCTAGAAAGCCAGGTATGACACGTGAGGAATTAATAGGTATCAATGCAGGAATTGTAAAAACGGTTGCCGAAAATGTACTGAAACATTCGCCTGATACGTTCATAGTAGTAGTTTCTAATCCTATGGATACAATGACTTATTTAGCATTGAAATCTACCGGATTGCCAAAAAACAGAATTATTGGGATGGGTGGAGCGTTAGACAGTTCTCGTTTCAGAACGTATTTGTCTTTGGCTTTAGACAAACCGGCAAATGATATTTCAGCAATGGTGATTGGTGGACATGGAGATACAACCATGATTCCTTTGACAAGATTAGCTTCTTACAATGGAATTCCGGTATCTCAATTTCTTTCAGAAGAAGCATTGCAAAAAGTAGCTGCTGATACAATGGTTGGTGGAGCTACACTTACAGGTCTTTTAGGAACTTCCGCTTGGTATGCTCCTGGAGCTTCTGTTGCTTTTTTAGTAGACAGTATCTTGAATGACCAAAAGAAAATGATTGCTTGTTCTGTTTTTGTTGAAGGGGAATATGGTCAAAATGATATTTGCATAGGTGTTCCTTGTATCATTGGTAAAAATGGAGTGGAAGAAATTCTTGAAATTAAACTAAATGAGCAAGAAAAAGCATTATTTACTAAAAGTGCTGATGCCGTTAGACAAATGAATGATGCATTAAAATCGATATTAGAATAATATTTTAATTATAAAATAGGGAAGACTGCATTATTGCAGTCTTTTTCTTGAGATTAATCCATAAATAATTTGTTAATCTTAACCTAAATTATATATTTGCTCGGTTTAAAAAAATGATGTAATTCGAAATGTTGTTTTTTAGTATTAAAAATCGATGTCAGGGCTATGTTTTATTGTGATAAAACAAAAATAAATAAATAAAAATAATTAATTTTTAGTAATAATGCAGAATAAAGGACTTATTAAATTTTTCGCAATTCTATTTGCATTGGTAAGTATTTACCAACTTTCTTTCACTTTTGTTTCAAGTAAAGTAAAAAATGATGCAAAATCTTTTGCTGGTGGAAATCCTGAAAAAGAAGTTAAATATTTAGATTCCATTGGAAAAGAAAAAGTATTTAATCTTGGGTTTACTGATTTTACTTTCAATGAAGTAATTGACAAACAAATCAATAAAGGTCTTGACTTAGAAGGTGGTATTAATGTAATACTTCAAATATCAGTAAAAGACATTTTAAAAGGATTATCTAATAATTCTAAAAACCCAGTTTTCAATAAGTCTTTGGCTGATGCTACTGCAGATTTACAAGGGAATAAATCGTATTTAGATAAGTTTTTTGATGCTTTCGAAGCAAATTCAAAAGGAACTGTAAAATTAGCTTCTCCTGATATTTTCGCAAACAGAAGTTTGCAAGGTGAGGGTGGAGTAGATTTTCAAATGACAGATGCACAAGTAAAAAAGGTTATCTCTAGAAAAGTTGATGAATCTGTAGAAAGTGCTTTTGGTGTTTTAAGAAAACGTATCGATAAATTTGGAGTTACACAGCCTAATATTCAAAAATTAGGAGAATCGGGACAAATTCTTGTAGAACTTCCGGGTGCTAAAGATGTAGACAGGATTAAAAAATTATTGCAAAGTACTGCTCAGTTAGAGTTTTGGGAGACATACAAGATTGACGAAATTGGGAACTTTTTGATGACTGCAAATGAGTCATTGAAAAATACTGAAATTAATAAAGTTGAAACTAAAACGGTTGTTAAAGACTCTTTAAGTGCGTTATTAACAGACGGTAAAGATTCTGCAGCGACAAAAAAAGGAAATAATCCTTTATTGGATAAAATGATAGGTCAAGGTGGTGGACCAGTTTTAGGTCTTTTCTCACCAAAAGATACTGCTGTTGTAAATGGATATTTAAAAAGAGCAGATATCAAAATTTTATTAACAGGAGATCAACGTTATGCTAAATTTGTTTGGGGTATTCCTTCCGTTATTAAAGATGAAAAAGGGAAAGATATTGATGCAGTTGAATTATATGCTTTAAGAGGAAACAGAGACAATATTCCTGCAATGGCAGGTGGCGTAGTTACTGATGCATCAGATACTTTTGATCAATCAGGAAAACCAGCTGTTTCTATGCAAATGAATGGGCAAGGAGCAAAAGTATGGGAAGAATTGACAGGTAGAGCTTACACACAAAAAAGCAATATCGCTATTGTTTTGGATGATATTGTATATTCTGCACCAGGAGTTTCCAGTGGTCCAATTGCTGGGGGTAGATCTGAAATTTCAGGAACTTTTGATGTAACTCAAACTAAAGATTTAGCAAATGTTTTAAGAGCTGGTAAATTACCGGCAGCAGCAGATATCGTTCAATCAGAAGTGGTAGGTCCATCCTTAGGTCAGGAAGCAATTGATAATGGTACAAATTCGGCACTTATTGGATTGCTTTTAGTATCACTTTGGATGATAGTTTATTATGGAAAAGCAGGTTGGTATGCTAATATTGCATTGGCAGTTAACTTATTATTCTTGTTCGGAATTTTAGCAAGTTTAGGAGCTGTACTTACATTGCCTGGTATTGCTGGTATCGTTTTAACGATGGGTACTGCTGTAGATGCGAATATCATTATCTATGAAAGAGCAAAAGAAGAATTGCGAGCAGGAAAAACATTGAGTGAAGCAGTTGTTGCTTCTTACAGTTGGAAAGGTGCTATGCGTTCTATTGTGGATGCAAACGTTACGCATATTTTGATTGGTGCGGTATTGTTTATTTTTGGTTCAGGACCAATAAAAGGTTTTGCTACAACATTATTGATTGGTATTGTTACCTCTTTATTTACTTCTATATTTATTGCAAGAATTTTTATAGACAAGAATATTGCTGGAAAGAATGATTTGACTTTTACTACTAATTTCTCTAAAAATTTCTTCACGAACTTCCATTTTGATTTCTTAAGAGTAAAAAAATGGACTTATGCTTTTTCTACAATTGTAGTTATTGTTAGTGTTATTTCCTTATTTACAAATGGTTTAGATCAAGGTGTAGATTTTGTTGGAGGAAGAACTTTTCAAGTTCGTTTTGAAAAACCAGTTAGTGCCGAAGTTGTTAAAGCTGAATTGTCTAAAGTATTTGATGGAAGTGCCGAAGTGAAAATATTTGGTAAGGATAACCAATTAAAAATTACAACAAAATATAAAGTAGAAGAACACGGGACACAAGCTGATGAAGAAGTGAATAAATTATTGTATAATAATTTAAAACAACATTTCTCTGCAAGTTTAACGTATGATAAATTTGTAAATGCTTACGAGGGTAAAAACTTAGGTATTTTACAAGCATCAAAAGTTGGACCAACTGTAGCAGAAGATATTAAAACGAATGCTTACTGGGCCGTTCTTGGAGCGATGCTAATTGTGTTTTTATATTTGTTCATCAGTTTTAGAAAATGGCAATATGGTTTAGGAGCTATTGCTGCTGTAGCGCATGATGTTGTTTTCGTATTGGGAATCTATTCTTTATGCTACAAATTCATGCCTTTCGGAATGGAAATTGACCAACATTTTATTGCTGCGATTCTTACTGTTATTGGATACTCTATGAATGATACTGTTATTGTATTTGACAGGGTTCGTGAATTTTTAGACGGAAAAACAAAAGGTAACTTTGGAGAAATTGTAAACAAATCAATTAATTCAACGATGTCAAGAACTATCAATACGTCATTAACAATGATTGGTGTATTGTTTATCATGTTTATTTTTGGTGGAGCATCTATCAGAGGATTTATTTTCGCAATGTTAGTAGGTATTGTTGTAGGAACTTATTCATCATTGTTTATCGCAACGCCGGTATTAGTTGATACGATATCTAAAGCTGACAAAAAGGCAATAGAACAGCATCATCAGGAAGCTTAATATTTTTTAAGCTTATTATATTTGAGAAAAAGATCCAATGAGAGTTGGGTCTTTTTTTTGTTTTTATCAAACGTCATTTCAATTAAAAAATGACTAAATTTAATAGAGATATTTAATAAAGGTTACCAGTATTAATATTGTTGGTTAAATGTTCAAAAAGTTATATTTTACTTTAGTTTTTATTTTTATTTCTAATGCTTTTTATAGTCAAATAAGTAAGCATGATTTATCAGTGGGTTTTTATTCTGGTTTTGGAAACGATTTTAAGAATCGTGATTACACGTTTTCCAATCAGTATTATAAATTTGAGTTTAATTATTTAAAAAAGTGAATTAAAATATAATATTTTTACGCCAATTTTTTTAGGTGTATTTTGATGTTAATCAAATGGTTAGTTTTGAAAAAACGAATAATATTATTAAAAGCAGGATTCAAGTTATAAATGCAACTTTTTGATTAAACATATAATTAGGTGTTTCAAAATTAAATCTTTTTCTTGGTCTATTGTTTAATTTCTCTTGTATTTCTATAATTTT